>JAGQJA010000027.1:19649-25620 GCA_020430845.1 Myxococcales bacterium
CGGCGCCTCGTGACCGTCACGCGGGCCGCGATGCGCGACGGTGACGGCGCCGTGAGCCACGTCGTGGGCGCGCTCCACGACGTCACCGACCTCCGCGCGGTGAGCGAAGAGCTGGAGCGCACCAAGAACGATCTCGGCGCGCGCGTCGACGCGCGATCGCGTGAGCTGGCCGACGCGCAGGCCGGCCTCGTGCGCAAAGAGCGACTCGCCGTCCTGGGACAGCTCGCGGGCGGCATGGCGCACCAGATCCGCAACCCGCTCGGCGCGATCAAGAACGCCGCGTACGTGCTCGAGCGGCACGTCTCGCGTCAGGGCGGTGACGAGGGGCCGTGGGCGCTCTCGATCATCCACGACGAGGTCAAGCGCGCCAACCAGATCATCACGCACCTGCTCGACTACGCGCGGGTCCGCGCGCCCATCCCCCGGCGCGTCGACGTCATCGCGCTGGTGGAGCAGGTGCTCGCGGAGCGTTCGCCCCCGCCGCACGTGGAGATCGAGCGGAGGCTCGCGCAAGTGCCGCTCCTGTCGGTCGACGTCGACCAGGTGCACGGCGCGCTGTCGAACCTCGTCGACAACGCGGTCGACGCGATGGGCGAGACGCTCGAGACCGGCCGCCAACGCCTGGTGCTCGAGACGCTGCGCGAAGGTGACTTCGTCGTCATCGCGCTCGAGGACAGCGGCCCTGGCGTCGCGGCGGAGATCGAGGAGCACTTGTTCGAGCCGCTCTTCACCACCAAGCCGCTCGGCCTCGGGTTGGGGCTCGTCACGGCGCGCACGCTCATCGAGGAGCAAGGCGGGACGCTCCGCCTCGCCCGCAGCTCGGCGCCGGGCGCGCGCTTCGAGGTGCGCCTGCCGCTGCGACGCCAAGAGGGCTGAGCGCGTCGCTCAGCGTGGCTTGCGGCTCGACGGAGGCCGGCCGGCCGACGAAGGCGGCATCGACGGAGGCGGCATCGACGGGCGGATGGACGGCGCCCCGGCGTCGTGCGTGGACCACGTGACCAAGAGCTCGGTGCGGGCGTCGCCGTGCTCGATCTCGAGCGCCGGCTCCTGGTCGAACGCCAGCACGAGCCCCTCGAGCACGCCGATCGCGTACTCGAGCGCGCCGCGGTACGGCTCGAACACCACGCACACGCCCTCGCCCGCCCGCTCCGCGCGGACCTTGGGCCCGAAGGCGAGCACGCCGAACGACTCCGGGTACTTGAGCAGCGCCGCGGCCGGATCCTGGAGCAGCGAGAACGTGACGCGTCCGAGCGTCGAGGCGACGAACACCTCGACCTCGGAGCGCGCGAGCATGCGATAGGCCTCGCGCACGCCGAAGCCCGCGTATCGAGACCGGGCCACGCGATCGAACAGGCGCAGGTAGTCGGCCAGCGGGTACGTCGAGAACGGCATGTACCTGCCGAGCCGCGGCGGCGCGTCGAGCGTGGGCAGGAGCACGTCGAGCTCGGCGCCGAGCGCGTCGACGTACCGGCGGAAGAACATGCCCTTGAGGGCGTGATCGTCGGGGATCTCGGCGAGCACCTGCGCGATCGCCACGTCGCCACGCAGCGGCTCGCGGCAGCGCACCGAGATGTGGCGCGCCGCTGCGCTAGGTCGCTCTCCCCCCGTGCTCATCGCCCGTCAGGCGAGCTCGGCTTCCTTCTGGTAGACGATGAGCGGCGGGTCGTTCTTCGTGATCACCTCTTCGTTGATCACGACCTCCTTGATGCCCTGCCGCGACGGCACGTCGTACATGATGTCGAGCATCGAGCCCTCGAGGATGGCTCGAAGGCCGCGCGCGCCGGCGTTGCGGTTGAGCGCCTCGCGGGCGACCGCGCTCAGCGCCGTCTTGGCGAACTTGAGCTTCACGCCGTCCATCTCGAAGAGCTTCTGGAACTGCTTCACCAGCGCGTTGCGCGGCTTGGTGAGGATGTCGATGAGGGCGTCCTCGTCGAGCTCGTGCAGCGTGGCGATGACGGGCAGGCGCCCGATGAACTCGGGGATGAGGCCGAACTTGAGCAGGTCCTCGGGCTGGACCTGCAGGAGAAGCTCGCCGAGCTTGAACTCCTTCTTCGACTTGATGTCGGCGCCGAAGCCGAGCGTCTGCTTGCCGACGCGGCGCTGGACGATCTGGTCGAGGCCGACGAAGGCGCCGCCGCAGATGAAGAGGATGTTGGTGGTGTCGATGTACTGCCCGTGCTTGAGGCGCACCGGCGAGCCTTCCATGATCTTCAGCAGCGCGTGCTGCACGCTCTCGCCCGAGGCGCCGCGCGCCTGGCCGCTGATCGCCTTGAGCTTGTCCACCTCGTCGATGAAGACGATGCCGCACTGCGCCCGCGCCACGTCGCCGTCCGCCTTCTCCAGCAGGCGCTGCAGGATGGCGTCGATCTCCTCGTTGACGAACTC
The DNA here is from genome assembly GCA_020430845.1 of Myxococcales bacterium. Lineage (GTDB taxonomy): Bacteria > Myxococcota_A > Polyangia > Polyangiales > Polyangiaceae > Labilithrix. The sequence goes on from JAGQJA010000027.1 coordinate 22,035, forward strand.
CGTCTGCGCCAGAGAAGTCGCATCCGCCGTGACGAAGGGCAGCTTGAGGGCGCGCGCCAGCGTCTCGCACAGCAGCGTCTTGCCGGTGCCGGTGGAGCCGACCAGCAGGATGTTGCTCTTGACGGGGTCGATTGTGTCGCTCCTCGCCTTGGCGACCTTCTTGTAGTGGGAATAGACGGCGACGGCGAGGACCTTCTTGGCCTCGTCCTGGCCGACGACGTACTGGTCGAGATACTTAACGATGGCGCTGGGGGTCATTGCGGACAGCTCCGGTGATTCATCATGCGTGAGTGATTATGTCCGAAAAGCCGCGCCTGAGTGGGCAATGCCTCATACTGAACTTCGTTCGCACCATCCACAGAGGGGTTGAACATGCAGAATTTCGAGTACCTGATCCGCAGCGACATTCACCCGATAGCCGAAAAGGAGGCCCGCATCCACGGTAGCCGCGAAAAGGAAAGGCTGCAGGCCTACACCCAGGCGGTCGCCGACGAGCTGAACAAACTCGGCGCGCAAGGCTGGGAACTGGTTCAGGCGCCGGACCAGACACTGAACCGCAACTGGATCTTCAAGCGCCCGCTGCCTTCCTGACCACGGCCTGGGCGGCTGGCAGGCGATTGACTCCGATTCCCCGGGCGGGGATACTTCTCCGCGCACAGTAGATCGGCTTCAGGCCATCCCTGATGCCCACGGATCCCAGACAAACCAAAGGAGGAGAACAACAATGAAATCCAAGGTTCTAGTCGTTACGCTGTTCGCCGCCGGCATCTTCGGCATCCCCGCCGTCCAGGCCCAGACCGAAATCCAGTGGTGGCACTCCATGAGCGGCCAGCACAACGAGAAGATCAACGAGATCGCCAGGGGCTTCAACGCCAGCCAGTCCGAGTACAAACTGAGTCCGGTCTACAAGGGCAGCTACCCTGAATCCATGACCGCCGCCATCGCCGCCTTCCGCGCCGGCAACCCGCCGCACATCGTGCAGGTATTCGAGGTCGGCACCGCCACCATGATGGCGGCCAAGGGCGCGATCGTGCCGGTGGCCAAGCTCATGAAGGACGCCGGCGAGCCCTTCGATCCCAAGGCCTACCTGCCGGCGGTGACGGGCTATTACTCCGATACCCAGGGCAACATGCTGTCGATGCCCTTCAACAGCTCGACGGCCATCTTCTACATCAACAAGGACGCCTTCAAGAAGGCCAACCTCGACCCGAACAGGGCGCCGAAGACCTGGAAGGAGTTCACCGTCGCCGCCGAGAAGCTGAAGGCCGCCGGCCAGTCCTGCGCATACACCACCGGCTGGCCCTCCTGGGTGCACGTCGAGAACTTCAGCGCCTGGCACAACCTGCCGATCGGCACGAAGGAAAACGGCATGGCCGGCCTCGACACCGAGTTCCGCGTGAATACCCCGGCCCACATCCAGCATATCGCCACGCTCGGCTACTACGCCAAGCAGGGCTGGTTCACCTACTCCGGCCGCAGGCAGGAAGGCGAGGACCGCTTCATCAGCGGCGACTGCGCCATGCTGACCTCCAGCTCCTCGGCCATCGGCAAGATCCGCAAGGGCGCCAAGTTCGACTTCTCCGCCCACTTCCTGCCCTACCACGACGACATGCCGGGCGCGCCGCAGAATTCCATCATCGGCGGCGCCACGCTGTGGGTCCTCGCCGGCAAGCCGGCCGGGGACTACAAGGGCGTGGCGAAATTCTTCGCCTACCTCTCGCGCCCGGAAGTGCAGATGGACTGGCACACGAGCACGGGCTACGTGCCGATCACCCTGGCCGCTTATGAGATGACGAAGAAGTCCGGCTACTACGACAAGAACCCCGGCGTCGACGTCGCCATTCACCAGCTGAACCACAAGCCGCCCACCGCCAACTCCAAGGGCCTGCGCTTCGGCGGCTTCGTGCAGGGCCGCGAGATTTTCGAGGAGGAGATCGAGTCCGTCCTGCAGGGCAAGAAGACCGCCAAGGCGGCGATGGACGATGCCGTCAGGCGCGGCAACGACATCCTGCGCAAGTTCGAGGCAGCCAACAAGTAAATAGCCCGCAAAGGGAAAGTCAGCCTCTGTAATACGCCGAACGGAATGGAAAAACGCGTCGTCTTCCGCTCGGCGTGGCTGCCCTACGCGCTGCTCGCGCCGCAGATCGCAATCACGATCATTTTTTTCTTCTGGCCGGCCGGCCAGGCGATCTGGTATTCCTTCCAGCTGCAGGACGCCTTCGGGCTGAAAACCCAGTTCGTCGGCCTGGCCAACTTCCAGTCGCTCTTCGCCGATTCGCGCTATCTCGCCTCCTTCAAGATCACCGCGCTCTTCAGCGCGCTGGTGGCCGGCTCGGGCATCGTCATCGCGCTCCTGCTGGCGACGATGGTCGATCGCGTGGCGAAGGGTGCGCTGGCCTACAAGACCCTGCTCATCTGGCCCTACGCCGTGGCGCCGGCGGTGGCCGGCGTGCTGTGGGCCTTCCTCTTCGCGCCCTCCATCGGCATTGTCACCTATGTGCTGAAGAAGAACGGTGTCGACTGGAACTGGGTGCTGCAGGGCGACCAGGCCATGCTGCTGGTGGTGATCGCCTCGACCTGGAAGCAGATCAGCTACAACTTCCTCTTCTTCCTTGCCGGGCTGCAGTCCATCCCGCGCTCGCTCATCGAAGCCGCCGCCATCGACGGCGCCGGGCCGGGGCGGCGCTTCTGGACGATCATTTTCCCGTTGCTCTCGCCCACCACCTTCTTCCTCATGGTGGTGAACATCGTGTATGCCTTCTTCGACACCTTCGGCGTGATCGACGCCACCACCCAGGGCGGACCGGCCGGCGCAACCAACATCCTGGTCTACAAGGCCTACTACGACGGCGTCAAGGCGGCCGACCTGGGCGGCTCCTCGGCGCAATCGGCCATTCTCATGCTGATCGTCATCACGCTGACGGTGGTGCAGTTCAGGTTTGTCGAGCGCAAGGTGCAATATTGAAAGCACACAGATCGCCCGCACGGTTTTACTCCCTCTCCCGCCAGCGGGAGAGGGAGCAAGGCGGTAGCGTCAAGACCCGATGATCGAGAACCGCCCCTGGCTGACCTTCTTCTCGCATGCCGTGCTGATCCTTGGCGTGGTCATCGTCGCCTTTCCGCTCTACGTCACCTTCGTCGCCTCGACGCTGACGCTCGACGAGATCATCAGCGTGCCCATGCCGCTCGTGCCGGGCTCGCACCTTTGGGAAAATTATTCGCAGGTGCTGACCTCCGGCACCGAGGCCGGCGCCGCGGCGCCGGTGGGCCGCATGATGTTCAACAGCCTGGTCATGGCGCTGGCCATCGCCATCGGCAAGATCGCCATCTCGATCATCGCCTCCTTCGCCATCGTCTATTTCCGCTTTCCGCTGCGCAATTTCTTCTTCTGGATGATCTTCGTCACCCTCATGCTGCCGGTCGAGGTGCGCATCATCCCGACCTTCAAGGTCGTCTCCGACCTGGGCATGATCGACACCTACGTCGGCCTGACCCTGCCGCTGATCGCCTCCGCCACCGCCACCTTCCTCTTCCGCCAGTTCTTCCTGACGGTGCCCGACGAACTGGCCGAGGCGGCGCGCATCGA
>JAGQJA010000352.1:0-605 GCA_020430845.1 Myxococcales bacterium
TATGCCGTGCGGTGGGCGCGCCCGTGCGCGGGTGCGGGCGCTTGCGCGGGGGCTTGCGCGTTGTTGGGGAGGGCGAGGTCGGGGGCGGACGGGGGGCGCGCGGCGGGGTCGACGAAGGGCGGGACGGGCGGCGGCGGCGCGGAGCCGTCGGCGAGGCGCGGCGGCGTGAAGGCAAGATCGAGCTTCGGTGCCGACGCCGGCGCGGGCTTGGGCGCGGCGGGGGCACGGCGAGGCTCGGATGGCGGCAGGTCGAGATCCGGCACGGCGGGCGGGCCGGCGCCGGGCATCGTCTCTCCGAACGCGGCGACGCGCGCTTGGTCGGCCGGGTTGAAGCGCACCTGCGACTCGAGGTCGGGCGCCTGGAGCCTGGGGGGCAGCGAGTGGCGCTGCGTCGGCTCGATCTCTTCGTCGAGCACCGCGAGCTGGAGATCGCGCAGCAGCTCGGACGCCGACGGGTAGCGGCGGTCCTGCGCGTTGCGCAGGCAACGCGCGATGATGCGGGTCGCGGCGGCCGTCGCCGTCGGATCGACGCTGCTGAGCAGCGGCGCCTCTTCTGTGACGATCGCCACGAAGAGCGCGCCGGCCGAGTCGGCGACGAACGGCAG
>JAGQJA010000352.1:634-3733 GCA_020430845.1 Myxococcales bacterium
GACCACACGTCGCTGCGCGCGTCGGCCGTGTGCGCGGCGCGGATCTGCTCGGGCGCCATGTACGCGGGCGTGCCCATGGTGACGCCCGTGGCGGTGACCCGCACGTCCCCCTTGCGGATCTGTGAGATGCCGAAGTCGAGCAGCTTGGGCACCGACTTACCGCGTGCGCGAGACACGAAGACGTTTTCGGGCTTGATGTCGCGGTGGACCACCCCGCTCGCGTGCGCCTCGGCCACGGCCTCGATGACCGGGCTGAGCATCTCGACCGTCTCGGCGAACGAGAGCTTGCCCCCGCGGGCGCGCACGTAGTCCTCGAGGTTCTCGCCCTCGAGCAGCTCCTGCACGATGAACGGGCCGCGCGGGTCCTCGCCCACGTCGAGGATCTCGACGACGTTGGGGTGGCGAACCAGCGTCGCGGCGCGCGCTTCGCGGACGAACCGCTCGACGAGCCCGGGCTGCGCGCACAGCTCCTCGTGCAGCACCTTGACGGCGACGTCCGTGCCGAGCGACACGTGCCGCGCGCGGTACACCGCCCCCATGCCGCCGCGCCCGAGCTCGGCGTCGAGTCGGTACTTGCCGGCGAGAGTCTCCCCCACGAGGCTGGCCATGAGCTTGCCAGGATAGCCAACGGCGCGGGAACACGTCACCTTCGGTGGGCGTACGATGGGCGCGATGCCTGACCGACGCGTGGCCTTCGTGGCGCTGGCTCTCCTCTGCGGCTGCGCGTCGGAGCGCTGCTCACGGCGCGCGGACGGCGGTGGGGACGCGTCGCTCGCGCCGTCCTCTACCTCTGCGGCAGCGCCGGCCACGGCGTCCGCCTCCGCCGAGCCCGAGGTCGTGACCCAGGCGTCGGCCGCGTGGGACGCGGGCCCTTCTGTGCTCACCAAGGACGCGATCGACGGCGTCGCCCTCCGTCGCGCTTCGCACGCGCGCATCGCAGGCGACAAGACCGCCGTGTCGGTCCTCGAGGGCACGGACCTCGTCGAGCTCGGCAAGGCCGCGTGCGAGGCCGTGATCCCAAGACGTCCGGCCTCGACGCCCGTCCTCGTCAAGCCGAACATCGGCGGCTTCGAGTGGTTCAAAGACCCCGCCAAGAGCGGCGGAGACGACGGCGTGCGCGGTCGCACCACCGACCCGGAGCTCGTGCGCGGCATCGTCAGGTGCCTCAAGGCGCGCGGGCACACGCGCGTGACCGTGGCCGAGGGGTGGGGCGCCACGCACGCCGACTGGGAGCGGCTCGTGCGCGTGACCGGCTACGCGACGATGACCCGCGAAGAAGGTGTGCCGCTCGTCGCCATGGACGACGACGGCGTCTTCGACGTCGAGGGCGACGCGCCCGGCCGTCCGCTCGGCGTGACCGGGATGGAGAAGACGCACGCGCCGACGCTCCTCGTGCCCAAGATCCTCGCCGAGCACCTCGACCATGGCCTCTTCGTGTCTGTGCCCAAGCTCAAGGCGCACCGCTTCGGCGTCGTGTCGGTCGGCGTCAAGGGCATGCAGGGGACGGTCATGCTGAGCGACGCATCGCCCGCGTTTCGCCAGAAGTGGCGCATGCACAAAGAGCTCGGTCCGGCCCTCACCCTGTTGAAGACCGACCCGGTCGCGGGGCGCGCCGCCTACCTCTCGGCGCTCGAGGTGTTCGCCGAGCGCATGACCGACGTGCTCGAGATCTCCGCGCCGCACGCCGTGATCGCCGACGGCGCGCCTGCGATGGGTGGCGACGGGTTCCGCAAGCTCTGGCCGTCGCGCGAGTCGTTCGTCGTGGCCGGCACCAACCCGATCGCGGTCGACCGCGTCGCCGCGCAGGCGCTCGGCCTCTGGGACAACGCCGGGCTCGCCGCCGAGCTCGGCGGCCACCGCACCTCGCCGCTCGTCGAGACCGCAGCGAAGCGCTTCGGCGTCGATCTCTCGAGCGTCGAAATCTCGGGCAACGGCGCGCACTTGCTGGCGTCGCCGCGCCCCGTGCACTTCGTCTCGATGTCGGGCTTCGAGCTCCACTCCGACGGCGCGTCGCCGGGCAGCCCCGACACCTTTCGCCGCTCCGGGGTCGCCGTCGAGCCGTCGCCCGCCAACCCGGCGCCTGCGGACGGCGAGCGCGTCGCCCACGCGCTGCACTTCGACGTCGCCCCGACGATCGACGGCGTCCGCGACGCCGCGTGGGATCAGGCGCGGCCCGTGTCGTGGGACACGGACTGGTCGGGCGCGCCGGGCGGCCCGCGCACGACGGCGCGCGTGGGGTGGAGCGCGACGGGCCTCTTCGCGCTCTTCGAGCTCGAGGGCGCCGAGATCAACGTCGACACCTCGCGGCCCGTCGAGGTGGAGCGCGAGCGGCTCTACCAAGAAGACTGCGTGGAGATCTTCGTGGGCGCCGACGCGCGCGATCGACAACGGTACTTCGAGGTCGAGGTCGGCCCGCGCGGACACTTCTTCGATCTCTCGGTCGATCGGCGCGCGCACAAGAGCGACGCCGCGTGGTCGAGCGTGCCCACGATCGCCACCAAGGTCGACGTCGCGCACAAACGCGCGACCATCGAGGTGGCGCTGCGCTCGCCCGACGTGCTGGCCGCGCTCAAGAAGGGCGCGCGCTTGCCGTTCGCCCTCTACCGCATGGAGGGCAAGGCGCCGCGCTTGTACCTCGCGTGGAGCCCGACGCGCACGCCCAAGCCGAACTTCCACGTGCCGGAGCGGTTCGGCGCGCTCGTGCTCGATTGACGCCACTCACGCGGCGACCGACAGCTCCGCGAGCAACGCCTGCTGTCGCGCGGGAGAGACCTCGAGCGCCGCGCCGATCTCGCGGAGCAAGAGCGCCTCTCGCGCGTCGACGCGACCGTCGGCGCCCGCCACGCAGATCGCGGCGCGCAGCACCGTGTCCTTGCCCTCGTCGTTGAGCCGCCCCACCAGCGAGCCCAGGTACTCGGTGATCGACGCATCCGCGCGCTCGCACGCGGCGATCTCTGCCGAGAGCGCGTCGTCGCCGAGCGCCGCGCCGGTGAGCTTGTCGTACAGGTCGAAGATCGCGCGCCGCTCCTCGGGATCGATCTCGCCGTCGGCGAGCATCATCCACACCATCACGCGGAGCACGGCGCCGTGGAACCTCGC
>JAGQJA010000352.1:3837-11651 GCA_020430845.1 Myxococcales bacterium
ACGAAGTACAGCGACAAGAAGCGCCGCACGCGCCGCGCGCGGTACGTCGTCTGGGCCTGGCAGGTGGGGCACGCGAGCTCGCCGGTTCCCGTCGTGTAGGTCACCCCGCGCGTTCCCAAGACGATGAGCAGGAGCATGGCCCGAACCCCCCGGCGAGGCGTATCGTTAGGCATGCCTTTTTACCAGACCCCTCCGGAGCTCGGAAACCAGTACGAGGCGGATCCCGTCCTCAGGGCATACCTCGACGCGGCGCTACCCCCCGACGTGCGCAAGGACCTCGAGCCCGAGATGCTCGAGCTGGGCGCGCTCGCCGGCGGTCCGCTCTATCGCATGCAGCTCGAGGGCCGCAACGACGAGCCCAAGCTCGTGCAGTGGGACGCGTGGGGTCACCGCGTCGATCGCATCGAGCTGACGCCGCTGTGGGCGCGCGCCGCGGAGATCGCCGCGCGTCACGGCTTCGTCGCCAAGGCGTACGAGCGCAAGCAGGGAGCTCTCTCTCGCATCGCGCAGTTCGCCCTCGTGTACCTCACCGAGCCGTCGCTCTGCGTCTACTCGTGTCCGCTCGCCATGACCGACGGCGCGGCGCGCACGCTCGAGTCGTCGCGCAACGCGGCGCTCGTCGACCGCGCACTGCCGCGCCTCACGAGCCGCGACCCGGCGACGGCGTGGACGAGCGGCCAGTGGATGACCGAGCGCACCGGGGGCTCCGACGTCGCGGTGTGCGAGTCGGTGGCGCGCCAGGTCGACGGCGCGTGGCGCCTCTCGGGCACCAAGTGGTTCAGCTCGGCGACGACATCTCAGATGGCGCTCACGCTCGCGCGCCCCGAGGGCAATCCGCCGGGCGGGAGTGGGCTCGCCCTCTTCTACCTCGAGGTGCGCGACGCCGAGGGCGCGCCCAACGGCATCCGCGTCAACCGCCTCAAAGAGAAGCTCGGCACGCGCATGGTCCCGACCGCCGAGCTCACGCTCGACGGGACGCTGGCCACGCCGGTGTACGGGCTCACCGACGGCATCAAGAACATCTCGCCGATGCTCACCGTGACACGCACGTGGAACTCGGTGTGCGCGGTCGCCGGCATGCGTCGCGCCATCGCGCTCGCGCGGGACTACGCGCAGCGACGCGTCGCGTTCGGCGCGCCCCTCGCGCAGAAGCCCCTGCACGCCGACACGCTCGCGGGCATGGAGGCCGAGTACGAGGGCGCCTTCTTGCTCGCGTTCCGCACGGTCGAGCTCCTGGGCAAGGACGACGTGGGCGAGGCGAGCGACGACGACAAGCAGCTCGCGCGCATCGCCACGCCGATCGCGAAGCTGATGACGGCCAAGCAGGCCGTGGCGGTCGTGAGCGAGGCGCTCGAGGCGTTCGGCGGCGCCGGATACGTGGAAGATACAGGTTTGCCTCGCATGCTGCGCGACGCCCAGGTGCTCCCCATCTGGGAGGGCACCACCAACGTGCTGTCGCTCGACCTGCTGCGCGTCGTCTCGCGCGGTGGTGACCTCAGCGCGCTCGCGCGGGAGGTCGAGAGCTGCATCAAGGGCGCCGACCCCTCGCTCAAGGAGCCGGCAGAGCTGGCCCGCGGCGCGTGCCTGCGCGCCCTCGAGTGGATCGTCGCGGCCAAGGACAACGGGCCCGCCAGCGCCGAGGCCGGCGCGCGCAGGTTCGCGCTCACGCTCGGGCGCGCGTGGGAGCTCGCGCTGCTCGTGCGCGAGGCCACCCGCGCAAAGCGTCCAGAGGACCGCGCGCGCTTCGGCGCGGCGGCGCGACGTTTCGCGCGACACGGGGTCGATCAGGTGGCCGACGCGGATCTCGCGGCCGACGCGCAGCTGCTCGCCGGCTGACGGGGGCCCCCTCAGCGCGTGGCGGCGAACGCCGCGAGCAGCCCGAAGCCCAGGAGCGCGAGCAACAGCCCCACGACGACGTTCCCCGCGCCGCCGGTGCGGGCGATGTGCTGACGGCGGGCCTCGGCCCCGGCGTCGGTCGCGTCGTCGGCGTCGGCCAGCGCGGCGGCCACCTGCTCGCGCGCCTCCTTCGCACCCTGACCGATGAGCACGGCCTCGATCATCGCCGCGACGAGCAGGGAGAGCACCCCGATGAGCAACCCAATGCGCCGCCGCGCCGCCTCGCGCCCGCGCCGACTCGACAGCCCGTCGAGCGCGTCCCACTTGAGAAACCGCGAGCCCGGGTTCTTCGCCAAGAACGCCCCCACGCCGCACGCGCTCGTGTCGGAGAGCGCGGCGGGCTTGCCCACGACGAACGGCTTCGCGATGGCCGCGCCGAGCATCGCGTCGGTGCCGCGCGTGTCGCCCGAGACCGCCAACCAGTACAGCCCGTCGGGCAGCGGCGGCAGCTCGAGCGCGGCGCGCGGCGTGGGATCGCCCGGCTCGGTGCGCACGTCGAGGGCCGCGGCGAAGTGGCGGCCGCGCGCGTCGTCGACCTCGAGGTAGGCGATCTTGCGCGGGTTGGGCGCGAGCAGGACGACCTTTGCGGGCTTCTGCGCCTCGAGGTGACGGTCCATGCTCACGTGGAACGCGCCGGGCGCGACCGGCAGCGCGCCGAACCATGTGCCGGTTTGCCCCGAGGCCGTGTGCGCCTCGAGCGTGACGCCGACCACGTGCGCCTCGGCCGTGACCACCAGCTCGGTCCATCCCGGCGCGCACGGCTTGGCCGACGACGGCTCCACGCGCAGGCCGGGCTCGGGCTTTGCCGTGATCTCGAGCCCCTCGTGCGGGCCGCCCGATGTATGTACCCACATAGAAACGGGGAAGCCGGGGACGAGTCGCTCTCCGTCGACGAGCACCTCGAGATCGATGTCGCCGGTCTTCTTGGTGGGGCGCGCCGCCACGTCGCTCCGCTCGGGGCCCCACGGCTCTTCGCGGACGTGCACCTGGCCGCCCGCGAGCGGCTCGGCCTCGCCGTCGGCGCGCACCTCGATGTCGACCACGCTCGTCGCGTTGAGCCCCTCGAGCGGCAGCCAGGCCTCGGCCACACCGTCCACGTTGCTGTCGCCGCGCCACGTCGCCTCGCGTCCGCCCGAGCGGGCCGTGACGACGAGCCCCCGCACGGGCGCCACCTCGCGCACGGCGCGGTCGTCGATGTACGTCACGATCTGCCACGCGATGCCGCGAGACGTGGGCGGCGCGGCGACGACGGTCGCGGACCGCGTGGCGTCTTTGGCTCCGACGCGGAGCCCCACCATGAGCGTCGCGACGCTGAGCAACGGCGCGGCGATCATGAGCTGGCGACGGCGCGACGGCGTCACGGCGCCTCCCACGTGACGGGCGGGTGGCTCGCCGTCGCGTACACGACCTTGGCGCCGGGCTCGAGCCCGAGCGCGCCCGCGGAGAGCGAGAGCGCGCTCACGCCTTCGGCGCGAAGCACGTGGAGCTCGGCGCCGCGCGCGACGAGGTCGACGAACGCCTCGTGATCACCTCGGACGGGCCGGGTGATGCGCACTCCGTACGCGCGCGTGTCCTCGGCGCGCACGCTGCGAAATGTGACCCGCGCGGGGTGCTCGGGCGCTTTGGCCGTCGCCGCGCGCTCGACGACGCGCCGCGCGAAGCGAGCCACCAGCGGTCCTTCGTGGCCCGCGTCGGGCACGCGATCGAAGTCGACCTTGTACCCCCGCGCCACGAGCGCGTCGTGCAGCATCTGGCTCTGGACGACCGGCGACGAACGATCCGCCTCGCCGTGGATCAGCCAGATCGGCACGTGGCGCGCGTTGTCGATGACGTCGATCGCGTTCACGAGCTTGGCGCCCGCCTCGTCGTGCAGGATCGTTCGTACGTATCCGCCGAGGTCGTACTTGGCGTCGCCGAAGTAGCTCACGACGAGCGCGAACCGATCCGGGCGATGTAGCCCGATGGTCGTCGCGCCCGCGCCGCCCATCGACGCGCCCCAGATGGACGTGCGCGCCTCGTCGACGGCGATCAGCCGACCCGCGGCGACGATCGCCCGCATCACCTCTTCTTCTGCCTCTCGGACGTAGAGCGAGTTGCCCAGACCGCTCGGCATGAGCAGCGCCACGTCGCGCGCGCGCGCCTCGTCGACGAGCTCGTGGTAGGCCGCGTACGTCCAGGGGGTCCCGTTCCACGGGTGCACGCCTACGAGCAGAGGCCCCTTGCGATGGACGTCACGCGTCGGGGGCACGAACATCACCGCCTCGCCGCCGCCGCGCGCGTCCGACGGGCTCGTGAACGTGACGCGCGAGAGCCCGTGCACCGTGCGGCGCGCGACGCCCACGCGCACCGGGTCGGAGCACGCGACGCGCTTCTCGTATTTGCTCACGCGCACGTCGATGTGCGCCTCGTGCGTGCCGTCGCCCGGCGCGAGCGTGACCACGCGAGGGCCCGGCCCGATCGACAGCGCGGCCCCGTCGATCACCACGCGCCCCCGCCCCGCGCAGTGCGGGATCTCCACGGCGTCCCCACCCCGCCACCTCAGGCGCAGGCGCCACGTGCCCGGTGCGCGCGGCGCGTCGATGCTCGCCCACGCCACGTGGGTCCAGGCTCCGTCGGCCCCGGCGACCTCGGCGCGCTCTAGCGCCGGACCCTCGACGGTCGCGTGCTCGAGGCCAGCACCCCGCGCCGGGCCGACGACGAGCGCCGCCGCCGCCCCGAGAATCGCCGCTCCGACCCGCACGGCCCGAGGCTACATCGTCAGCGCCCTTGCCAAGGCACCCATGTGCGCCCTAAACGTGAGGCCCATGACCACGGCCACGGCCAGCCGCATCGACAGGAGCTTCCTCCGCGCACGGATGGGCTCGCTCCTCGCGGTCGTCCCGCTCGGCGTGTGGACGGTCGATCACCTCTGGCGCAACCTCGCGGCGTTCCGCGGCGCGTCGGCGTGGCAAGACGAGGTCACCTCGCACTCGCACCCGCTGGCGTTCTTCCTGTCGTCGCTGCTCGCGCTCGTGCCCCTGGCGCTCCACACGGTGTGGGGGATCGGTCGTCTCGCCAGCGCTCGCCCGAACAACGTGCGCTACGGCACGTTCGCGAACCTCAAGTACGCGGTGCAGCGCCTCAGCGCGATCGGCATCTTGCTGTTCTTGGGCGCGCACCTCTGGCTCGCCACGCTGCATCCGCGCTTCGTCGAGGGTCACCCCGAGCCGTTCGACGACATCGCCAACCAGATGCGCCACCACGGCCCCACGCTCACGGTGTACCTGCTCGGCACGCTCGGCGTGGCCTACCACCTGGCCAACGGCCTGCACTCGTTCGCGATGGGCTGGGGCCTCGTCGTGAGCCGCCGCGCGCTCCGCAAGCTCGACGGCGTCGCTGTGGCCATCTTCCTGGCGCTGCTCGCGATGAGCTGGTCGGCGATCTACGCGCTCTGGGCTGCCGGCGCCTGACCTCGGCCTCCGTCGCCGCCCCCCTCCATCACGGCCCGCCCCCGGCCATTCGCCCTCGCGGGACGCGCGTTCCGCCCGACTTTCGCCCACATTTCGGGCACATGGCCGACACCGGTTAAAGGCAAAGGGTTACCGTGGTATAGCCGCGGCATGCTGTCCCGCCGCCTCTTCACCGCCGCCGTCGCCTCCCTCGCCATCGCCGCTGTCGCCTGCGGCGGCTGCTCGAAGAAGACCGACGACATCGCCGTCGGCGCGTACCTCTCGCTGTCGGGCCCCGACTCCACGTTCGGCACCGACACGCGCGACGGCATCGAGCTCGCCGTCGAAGAGACGAACGCCAAGGGCGGCGTGAAGGGCAAGAAGATCCGCGTCATCTACGAGGACGACAAGTCGACGACGCTCGAGGCCTCGCAGAAGGTCCGCCAGCTCATCGACCGCGACAAGGTGGTGGCGCTGCTCGGGGAGGTCGCGTCGAGCCGCTCGATCGCCGGCGGGCTCATCGCGAACACGAGCAAGGTGCCCATGGTCACGCCCAGCTCGACGGCCGTGAAGGTCACCGAGGGGCGCGAGTACGTGTTCCGCACGTGCTTCACCGACGATCAGCAGGGCGACGTCGCCGCGCACTTCGTGTTCGACAAGCTCAAGAAGAAGAAGGTCGCCGTCCTCTACGTCGCGCAGGACACCTACTCGTCGGGCCTCGCGCAGGCGTTCATGACCACGTTCAAGGAGCTCGGCGGAGAGATCGTCATCGAGAAGGGCTACCAGAAGAGCGAGACGAACTTCACGACGTACCTCAACGAGATCAAGAGCAAGAACCCCGAGATCATCTTCGTGCCGAACTACTACACCGACATGGTGCAGGTGGCGCGGCAGGCCAAGCAGGCGGGGATCGAGGGGCCGATGTTCGTGGGCGGCGACGGCTGGGACTCGGCCGACCTGCTCGCCGGCGCGGCCGCGGAGCTCGAGGGCTCGCACTTCACCAACCACTACGCGCCCGACGTGCCGTGGCCCAACTCCAAGAAGTTCCTCGACGCGTTCCGCGCAAAGTACAAGCGCGACCCGAGCAGCCTGAGCGCGCAGGGCTACGACGCGGCGAGCCTGCTCTTCGACGCCATCGGTCGCGCGTCCGAGGTGAAGCCCGAGGCCGTGCGCCAGGCGCTCACCGAGACCAAGGACTTCCAGGGGGCCACGGGCAACCTGACGATCGACAAGAACCGCAACGCGAACAAGCCCATCGTCGTCGTCGAGATCAAGGCGAAGAAGTTCACGTTCGCCGACCAGCTCATGTCGCGCTGACCCAGCCCGCCGCCCAGAGACGCCGCACACCATGAAGCTCGTCGAAGCGCTCATCACCGGACTGACGCAGGGCGCGATGATCGCGCTCGTGTCGCTCGGCTACACGATGGTCTACGGCGTCCTCAAGCTCATCAACTTCGCGCACAGCGAGGTCTTCATGATGGGCGCGTACGTGGGCCTCTTCGTCATCACGATGTTCGGCGGCGCGACCAACCCGATCGTCGCGGGCGTCGCCGGCACGCTCATCGCCATGGTCGCCGCGTCGCTCCTCGGCATTACGGTCGAGCGCGCCGCCTATCGCCCCCTGCGCGGTCGCGGCCGCGGGGCGCTCCTGCGCATCACGCCGCTCGTCACGGCGCTCGGCGTCTCGGTGCTCTTGCAGAACACGGCGCAGCTGTTCTTCTCGGCGCGCTTCCGCTCGTACCCGCAGCTGCTCACGGGCACGGCCCACCTGGGCCCGCTCGGCACGTTGTCGACGTCGCGCATCGTGATCCTCGTCACGGCGGTGTGCGTCATGGTCGCGCTCGAGCTCATCGTCAAGCGCACGTGGTTCGGCAAGGCGATGCGTGCGCTCAGCTCGAACGAAGAGGCCGCGCGCCTCATGGGCGTCAACACGTCGCGCGTCATCTCGACCACGTTCGCGCTCGGCTCGAGCCTCGCGGCGCTCGGCGCGGTCCTCTACTGCCTCGACCAGTCGCAGGTGTACCCCACGATGGGCGTCGTCATCGGCACGCGCGCGTTCGTCGCGGCGGTGCTCGGCGGGATCGGCAGCATCACGGGCGCGATGCTCGGCGGTCTGCTCATCGGCGTCGTGGGCGAGCTCGTCAAGCTCACCGACTACTCGGGCGGCGTCGACGTGCTCGTCTTCGTCGTGCTGATCGTCGTGCTGCTGCTCCGCCCCGCAGGCCTCCTCGGCTCCACGCGCGCCGAGAAGGTGTAAGCGGGCCGGCCCGCCGTCGCCGCGCGGCGCGGAGCAGCACACCCTCGCTCAGAGGCAGCTCTTGCAGAGCACCTGGCAAGAGTCCGCCTTGTCCTGGGTCTTGCCGTCGCACGCCTTGCCCTTGGCCGCGCCCTCGGTCGCGCACGTGCAAGCGCCGTTGACGCAGCTCACCGCGATCGAGCACGACTTGTCGCCGGGCTTGTCACCCGGCTTCGCGTCTCCGGGCTTGTCGC
>JAGQJA010000352.1:11693-12140 GCA_020430845.1 Myxococcales bacterium
CGCCGGGCTTCGTGTCGCCGGGCTTCTTCGCGTTGTCGACCTCGCGCTTGATGCAGTCGCGCAGCGCGTCCCCGAAGTCGGAGCTGCCCGGCTTGGCCCCGCTCTTCGCGAGGCAGTCCTGCACGAGCGGGTCTTCGCTCGAGCCCACCTGCTCTTCGATCGGCTCTCCCGAGCAGGCGATGAGCGCGAGGGCTTCGATGACGATGCAGGCGATGGCGAGGTGGCGCATGGGAGTCTCCTTCGGTGTGAGAGCGATGGGCTCCCCATCTCGTATCGCAAGGACCCGGCCAACCCGCGCGACGACCGCGGCGCGTCGCGGGGGTTTGAAATCACTGAGGAAATCGGGGGAGTGGCGCGCGGCGGCGTGCGGCGGGCGGGACAGTGTCTCATCGGTAGGTCACCACCCCCGCCTGTGATTGCGACTGCGATTGCGTCTGCGATTGCGTC
>JAGQJA010000353.1 GCA_020430845.1 Myxococcales bacterium
CCATGTCGACGGGGCCCGGCACGTCCTGGACGCGCCGGTAGACCGGGCGCCCGAGGATGTGGGTGACCTCCGGGTAGTACACCGGCACAGGGATCACCTCGAAGCCGGCCTCGGCCACGTACGCCGGGACGTAGAACGCGGGCTGGCTCGCCTGCGCTTCGGTCTTGATGCCCAGCACGGCGACGCGGCGCGTCGCGTCGAGCAGCGCCGTGATGTCGTCGTACGCGTCGATGATCATGGCGCGCGATCCCTAGCACGGGGCGCGCGAGCTGATGTGTAATGAGGACATGGGCTACGACGAAGATCTCGCCGCCCGCGTCCGGGGCGTCCTGTCCGAGCGCGACGACGTCCTCGAGCGCAAGATGTTCGGCGGCCTCGCCTTCATGGTGTCGGGCAGCATGTGCTGCGGCATCGTCGGCGACGAGCTCATGGTGCGCGTCGGCCCCGATCGCTACGAGGCCGCGCTGTCGCGACCACACGCGCGGCCGATGGACTTCACCGGCCGCCCGCTCAAGGGCATGGTCTACGTGGGCCGCGCCGGCCTCCGCACCGCGCGAGATCTCGGCCGGTGGGTGGGCGAGGGCGTGGCCTTCGTCGAGGAGGTGCCCGCGTCGCGCCGCACGCCCCCACCGCGGATCGCGGCGAGCGGAGCGGGCAAGGCGGCGCCCAAGGCTGCCGCCAAGAAGCGGCGCTCGAAGCGCGCGAGCTGAGCGCTCAGCGCAGCTTGACGATGACCGAGCCGGCGCCCGGTACGCGCACGCGCAGCGGTGACAGCGACACAGTGGCGTCCCCCCACACGACGCGCGGCTCGCCCGCGAGGCTCTCGGCCGCGCTCGCCTCTTCGTCGTCCTCGGACAAGCTCACGACGACGAGATACGCCTCGCGCGCGTCCTCGCGGGTGAACGCGATGAGGCGGGGGTTGTCGAGCGCGACCAGTCGCGTGGCGCCCGTGCCCCACACGGCGTGACCGCGCCGGAACGCGAGCAGCGCGCGGTAGAAGGTGAGCATCGACTCGGGGGCTGCGTCCTCGGCCTCGACGTTCGTGATGTCGGCGTCGGGCGCGAAGGCGAGCCATGGCTTGCCGGTCGAGAACCCGTGGCCGGGGGCGCGCGTCCACGGCATGGGCGTGCGCGCCGCGTCGCGGAGGTCGACCACCGTCTCTGTGCCGGGCCGCAGGCCGAGCTCTTCGCCGTAGTAGAGAAACGGCGTGCCGCGCATGGTGAGCTGGAGCTCGGCCGCGCGGCGGTGCTTCCACTCCTTTCCGCCGGCGGCCGACCACGCGCGCACGACGTCGTGCGACCCGATGACCGGCGCGTCTTGCGCGCCCTCGGGGAAGCTCGCGGCGGTGGTCATCGCGCGCTCGATGCCCTTGCGATCGCGGAGCGAGAACGACAGGCCCCAGAAGTAGCCGTACGCGAAGTCGAACGCCATGTGGAACATGTCGGCGCCCGCGCCGAAGTACGGCGTCGCGTTCTCGAGCTCGACGGGCTCGGCGACCATCACGCGGTCGGGGTAGCTGTCGACGACGCGGCGGAGCTGGCGGATGTAATCGCGCGTCTCGGCGATCATCTCGCACCCCTGGGCCGACTCGTAGAGCAGTCCCACCACGTCGCAGCGGAAGCCGTCGACGCCCTTGTCGAGCCAGAAGCGCGCGACGTCGAGCGTCTCTTTCACCACCTCGGGGTTTCGGTAGTTGAGGTCGGGCTGACCCTTGTAGAAGCGGTGGTAGTAGTACTGGCCGCGCGCGGGCTCGAGCTCCCAGGCCGAGCTGCCGAACTGCGCGCCGTGGGTGCCGCAGCCGATGTCGGCGCGGCTCGGCGTGTCCGACCACACGTACCAATCGGCCTTGGCGTTGGTGCGGCTCGCGCGCGACTCTTCGAACCACGCGTGCTTGCTCGACGTGTGATTGAGCACGAGATCGATGACGACGCGCATGCCGCGCGCGTGCGCCTCGCGGAGCAGCGCCTCGAACGCGGCCATGTCACCGTACTCGGGCGCGATCGCGCGGTAGTCGGCCACGTCGTAGCCCGAGTCCTCGAACGGCGTGGGCATGATGGGCATGAGCCACAGCGCGTCGACGCCGAGCGCCTTCAGGTAGTCGAGGCGCGACGTGAGCCCCGCGAGATCGCCCACGCCGTCGCCGTTCGAGTCCTGGAAGGACCGGACGTTGACCTCGTAGAAGACCGCGCTCCGGTACCAGGCAGGCCCGGTCAGCAAGCG
>JAGQJA010000354.1 GCA_020430845.1 Myxococcales bacterium
TTGTCGGCGCTCGCGCCGTCCTCGCTCTCGGTCTCGTACGTCGAGTACATGTAGGGCGTGTGCGCGACGAACTCGGCAGCGCATGTATCTACACGCAGATACGAGGGCACGACCCCGGCGGCCAGGCGAGCGGCGCGCACGTCGGCCTCGCACGAGCCAGAGAGGCGCGCGAGCTGTGCGTCGGAGAAGCCGAGGCGCTTGTACCGGCGCAGATCGCTCGGGGCGAGGGCCCCACGCGCGACAGCGGCCTCGGCCTCGACGATGCGGGAGAGCTGGGCGAGGAACCACGGGTCGATCTTGGTGAGCTCGTGCAGCTCGGCGGCCGAGATGCCCGCGCGCATGGCGTCGGCCACGTAGAAGAGGCGCTCGGCCACCGGCACGCCCACGACCTTGCGCAGCGAGGCCAGCAGCTCTTCTTGCGACAGCTCGGGCAGCGTCTTGGGCAGCTCGACGTCGGCCGCCTCCATCGCGAGGTCTCTGTGCTTCTTGGGCTCGGCCAAGAGGCGATAGTCGACGCGCCCCATGAGCGACGTCATGCCGTCCTTGCCCGTCTCGAGCGAGCGCGCGGCCTTCTGCAGGGCTTCGCAGAACGTGCGACCGATGCTCATCGACTCGCCGACGCTCTTCATCTGCGTGCCGAGCGTTCCGTCGGCGCCCGGGAACTTCTCGAAGGCGAAGCGCGGCCACTTGACGACGACGTAGTCGATGACGGGCTCGAAGGCGGCGCTCGTGCCCGTGATGTCGTTCGTGAGCTCGTCGAGCGTGTAGCCGACGGCGAGCTTGGCGGCGATCTTGGCGATGGGGTAGCCGGTGGCCTTGCTGGCGAGCGCGCTCGACCGGGAGACGCGCGGGTTCATCTCGATGACGTGGAACTGACCCGAGACGGGGTCGACCGCGAACTGCACGTTCGAGCCGCCCGTCTCGACGCCGATCTCGCTCATGACCGCGCGCGCCGCGTCACGCAGCCGCTGGTACTCGCGATCGGTGAGGGTCATCGAGGGCGCGACGGTGATCGAATCGCCTGTATGTACACCCATCGGATCGACGTTCTCGATGGTGCACACCACGATGAAGTTGTCGGCGCGGTCGCGGATGACCTCGAGCTCGAACTCCTTCCACCCGAGCACGCTCTCTTCGATGAGCACCTCGTGCGTGGGCGACTGCGCCAGCGCCCACGCGACCTTGGCCTCGAACTCCGACGCGTCCTTGGCGATGCCGCCTCCGCTCCCGCCCATCGTGAACGAGGGCCGGAGGATCGACGGGAAGCCGGTGCGCTTCACGACCTCCCACGCCTCGGCCACGCTGTGCGCCGTCTCGGCGCGGGGGCACGTGAGGCCGATCTTCTCCATCGCGGCCTTGAAGAGCGCTCGGTCTTCGGCCTTGGCGATGGACGCGGGCCGCGCGCCGAGCATCTCGACGCCCAGGCGGGCGAGCACGCCGCGCTCGTGGAGGGCGAGGGCCAGGTTGAGCGCCGTCTGGCCGCCGAGCGTCGGCAGCACGGCGTCGGGCCGCTCGCGCTCGAGGATGGCCTCGAGCGTGGCCACGTCGAGCGGCTCCACGTACGTGCGGACGGCCATGTCCGGGTCGGTCATGATCGTGGCCGGGTTCGAGTTCACCAGCACGACGTCGTAGCCGGCCTCCCGCAGGGACTTCGCCCCCTGGGTGCCCGAGTAGTCGAACTCACAGGCTTGACCGATCACGATCGGTCCCGCGCCGATGATGAGGATCTTCGAGAGGTCTTCGCGGCGAGGCATGTCGGGGGCTGGGCTTAGCAGGAGCGCCCTCTGAAGGCTACGGCCGGGGCCACGACCCAGGGTCGGCGCGACGGAGCTGCGCCTCGACGTCCCTGCCCGAAAGTTGGCCCGGCAGTCGGCTCCTCCTTATTTCACGAAGCATGGGCGAAGCGAGCCGTAGCAAGGACGAGGGCAAGCCGGTGGGCCTGACGTCGTCCGTCGTGTCCATCCCTCTGCCTCGCGCGTTCGGGCGCCTCATCCTGCTCAAGCTCTTGGCGCGTGGCGGGATGGGTGACGTCTACCTCGCCGCGACCACGGGCATCGAGGGCGCGGAGCGCCCGGTCGTCGTCAAGACTGTCCGACGCGACCACATCCACGACGGATCGTTCCTCGCGCGCTTCCTCGACGAGGCCCGCGTCCAGGCGCAGCTCAATCACCCCGGCGTCGCGCAGATCCTCGAGGCCTCCACCGACGACAACGGAGAGCCCTTCACCGTCGTCGAGTACGTCGAGGGTCGCTCGCTCGCCGACGTGCGACAGCGCGCCGTGCAGGTGGGCGCGCACATCGGCTGGCCGGACGCGGTCGCGCTCTGCATCGAGATGGGACAGGCGCTCGCGCACGTGCACGAGCGCGCGGGCACCGACGGTTCGCCGCTGGGCGTCGTCCACCGCGACCTGAGCCCGCAGAACGTGATGGTCGGCTACGCGGGCGAGCTCAAGCTCATCGACTTCGGCACCGCGCGCGGACAGAACCGCCGCTGCCACACCGTCGCCGGCGTGGTCTTCGCCAAGCCGGGGTACGTGGCCCCCGAGGTCGCGCGTCAGCAGGTGGGCGACGCACGCATCGACGTCTACGCGATGGGCGTCATGCTCTGGGAGCTCTGCGCGGGCAAACGACTGCTCGCGGGCGACCCACAGAAGCACCTCGAAGAGGTGGCCGCCGGCAAGTTCGAGATCCCGCACCTCGCCGCGACGCGCGGCGTCCCCAAGCGCCTCGACGAGATCATCCAGAAGCTCTGCGCCAACGATCCCGACGATCGGTACACGAGCGCCGGGCGCGCCGCGGCCGACCTGGCCAAGGTGCTCGCCCACGCGCCCGCGACCAAGAGCGGAGAGCGCAGCGTCCGCGCGCGCATCGCCGCGGTCATGCACAGCCTCTGGCCGCAGGAGCCTGCGCGCTCGCGCTCCGACTTCGCCAAGCTCCTCAAGCAGGCGCGCACGCTCCGCAAGAAGGAAGACGAGACCCCGGCCGTCAGCTCGGTGATGGAAGCGGCCGCGTCCAAGGCCTCGCTGCCGGAGGACCCCTCCATCCTGGCGGGCACGCCCTACAGGCTCATCGAGAAGATCGGCCAGGGCGCGGCGGGAGAGGTGTGGGAGGCCGAGCACACCGAGCTCGCGCGCCGCTACGCGATCAAGATCCTCTCGCCCGCCCACGCCGCGGCCCACGACGCGATCGAGCGCTTCCGTCGCGAGGCTCGCGCCGTCGCCAAGCTCCGTCACCCGAGCCTCGTGGAGCTCCACGACTTCGGCAAGTCGCTCGACGGTCGCGTGTTCCTCGCGATGGAGCTGCTCGAAGGCGAGACCCTCGACGCGCGCATCGAGAAGGGCATCGGCTGGGTCGACGCGACGCACCTCGCGATCGAGGTCACGCACGCGCTCGAGGCCGCACACGGCGCCGGCGTCGTGCACCGCGACCTCAAGCCCGCCAACCTCTTCTTGACCAAGGACGGACCGCTCAAGCTGCTCGACTTCGGCGTGGCGATGGCCCTCTCGGAGGCGGACGGCGAAGAGCCGCGCCAGAAGGGCTTCGCCGTGTTCGGGACGCCCGAGTACATGGCGCCCGAGCAAGTGGCCGGCGATCCCGTCGACGCGCGCACCGACCTCTACGCCTTGGGCTGCGTCCTCTACGAGATGCTCACCGGCGCGCCCCCGTTCGAGGGGACCTCTCCGGTGGTGGTGATGGGAAAGCAGCTTCGCGAGCAGCCCGAGCGCGTGGCCAGCCGCGCCACGCGACGTCTTCCCGCCGAGCTCGCGCGCGCCGTCGATCGC
>JAGQJA010000355.1:0-3585 GCA_020430845.1 Myxococcales bacterium
GCGAGCACGGAGAGGGTCGAGACGCGGGAGTACGTATGCATATACATCTTTCAGTTCACCTTGCTGAGGAGCGCGAGGCGGCTCCAGGTCATGTCGGTGCCCGCGACGCACGCGGGCTTGGTCTTGTCGGGGCGCGAGAGGCCGCCGCTCACGTCGCGCGCCTGGTAGCCCACGCGCACCTGGCCGTCGGCCGTGAGGGCGATCGACGGGCTGTGGAGGAACCACGCGCCCACCGTGCAGTTCGGGTAGAGGAAGATCTGGTCGGGCGGCATGTCGGCGCCCATCTCGACCTTCGTGAGGCTCCACGGCGCCTCGGGGCCCGCGCAGCCCGGGCCGTCGCAGCGGCCGAGGATGATGTTGTAGTCGAGCGTGTAGACGTACCGAGGGCGGTCCTGACCGTCGAGCACCAGGTCGGCGCCGACGCCGAGCTTCTCGTGGTCGCTCACGACCGTGCCCTCCCACTTGGCGCCCGCCGCGCGGCAGTCGCCCTCGCACTCGAAGTACACGAGCGCGCGCTTGGCGTTCTGCGCGGCGAGCACCAGCACCCGCGGCTCTCCCGCGCGCGTGACCGCGAGCGACACCGTGGGCTTGATGGGGACGGCGTCGGTGTTGCTCTCGTACGCCGGCGTCAGACCCGTGCCCACCCACGAGGCCTCGTTGCCGCAGTCACCGTCGCAGCGCACGTACGCCGCGAGGTCCTGGTTGTCGGCGCCGGCGCCCACGGCCACGGTGGCAACGTGCGCGCGCCCCTTGGCGTCGAAGCGCAGTGTCGAGCCCTGCCACATCTGGTTCGAGATGCGGGCGCTCTTCCACGACGCGGGCTCGTCGCACGCCGCGTCGCACGACACGTACCAAGTGGCCGGCTCCTTTTGGCCGATGCCGAGGTACGCGCGGTACGTGTGGCTCAGGTAGCGCGGTCGTCCGTCTGCGTCGAGCGCGAGGGCCTCGCCGGTCACCTCGCGATCGCTGTCGTGGCGATCGATCGCCGCGAGCTTCCACGAGCCTCGCTGGGTGCAGTCGACGTCGCACTCGCCCCAGTAGACGGTGCTGTACGCCGACAGGAGCACACGCGGGCGCCCGTTCGCGTCGAGCGCGAGCATGGCGTTGCCCACGGTGCCCTGCGTCTCGAGCCGCACGACCTTGACCGCGTCGGTGCCCGCGCAGCCGCGCGCGCAGAACGCGTAGTACGCGCCGCCGCCCACGTACGCCGGATAGAGCGCGTGCGTGTTGCCGTCGCGGTCGACCTCGACAACCGGCGCGCTCGTGTTGTTGGGCTCGCCGGTCGGCAAGAAGAAGCGCGCGTCGACGGCTCCGCCTTGGGCCCCCGCGCCCGCTCCCCCGGGCCCGTCGCCCGCGGGCGACGAAGAGGAGGTCGAGCTGCCGGTCGTGCACGCTGTGAGCGCGACGACCATGAGGGTGAGCCCGGTCTTGAGCGTGGTGTTCATCGTCTTGTCCTGTGTGTCATTCTCTCGGTTCGTGGTGGTGGGTGGTGACGGACGAATCAGGCGGCGGCGGCAGCGGTGGCGTCGGCGATCCCGAGCCGGACGGCGACCTCGCGCCACTGGTCGGGGCGCAGCGACGTTCGCGCGACCTCGGCCACGGCCGCGAACGCCTCGGGCGGCGCCGACGCGCGCGCTCCCGCGAGGATGGCGACGCGCTCTTCGAGCGACACGGCGGGGATCATCCGTCGCGTCACCTCGAGCATCTCGCCGGGCGAGATGGACGCGATGATCTTGCCGTGCATCTCGAGCAGCTCCTCGTCGGTGAACAGCCGCTCGAGCAGCGGCTGGACGACGCGCTCCTCTTCGTTCATGTGAACGAGCGTGTCGGCGACGAACGCGCCGACCTGCAGGTAGAGCGCGCGCGCGAGCGCTGGACGCGCGGCGGCCGACGAGGTCTGCACCGCGCGGGCGAGGCCACGGATCTCGGCGACCAGGCGCTCGTGCTCGAGGTGCGCGGCGTCGAGCGAAGGCACGGCGGTCGGCGCGCGCTCGAGCAGAGGACCGCGGATGAACGCGTCCTCGTGCTCGATGTGGCGCTCCGAGAAGACGAGCGCGGCCTCGAGCTCATCCATGAGCGCCTGGGGAGCCTCGGCCGAAGCAAAGCTCGTAGCGCCGAGCGAGGAGAGCAAACCCGCGAGGGTGTGCCGGAGGGCCTTGTGGATGGGCCCGTACATGTCGAAGCGGGCCGGGCGAGAGGTGGGGGGCGTCTGGTCGATCGTGCTCATGTCGTCTCTCCTTTCGAGAACGACACAAGCTTGGGGCGGGCGCGGACGACGCGTCGCTAAGTCGCCCCTCAGGCGATGCTAAGCGCTTCTTAAGTTGTCCCTACGAGGTGCCGTCGCACTCCTCGAGCGCGATCTGGCACGAGACCTCGAGCCGAAAACACCCTCGTCCCGAGGGCACCATCTTCACCCCCGCGTGCTTTTGCTCGAGGCGTTTGCGCAGCAGCACCAGGCGACTCTCGAGGTTGTCTCGCAGCGGAGGCAACCCTAGAGACCCGTCGAGGCGGAGCTCTCGGTTGGTGAAGTCCGTCCTGCCGGTCGCCACGTGCGCCCTGAGCAACTTCCACAAGATGCGCCCGGGCATGTTTCGCACGAGGTACTCGTCGTCGACGAATACGCAGTCATCGCCCGGAAAGAACCTGAAGCGCGTGGCGCAGCTCTCGGAGCCGCGCGCTGAGACGGGGTCGGCGCCTCGGCCGGCGGCTCGGCGATCTGCGACGAGAGCTCGTGCTCACGCAGGGACATACGATCGATCGCGACGGCGACCTGGTTGGCGATGATGTCGAGGAAGGCCTCGTGCCACGACTCGAACGCGATCGCGCGTCTGCTCTCGACGGCCAGCACGCCGATGAGCCGATCGCCGACGAGCAGCGGCAGCGCGATCTGGCTCTGCGCATCGACGAGCCCGGGTAGCGGGATCTCGGGCTTGACCGTGTGGGCACCTCCGGCGCGCTGCACACTGCTGCGCACGGCCCTCCCGTAGCGGAGCTCGGCGCCCACGCCCGTGACGCGCAAGAGGCGGCGGTCGCGCGCCACCGCGCCCACGAGCCCGTCGCCCACGCGCACCTCCGCGCCGATGCCCGCGTCGCCGTAGCCGTGCGTCGCGATCGCGAACAAGCGCTCCGCCGTCTCGTCGACGAGGAAGATCATCGAGTGGTCGAAGCCGAGCGCCTCGGCGAGCGCGTCGAGCACGGCCGCGTAGAGCCCCTCGAGGTCCGTGGCGCGGGCGACCCTCTGCGACACGAGCTGCAGCCCGCCGAGCTCCGACTGCTCGCCGCGCAGCTCGTCGGCCTCGACGACGCTGGGGCGCTCGGCGAGGAACCCGTCGACGCGCTCGACGGACAACACCTCGTAGACGTCGGCCGAGAGCAGCTTGAACACCCCCGCCATGCCCACGTGAGACGCGATCGCGTCGATGCGACAGCGCATGACGTCGAAGAGCGGTCCCGAGAGCTCCTCGTGGTCGTAGCGGAGCTCGAGGCGGTACGCGTCGAAGGTGAGCGGGTCGTACAGCTGCACGCACGCCCGCGGGTTCTCGAGGACGTTGCGCTTGGTCTTGTTGAAGAACTGACACGAGAGCG
>JAGQJA010000355.1:3712-7977 GCA_020430845.1 Myxococcales bacterium
TCCATGCGCGCCCCTGCGCCCGGGCCCGGCGTCTGCACGAAGATGTCGGCGATCGCGAGCGTGAGGGCCCACGCGGGGCGCACGCAGAAGCGCGACGTGATCGAGCGGGGCATACCCACGATGTAGAGCTGCTCGACGAAGCGCGACTTGTACGTGTCGACGATCGCGTCGTCTCGGGCGTCGGCCTCACGCATCTCGACGCACTCGCCCTTGAGCTGCACCGTGTGGTGGTCGATCGCGCGCGAGAAGGTCACGGCCATCTGGCGGTTGGCGCGCAGGTTGGCCAAGGTTCGCTCGGCGACCCGCGTGTGGGCATAGACCGTCAAGCGCGTGCGTGTCTGGTCGACGACGGCGCCGCACGCGCGCATGGCCTCGGGGACGAGATCGTCGTCACGCGTGCCGAGCAAGATCGACACGCCGCTCTCGATGAACTCTACGAGGCCGTCGGGTACTCGGGGCGCCACCGGAGCGATGATTGTAATGCAAGGCCGGGAGGCAGGCGACGCGGAGTTGGGCCGAACGATGCGTCTCGCTCGGGCCGGCTACTCCGCGGTGAACCCTACGGCCTTGTGCGTTCCGTCGCAGAAAGGCTTGTTCTTCGAGGCCCCACAGCGGCAGAGCGCGGCTTTGGTTCCCCTCCAGGCGACGCGCCCGCTCCCCGCGATGATCGAGAAGTTCCCCGAGACCATCAGCGGGCCGTTGGGCGCCCCCTTGATGTCGAGCGGCCCTCCCTCGGCGGGCGCGCCATCGCCCGCGCGGCCGACCGCGCCGTAGTCCTTGAAGCCCGCGGCCTCGTGGCTGTTGTCGCAGAAGGGCTTGTTCTTCGATTCCCCGCAGCGGCAGAGCGCCGCCCTGAACTGGACGCCTGGCATGTCCGCCGCGGCGCCCGCGATCCGCAGCTCGCCTTTGACGTAGAGCGGTCCGCGGCTCGAGACCACGACGGTGTTCACCGCCGACGGCGCCTCCGCGGGCCCCGCGTCCTTGCGCTCGTACGTGAGCGCGCCGGTCGGACAACGCTCGCAGACCTGCGTGGCGTTCGTGGTCTCGACGAGGTCCGGCTGACACCACGGCTTCCTGCCCGCCGTGAAGAGATCATCCGCCGAGCGCCCGCACTCCCCGACGTGGATGCACAGCCGACCATCCCACAGCACGTCGAGGTGCTTGCCTTCGTATCGGTGGATCGGCTTGTCGTTCTCGTCGCTCATGCGGCTCTCCTCTCGAGCGGGTACGCGCGGCCTCTGGCGTGGACGCGCCGCGACCAGCGTACGACACTTGAGCGCGGCGCGCGCGGCGACGCTCCGCCCAGCTCAGCAGCGCCGATGTACGCGTACCCGGAGGCCGCCCTTGGGCCGCAAGGTCACGAGCGGCTCGGGGACCACGGGGGCGTCGCTCGTCAGCTCGAGCCGCGCCGCGCGCGTGATCGCCGCGAGGAGGATCTGCCCCTCCATGAGCGCGAAGTGGTTGCCGATGCAGACGCGCGGCCCCGCGCCGAACGAGAGGTACGCGCAGCGCGTGTGCTCGTGCGCCGCGCCCTTGTCGAGGAAGCGGTCGGGGTCGAAGCGATCGGGCTCGGGGTAGAGGTCCTCGCGCCGGTGGATGCCCATCACGTTGACGAGCACGACGTTGCCCTTCTTGATGGCGTACACGCGCGGCTCGTCACCCGAACGATCGACCAGATCGACGTCGTCGGTGGCCCGGCGCGCCACCATGTAGGCCGGCGGATAGAGCCGCATCGCCTCCTTGAGCACCGCGAGACACAGCGGCAATCGCTCCAGGTCGGCCGCCGACGGCGCGTCCTTGCCCAGGGCGTCGACCTCGGCCTCGAGGCGCTCGCGCACGTCGGGATGCCGCGCGAGCAGGTACAGGCACCAGGCGAGCGCGTTGGCGGTGGTCTCGTGACCGGCGAGGATCATCGTCATCGCCTCGTCGCGAATTTGCCTGTCGCTCATCGGCGTGCCGTCCTCGTAGCGCGAGGCCAAGAGCATCCCGAGCAGATCGCCGCGGTCCTCGCCGCTGGCCTTTCGCTCGCGCACGAGCCGATACACGACGGCGTCGAGGCGCTTGATGGCCGCGCGCATGCGCAGGTTCGACGGCGTGGGGACCTGCGGAGGCACGGGCACGAACGAGCTGAGCTGACCGATGACGCGCTCCATCACCTCGGTGAGCGCCTCCCCCACCACGTCGGCGTCGCCCCCCACCTCGCTGTCGAAGAGCGTCTTGCCCACGATCTCGAGCGTGAGGCGCATGATGGCCTCGCTGGCGTCGAGCGTCTCGCCGTCCTTCCACGCGGCCACCGTACGCGCGGCGCGCTCGCCCATGAGGTCGCCGTACGAGGCGATGCGGCGGTGGGCCAGCGCGGGCGCGAGGAGCTTGCGGTGCTTGGCGTGCGTTTCGCGCTCGCTGGTGAGCAGGCCGTCGCCGAGCAGCGGTCGCAGGAAGACCGCGAGGCCGAACGCCTTGACGAACGACGCCGCCTTGGTGCCGAGCACCTCGTGGGCGAGCGCGGGCGACGTGACCCAGACTGGCTCGAGCCCGAGCGCGACCTTGAAGCGCGTCACGTCGATGTGCTCGCGGGCCAGGCGCAGCTGCATCTCGGTGCGCCCGCGCCGCAAGACGCGCACGTGCCCGATGATCGGGTCGGCGCCGCCCATCATGGGGATGTAGGCCGGCCGGCGCACCGCCACGTCGACATTGGCGTCCACGCTCATAAGTCCTCTCCTCACACAGGGCTTGCCAATCGCAGCCCAGAGGTCATGATGCGAGTGATCACTCGCATTTTCTACTCGCATTCTCATGCCCCGCGCCGCCGCCACCAAAGCCCGCAAACAAGCGACCCAAGAGCGCTCTCGCGCCACGGTCGAGGCCCTGCTCGCAGCCACCGCTCGTGTTCTCGTGCGCGAGGGCTACGACCGCGCGAGCACCAACAAGATCGCCGCCGCGGCCGGGGTGAGCGTCGGGTCGCTGTACCAGTACTTTCCCAGCAAGGAGGCGCTCGTGGCGGCGGTGCAGGATCGCCACGTGGAGCACATGCTGAGCGAGGTGCGCGCCACCATGACCCAGGCGGTGCATCGCCCCCTGCCCGAGGCCGCGCGTGAGCTGGTGCGCGTGATGATCGCCGCCCACGCCGTCAGCCCCAAGCTGCACCGCGTGCTCGTCGAGCAGATCCCGCGGGTGCGCGGCCTCGCTCAGATCGAGCGCGTCGGTGAGGAGGCGCTCTCGATGACGCGCGTGTATCTGGGTGCGCACGCGAGCTCGCTGGCGGTCGAGGACCTCGAGATGGCGGCGTTCATCGTCGTCACGTGCGTCGAGGCCCTCACGCACGCGGCGGTGCTGTATCGACCGGCGCTCCTCGGCGACGAGAGCTTCGTCGACGAGGTCACGGCCGTCGTGATCCGCTACCTTGGCTACCGCGCGCCCGAGGGCGACGCCAGAGAGAGAACCTGAGCCCATGTCCTTCCTCGTCGCCATCACACGCCTCGCCGAGGCCGCGCAGAGCGACGAGGGACGCGGCGCCGAGGCGGCCACGCTCGCGCCGCTCGTGGGCACGGGCGCCTACGAGCTGCGCGTGATGCTCGGCGGCGGGGCCCCGCTGGTCGTGGCGAGCACGCCCGACGCGCAGCTCGCGCGCGATCTCGTCGTGACCCTCCGCAGCCGGGGTCACGGGGCGATCGCGTGCGACGGCGACGCTGTGACCCGCGGCGAGGACATGTTCTCGCCGCGCGGGTTCGCGTTCGAGGCGGACGCGCTGACCTCCGAGGGGCCGACCGGCGAGCCCGCGAGGTTTGCCTGGAGCGACGTGCTCGCGCTGGTGGTGGCCACGCACGTGCGCAGCGAGACCACCACGGTCGAGACGTCCAAGAAGTCGTTGAGCCTCGGGCGCGCCGCGATGACGGGCGGACTGCTGCTCAGCAAGACCACGCACAAGACCGAGCACAGGGCGAACGAGGAGCGAGAGCCGGTGCTCTACATGCTTCACCGGCAGGGCCAGGGGCATTGGCTCCTCACCGAGTCTCGCCTCCGATATGGCGGCCTCGGTCCACGTCGGGGGCCCGCGGCGCATGACAACTTCAGGGCGCTGCTCGACATGCTGCGACGCCAGGTGCCGGGCGCGCTCTACGACGATCGCCTGCTGACGCAGAAGCGCGCCGCCGGCTCGCTGCAGATGCTCGGTGCGGCCAAGGCCCGCACGCTCGCGCGCTCGAACGCGGGCGAGACCGACCTGGCGGCCCACCTGCTTGCGGTCGGGCACGTGCAGCAGCAGCTCT
>JAGQJA010000355.1:8129-9335 GCA_020430845.1 Myxococcales bacterium
GCGAGCTTGAGCGTGTGTGCGTCGAGCAAGGCGCGCCCGATGAAGTTTCGCGACTGCGCGCCCAGCGCCGGGTGGAGGAAGTTCCCGAGGCTCTCGAAGACGACGCCGGTGCCGCCGCCGAACTGCGCGCCCTTGCGCACCACGCGCACGGGCTTCCACTTGTGGGGCCCGTGGCCGAAGACCACGTCGCCGTTGAAGTCGCGCACGAACTCGACGCCGAGGCGCGCCAGCTGGTCCTGGTCGTCCGACGCGCGGCTGTGCATCGCGAGGATACGCACGTCGGCGTCGGCGTCGCGCAGGCTGGTCATCACCGCGCGGACGTCGTTCATGCACGCAGCCCGCGGGCACGTCGCGCGGCCGGTGTACGCGCTCGCGAAGGCGACCTTGACGGCGCGCCCCTTGATCTGGAACGTGCGGACGCGAGCGCGGCGCACGTCGGCGGCGTCGTCGCCGATGCCGGACCAGAGCCAATCCTTGCCCGCGTCGACCCGCGCCATCGCCCCGGCGGTCATCTCGACGCTCGCGACCTCCCCGGTCGACGACGCCTCGGGCGAGCCGTGGCAGTCACGGGTGTGGTTGTTCGACAGCGCGACGAGGTTGAACCCACGCGCGTACGCCTGGTCGAGGTTCTCGGGGCGCGACACGAACGCGTACGAGGCGCCGGCGCGGTAGGCCGAGCCGAACTGCGTGCAGCGGCTCCCGACCACGGTCTCCCAGTTGATGAAGGACAGATCGCCGCGGACGCCGTGGCCCGTGCGGTCGAAGCGGTCGAGCGCAGCGCCGAACTCGGCCTCGATGGGCGTGGCCTCGTGCGTCTTGCTCCACCCGCTGTCGCCGACGCCGCGGATGTCGATGAGCTCGGTGGCCGAAGTGTCGAGCGGCTGCGGGGCGAGCGCGCTGACGGGGGCCGTCTCGTCGGGCTCGGTGATGGGGACGACCGCGCCCTCGCTGACGTCGTTCTCCCCTTCGTCTGCCGCCGGGTCGGCCTCTGCCGCGCAGCCCCACGCGAGGCCACACGCCGCGAGCGCCACCACCGACACGAGCTTTCCCGTCCATCGACCGCCGAGCATCCTACAGGTAGGTGCAATTCTTACACC
Source organism: Myxococcales bacterium (assembly GCA_020430845.1). GTDB lineage: Bacteria > Myxococcota_A > Polyangia > Polyangiales > Polyangiaceae > Labilithrix. Next base: position 9,227 of record JAGQJA010000355.1, read on the forward strand.
ATCGTCGGACGCGCACGCAGGCAATCATTTCAGGCACTTAAGCACCAACGGCCGGTCCCTCTCGGAACCAGCCGCTGGATCACGCGTTCTGTTCGCATGCTAACAGAGG
>JAGQJA010000356.1:0-7159 GCA_020430845.1 Myxococcales bacterium
GTCGATGATCGACGCGTGGTTCAACGCGTCGCTGACGACCAGGTCGTCCGGCCCCACGAGCGCGGACATCGTCCCGAGGTTCGCTGCGAAGCCGCTCGAGAAGAGCAGGGCGGCCTCGTGGCCCACGAGCGAGGCCAGCCCCGCCTCGAGCGCGTGATGTGCTGCGTGGTCCCCGCCGAGCAGGCGGGAGGCGCCGGCGCCGCGCGGTCCGTCGACGGCGGGTGCGCTCGCGAGGCCGAGGTAGTCGTTCGAGCAGAAGCCGCGCGCCGGCGCCTCGTCCCCCGCCGGGGGCTCGTCGCGGAGGAGGCCGCGCTCAGCGAGGCGCGCGATCTCGTCGGTCAGCGATGCGAGCGGTCCGCGGGCGGGCATGTTTCACGTGAAACATTCAGCGATCGACGCTCTCGAGCGCGTCGTCGATGCGCACCATCACGCGCCGGAGCATGTCCCGCGTGCGCTTCTCGAGATCGTCGCGGGCCGCGCGCTCGCTCTCGAGGTCGTGCGCGAGCGCCATCGCGGCGAGGAGCAGGGTCTGGCCGCTCATCGGCTTGCCTGCCGACAGCTCGGCGACCTTCGCATCGACCGTCTCGGCGAGGCGCACGAGCTCGGCCTCGTCGGCGGTGCTCACGACCTTGTAGCTCTGACCTGCGACCTGCAGCTGAACGGGGCGGGCGTCCATGGGGCGGAGCCTACCACACACCTCGCGCGCGGCCCGTCAGCGGCGGATGGCTTCGACCGCGAGGATGACGGGCAGCGCGAGGTACGCGAGGTCGACGCGGACGCCCACGATGGCGTCGGCCTGCGGGATCGCCGGATCGAGCCCGTAGCGGCCCTGGGCGAACAGCCCGACCGTGAGCCCGTAGGTGCCGTGGAAGTTGTAGCTGCGCGATCCCCAGAAGAGGGTGCCCGCCGCGCCAGGCGACCAGCCGCGGTCTCGCTCCCCTCGCGCGAAGCCGCCCGCCGAGAGCACGAACGCGGTCGACCCCGCCGGGACGAGCCACGCGACGCCGCCGCCGGGCTCGATCGAGTCGAAGGCCGCCGTCGCGAGGTCGACGTACGGACCGATCGCCATGTCCGAGCTGCGACCGCGCCCGAAGAGGAGGTCGGCGCGCAGCCCGAGGTGATACGCGAGCCGCGGCCCGACCGACTCTCGGAGGTCGGTCAGCGCGGCGCCGGTGGTGAGCCCGCCGCTCAGCTGCGGGCGCGCCGCGGCCGGCGAGGACCACGCGGCGAGGATGAGGGCGACGGGGGCGAGTCGACGAAGCCGCAGCATCGACGGCCAGGCTCCCATGTTGGGGGCGGAGAAGCGAGCGCGTTGCCGCGCGTCACTGGCAAGAAGGATCGCCCGGGTTCACCTTGCAGAACGGATCGCAGATCTGCTTTCGCGAGGTGGCGCAGAGCAGGCAGTTGACGCTCTCGTCCTGGCCGAGGTTGCACGGCTGGAGGTCGGACGTCTTGGCCTGCGTCGCGTCGCTCTTGGCGCAGTTGTCGCGGTTGAGCGCCGGGTCGCGCGTCTCGGCCGGGAAGATGACGAGGCAGCCGTTGCACGCCGAGACGGGGAACTGGAACTCGTTCGACTCCACGTCGGTCCCACCGAGCGTCTGCCCGAAGAGCGTGATGTAGACGAGGAACGTGTCGGTCCCCTGCGGGCCGAGGATCTGCCGGATGCGCGCGACGGTGGGCGGGTCCATGCCGACGACGGAGTAGAGACCCAAGCCCGGTGTCGCGCCGGTCGTCGGGTTGATCGGGTCCGACGACGTGGGGCTGGTGAACTCGCCGAGCGTCGCGCCGGCGCGGTCCTGGACGCGGACCGTGGCCCCGAAGACCGCGATGCGCGCGCTCTCCGCGCGGGCGTTGTTGATGTCCTGCTTCGACGAGAGCTGGTTTCCGGCGAGCACCACCATGCGGTACGTGTCCGTCAGACCGACGTCCAACGTGCCGGTGAACAGCTTGGGCTGGTTCACGTCAGGCTGGTAGACGCAGCCGTTCTGCCTGTTCTGAGGAGGCGCCATCACCGCCTGGATGAACAGAGACTGGTCGTTGTGGGCGCACGCGGGAGCGAGCGTGGCCGTGAGCGCGCCCACGGCGAAGACGGAAAGCAATCCCTTGCGGATGCGACGCAGCATCGAACCCTCCTGGCGAGGCACGGACGGACAGCCCGAGCCACTGCACTCGTGAAGCGTAACTGGCGGATCCCCACAACGCCAAAAAACGGGTGTGACCCGCGGCTACCTCGTCGCCCCCCGCGCGACCGCGCGGCCGAGCTCGGCGAGGTCGACGTGCACCATCTCGGAGCGTCCGACCTCGCGCACGACGGGCACCGCCACGCGAGCACCGCTCCGCTTCTTGTCGGAGGATGCGTAGGTCCACGCCGCCTCGACCTCCGCCGCGCGTGCTTCGGTGGGCAAGCCGAGCGCGCGCAGCACGTCGGCCGCGCGTCGGGCGAGCGCCGCGTCTCCGAGGCCCATGTCGGCGAACGCCGCCAGCTCGAGCACCGTCCCCACCGCGACCGCCTCGCCGTGCAAGAGCCCGCGGTAGCCCTGGTGCGCTTCGAGCGCGTGCCCCACGGTGTGTCCCAGGTTGAGGATGGCGCGACGTCCGCGCTCGGTCTCGTCGTCGCGGACGACGCGGACCTTTGCCGCCACGGCGCGCCGCACGATCTCGGCGAGCGCGTCGTGGTCGCCACGCGCGAGCGGCTCGGCGAGTCGCTCCACGTCATCGAGCAGCGCCGCGTCGTCGGCGAGCCCGATCTTCACGACCTCGGCCAGCCCCGCGGCGCGCTGGCGCGCGTCGAGCGTCTCGAGGTGCGCGACGTCGATGACCACGCCGCTCGGCTGGTGGAACGCGCCGACGAGGTTCTTCCCCGCCGCGCGGTCGAAGCCCGTCTTGCCACCCACCGACGCGTCGACCATCGCGAGCAGCGTCGTGGGGATCTGCACGAAGCGAACGCCGCGCAGCAGCGTGGCGGCGGCGAAGCCCGCGAGATCGCCGACGACGCCTCCTCCGAACGCCACGACGACGCCGCGCCGGTCGATGCCCGCCGTCAGCGCCGCATCCCAGATGCGCTCGACCGCGGCGATCGTCTTCTCGTGCTCCCCCGGCTCGAGGACTACCTCGCTCGCGCCGTCACGCACCTCGGCGGGCAAGCTCAAGAAGCGTGCATTGTGCACGTTTTTGTCCGTGACGATCACGCGTGAGCTCGCGCCGAGCCGCGCGATCGTCTCGCTCACGACCTCGCCATGACCGGCGGGCGCGATCTCGACCACGTACGTGCGCTCCCCGAGCGGGACGCACTCGAGCGCCTTCCCCGCGATCTGCTCGACGTGGCGGACGATCTCCTCGACCGGCGCCGTCCCGTCGACCCGCGCGTGGCACTCGGCGTACGCCGCCCGGCGCTCGCTCAAGAGGTGCGCGGCGCGCCCGCCCGGGTCTCGCACGGCGAGGTTGGGCCGGTGCTCCGACGACGCGACGCGCGCGAGGGAGGTCTCGACGGGCACGTCGAGCGTCACGAGCGTCGCCCGGTCGAGCGCGGCCCAGCGGACGGCGCGCGCGGTGACGGTCCCTCCGCCGAACGCGATCACGTGCGGCTCCGCCCGGGCCAAGGCGGCCGTGGCGATCTGAGCCTCGATCTCTCGAAAGCGCGGCTCGCCGTGCTCGGCGAACACGTCCCCCGCCGTGGGCCGCGCCGCGTGCTTGGCGATCTCTGCGTCGGTGTCGACGAACGGCCGGCCCAGCCGCGCAGCGAGCGCGCGACCGACCGACGACTTTCCGGACCCCATGAATCCGCTCAGCACGACGTGGCGCATGGTCCTCCTTTGCGCGAAGCCCTCCTGCGCGGGGGAGGCGAGACGCGCCGAGAGCCTCTACTCTGCCAGAGATCGCCTCCACCCATGAACCTTCGCGCGACAGCTCAGGGCCTCTCGTTCGCCGTGCACGCCAAGCCGCGCGCCGCCAAGAGCCGCGTCGTCGGGGTCAGGGACGGCGCGCTCGAGGTCCAGCTCGCGGCGCCCCCGGTCGACGGCGCCGCGAACGCCGAGCTCGTCCGTCTGTTGGCCCACGTGCTCGGCGTGCCGAAGCGCGACGTGTCGCTCGTGCGCGGCGAGGGCTCGCGCCACAAGCAGGTCGGGGTCGCGGGGCTCGACGAGGCTGAGCTTCGCGCGCGTCTCGAGGCGGCCGTCGGGGGCTGACACGGGCGGCGCCTTCGGTGCGTCTCGCGCGCGTCGTGGCCGGCGATCGGGCCCGTGCGCCCACACCGCGCGTGCTAGCGTGGATCGCGAACGATGGGCTCTCCGGCGTTGCGCTTCGCGAAGTACGAGGGGCTGGGCAACGACTTCATCGTCGTCGACGGTGAGGACTGCCCGCCGCTCTCTCCCGACGACGCCCGCGCGCTCTGCGACCGTCGCTTCGGCGTCGGCGCCGACGGCGTGCTCGTGGTGTCCGGGACGCGCTCGGACGAGGCGCGCATGCGCGTGATGAACGCCGACGGGTCGGTGCCCGAGATGTGCGGGAACGGCCTGCGGTGCGCCGCGCTCCATGTCGCGCGCGCGCGCGGGGCCACCAAGGTGGAGCTCCCCTTCGCGACCGACGCCGGCCCGCGCCCGTGCGTCGTCGACGACACCGACGGCGCGGGGCTCGTGACGATCGACATGGGCATCGTGACGGTGGGCGAGACGCGAGACGTGCACGCGCTGGGCGAGGCGTGGACCGTCACCCTCGCCGACGCGGGCAACCCGCACGCGATCGTGCACGGGGAGGTCCCGCGAGAGCGGCACGTCGCCGTCGGCGCTGCGCTGTCGACGCACTCCGTCTTCCCGCGCGGCACCAACGTCGAGCTCGTCCGGTTCGGAGAGAGGGCGCTCGACCTCGTCGTGTTCGAGCGCGGCGTGGGGCTGACGCTCGCGTGTGGGACGGGCGCGTGCGCCACCGTGGCCGTCGGGTGTCGCGCCGGAAAGCTCGCGTACGGAGAAGAGATCTCGGTGCGCTTGCCCGGCGGGACCCTGTTTGTCACTGTCGAGACCGACGGCCGCGCGACCATGCGCGGCCCGGCTCGCCGGGTCTTCGAGGGGGAGGTTCGAGGGTGGCGAGCCAACCCCCGCTGAGCCAGCCCGCGCTCCGCGTCCTGCTCGTCACCGAAGACGAGGCCGCGGGACAGCTCGTGACGTCGCTGGCGCGCGAAGAAGGAGACCGTTGCGAGGTCGTGTCGACCGTCGCCGACGCGCTCACCTCCGCAGTGCTCGGGCTCGACCTCGCCATCGTCGATCTCTCGGCCGACGGGGGCGCCGCGCTCGCCCTCCCTCATCACCTGGCGAGCTCGTTCCCCAACGCCGTGGTGCACGTGCTCGTCGACGAGGCGCACGTCGTCCAAGGGGCCGACGCCCTCTCTCTCGGCGCCGAGAGCATCCTCGTGGCGCCGCTGTCGGGCGACGCGGTCGTACGTGTGCTGGGCGACTGCCGCGCTCGCCGATTGCGTACGCGTGAGGTCACGACGCTCAAGACGAAGCTCTCTCTCGAGCGACGGCGCCTCGAGGTCTACGACCGCATGGTCCGGTTCGCTCGCGGGGCGAGCCACACCGACGCCGTCCGCGCCATCGTCGAAGGCGTCGCCGCGCTGAGCGGCGCGGGGGGCGTGGCGCTCTACGCCGCGTTCGAGGGGCAGGGCGAGTGCGTGAGGCTCGCGGCGCAGGGCTCGGCGTCGGACCTGCCCGCGACCTGCCCGCCCGCGGACCTGTCCCGCCTCGTGCAGGTGCGCCAGGCGCGCGTGCTGCCGCTGTCGGCGGGGCAAGGCGAGATCGGCTTGCTGGTGCTCGATCGTGCCCCTCCCGCGCCCGAGCCCGAGGTCGCGGCCGTGGCCGATCTGGCGACCGCGATGCTGCTGCTCGTCGACCGACAAGAGGCGCCGTCCGGCGCGCCCGCGCGTGTCCTGCCCTCGAGGTACTTCCGCGACGTCGCCGAGCGCCTCCTCACCGTCGCCCGACGTCACGAGCGGCGGGCGAGCGTGCTCGTCGTCACGCACGGCGTGGCGTCGTCCCGTCGCGACGACCTCACGCGCGAGGTCTCCGAGTCGGTGCGCACGACCGACGCGCTCTCGGTCGTCGACGAGGGCGACGTCCTCGTCTTCTTGCCCGAGACGGGCGGCCTCGGCGCGCAGACGTGTCGTCGACGCGTGCTCGCCCACCTGCTCGGAGAGCGTCGACATCGGGGCCGGCGTACGAGCGAGCCCCGCAGCCGTGCGGCCCTCGGGGCGGGCACCGCGACCTTCCCGCACGACGGAGAAAACATCAAAGATCTCATATCTTTGGCGCGTTCTCGCGCGAGGGACGAGGCGCGCTCTGCGGTGCACGCGCTGGCCCTCGACGTCATCTCGCTACCCCAGATCGTCGACGCCCTCATCGCGCGGCCGACCGTCGACGCCAGCCCGCGGTCTCCCTGTCCGCTCGATCTGCCGCTGCCCACGCTCTTCGCTCTCGTCTCTCACGCGTGCCGCGCGGCGCAGCGCGGCGGCGAGGTCGTCGTCACCACCACGCTACGCTCGGGCCTCGGGGGCTTTGCCGCCGCCGCGCGCCAGGTGACGACGCCGCGTGTGCTCGACGCGAGGGGGCAGGCCGGCTGCGAGGATCTCGAGGTCGTCGTCGTCGAGGGCGAGCACGGCGCGTGGCTCTGCTGCGGCCGCGTGGTCGGCGAGCGCTTCAGGGGTGTGCACGCCGCCGACCGCCTGCTCGGCGACCTGTTGTGCGCGCGTCTCTTGGCGGCACGGAGCGGCGATGCTGGATAGGCGCGTGCTCTTGGTGCACCGCGACGTCGACGCGCTCCGCGAGCTCGCGACGCAGCTCCGCCGTCGCGGCGTACGCGTGTCGCTCGCCAACGGGACGCAGATGGCCTGCGAGCGCGCCAAGTCGGGCGGCTACGACGCCATCCTCGTCGCGCGGGAGGCCGCCGAGCCCACCGACGACTCGATGGGCGCGGTCGACGCGCTGAGCTTCGAGATCTCCGGGTTGCCGCCGCTGCTCGTCTTCGACGACGTGGCGAGCGCGGCGTCACCGCTCTCGATGGACGACATCGACGGCATCATGGAGCGCCTCGCGTCGCTCGACGCGACGACGTCGGCCACGCGCGGGAGCCTCTCGCCCACGCAGTTCTCGCTCGAGAACGCGCCTCTGCTCGA
>JAGQJA010000356.1:7200-17852 GCA_020430845.1 Myxococcales bacterium
GCGCGCGGGTCGGGCGAGGTGCGGCTGCTCGAGGGCGAGCTGCTCGACGTCGTGTACGTCCGCGCAGAGGGCGCCAAGGCGCTCGCCCGGCTCGTCGGAGAGTCGTCGGGGCTCTCGACGTTCACGCCCGGCGCGCCGTCTGTGATGCGTCGCTTGCGCGGGCCGGCAGGTGAGCTCCTCTCGGCGGCGGCTGCATCCTGCGAGCGCGCCGCGACGCTGCGACGTGGGGCGCAGGAGCTCTCGAACGCGACGCTCGCGACCGTCGACGACGAGAGCGCCGCCCCCGAGACATCGACCGTGCACGCGCTCGTGGTCGATCGACTCCGAGCGCCGGCGTCCCTCGACACGCTGCTCGACGACGTGGCGCACGACGACGCGTTGGTCCTCGAGGCGCTCGTCGACCTGCTCCGCCGTGGTCGCGTCCGCAGGGTGGGCGCCGAAGGCTCGTCGACGCAGCTCTGCACGCCGGAGCAGCTGCACGTCGTCCGCGCGACGGCGGCACGCGCACGCGCGGCGGGGTTCGCCGGTCCGGCCCGCGTCGTGTTCGCGGGCACGCCCGGTAGGCTCGGCGTCTTCGCGCACTCGGTGCTCGGCGTGGCCGACGCGGTGCCGTCCGGCGAGGCCGCGCCGCCCGCGCCCATCCCCTATCCGATCGCGACGCTCCGACTCGGTGACGGCGTAGAGATCGAGGTCGTCGCGTTGCCGCTCGTGCCGACCTACGCGCCGCTCTGGGGGCTGTCGGTCGCCGGGGCCGCGGTGGTCGTGCGCCTCGACGGTGGCGCGGCGGAGGCGCTCGAAGAGGCGTGCGAGATGGCCGGCGTGCGCGTCAAACCGCTCGACTCGGCCTCCGGGGCCATCACCGAGACCAGCCCCTCGCGCGCCGCGGCGCTCATCCGCGCGGCGCTCGAGCTCGACGGCTGAGGCGCCGGGCGATCAACCCTCGACGGTCGTGCCGATGGGCTCGCCGAAGACGGCGCGCTTGATGTTGCCGGGCGTCGTGAGCTTGAAGACGCGGATCGACAGGTTGTTGTCGCGGCAGAGGGTCGCGGCGGTCGAGTCCATCACCTTGATGCGCTCCGAGATGAAGCGGTCGAAGGTCATGCGCGAGATCATGGTGGCGTCGGCGTGCTTGGCGGGGTCGCGATCATAGACGCCCTCGACCTTGGTGGCCTTGAGCAAGCACTCGGCGTGGATCTCCATCGCGCGCAGGGCCGCGGCCGTGTCGGTGGAGAAGTAGGGGTTGCCCGTGCCCGCCGCGAAGATGACGAAGCGCCCCTTCTCGAGGTGGCGCACGGCGCGGCGCCGGATGTACGGCTCGGCCATCTGCCGGATCTCGATGGCCGTCTGCACGCGCGTCGGCACGTCGACCTTCTCGAGCGCGTCTTGGAGCGCCAGCGAGTTGATGACGGTCGCGAGCATGCCCATGTAGTCGCTCTGCGCGCGGTCCATGCCGGCGCTCGCGCCCTTGAGGCCTCGGAAGATGTTGCCTCCGCCGACGACGATGCCCACTTGCACGCCCAGGGCATAGACCTCGGACAGCTCCTGGGCCGTGGCCTTCATCACATCTTGGTCGATGCCGAAGCCGCCGTCGCTCCCGCACAGCGCTTCGCCCGAGAGCTTGAGCAAGATGCGGCGATGGCGGAGCTTGGGGTGCGGCGGGGGCGGGGCGACGCTGTCGACGAGACGCGGTACAGGGGGTCGCATGGGTTTGTCCCATAGTCGGGGGGATCGGCGCGCGCAACAGTGGCAGCGCGGCTGCGTCGCGTGTAGGTTCCGCCCTCGATGTCCGCCCGTTTCGCCGCTCTGGTGCGCGCCGCGCGCGTGAGCCTCGTCCGCGCCGGCGTCGCGGTCTGCGCGCTCGCGGCGGTCTCGGGGCTGCCCGCGTGCAAGGCGTGCTCGAACGACGGGCCGCAGGGCGCCGACTCGGGGCACGCGCAGAGCACCGTGCTCACCCCCGAGCAGGCCGCTCAGGTGCTCGCCAAGGTGGGCGACGAGACGATCACGCTCGGCGACTTCGCCGCCGCGCTCGAGAACATGGATCAGTTCGATCGGCTCCGCTACCAGTCGCCCGAGCGGCGCAAAGAGCTGCTCCAGGAGATGATCACCGTGCACCTGCTCGCGCGGGAGGCGGCGGCCAAGGGCTACGACAAGGACGCCCTCTCGCAGCAAGAGCTCCGCGCCATCTTGCGCGACGCGATGCTCGCCGAGGCGCGCAAGGACGTGCCGTCCCCCAACGACGTCAAGGAGGCCGACGTCCGCGAGTATTTCGAGTCGCACCGCGCCGACTTCAAGGACCCGGAGCGCCGGCGCGCGTCGGTCATCGTCACCAAAGACGAGGCGACCGCCCGCTCGGTCATCGACGCCGCCAAGGCCGCGCCGGGGGACACCCAGTGGGGCGAGCTCGTGCGCTCGCGGTCGCTCGACCCGCAGGCCCGCGCCAACGTGCCCATCGACCTCGCCGGCGACGTGGGCATCACCAGCCCCCCGGGCGACGCACGCGGCGAAAACCCGAGGATTGTCGCGGAGGTACGCGCCGCGCTCTTCAAGATCGCCGAGCTGCGGCAGGTCTACGATCAGCCGGTCCGCGCGGGCGACCGTTACTACGTCGTGCGCCTGACGCAGAAGCTCGCCCCCCACGAGCGCAAGTTCGAGGAGGCCGAGCGCAGCATCCGGGTCAAGCTCGCCCAAGACATGCTCCGCGCCAAAGAGGCCGAGCTGCTCGCCGAGCTGCGCAAGACCATCAAGGTGGAGATCGATCGCGACGCCCTCGCCCGCGCGAAGGTCGAGTCGTTCGACGCGGGCGCGGCCGGCGACGCGCGCGCCCCGATCGACGCCGGACGGTGAGGGGCCGTGGCGCTCGTCTCGCTCGAGTCGCTCACGTCGCCGCGCCGCAAGGCGACGCGCGCGTCAGGCCCTCGCTGGACGCGTGAGCTGCGGGCCGCGTCGCGGACGCTCGCGGACCTCGAGCGCGCGCTGCGCCTGACCGACGCGGAGCGCGAGGGCGCCCGGCGGGCCGAGCGCGCGGGCCTGCCGATCTCGATCACCCCGTATTATCTGGGCCTTTGCGACCCCGAAGACGCGCGCTGCCCGGTGCGGATGCAGTGCGTGCCGCGGGTCGAGGAGTCGCACGCGGTCCCGGGGGACATGGTCGACCCGCTCGGCGAAGAGGCGCACGAGGTCGCGCCCCACCTCATCTGCCGCTACCCCGATCGCGCCCTGCTCGTCGCGACCGATCAGTGCGCCGTGTACTGCCGGTTCTGCACGAGGTCGCGCATCGTGGGCGACGGCGCCGGTCCGCGCCCGCTCGATCGGCTCGCGCCCGCGTTCGCGTGGCTCGAGGCGCACCCCGAGGTGCGCGACGTCATCGTCAGCGGCGGAGACCCCCTCGCCATGGCGACCCCGCGCCTCGTCGCCCTGCTCTCGCGGCTGCGCGCGATCCCGTCGGTCGAGACCATCCGCCTCGCCACCCGGGTGCCGGTGACCCTGCCGTCGCGCGTGACGGCCGAGCTGGTGCGCGCGCTCCGCCCGCTGCACCCGCTGTGGCTGATGACGCACTTCAACCACCCGAAAGAATTGACGAATCAGGCACTCGAGGCGTGCCGTCGGCTCGTCGACGGCGGCTTCCCGGTGATGAACCAGACGGTGCTGCTGCGCGGGATCAACGACGACGCCGACACCCTCGAGGCGCTCTTTCGTGGGCTCGTGCGGGCCCGCGTCCGACCCTACTACCTGCTCCAGGCCGACCCGGTGCGCGGGACGGGGCACCTGCGCACTCCGCTCGCCGCGGGGCTCGCGATCATGGAGCGCCTCCAGGGCCGGCTCGCGGGCATCGCGCTCCCCAAGCTGATCTGCGACACGCCCGGCGGGCGAGGAAAGGTGCCGCTCTCGCCCGACTACGTGGTTTCGCGGAGCGGCGGCGACACGGTGCTCCGTACCTTCCGGGGCGAGCACGTCACCTACCGCGACCCACCCGACTTGGGGTAGCCTCGGGGACGATGTCGGCCTCTATTCGCTCCCCGCGCGCGCCGTCGCGCTGGCGTCGGTCCGCGTCGCGACTCGTCGCTGCGCTCGGTGTGCTCTCGGTGGTGGCGTCGTCGACGCCGGCGTTCGCGCAGGCGGGCGAAGCAAAGGCGCAGATCGCCGCCGGAGCTCGCGCCGCGCGCGCCAAGAACTGGCGGGCCGCCGCCGACGCGTACGCCGCTGCCGTCAAGGCCGACAAGAGCGCGGTCGCGCTCGATGGCCTCGCCGACGCGCACTACCACCTCGAAGATTGGACGGAGGCCCACGCGGCCTACGACGATCTGCTCAAGACCTTCGGCGCCAAGCTCGCGCGCGGCACGAAGGCCGTCGCCACGGCGCGTCTCGCCGAGATCGAGAACCAGAAGACCGGCCGTCTCGAGGTCACCGTCAACGAGGCGGGCGCCGAGGTCTCGGTCGACGGCAAGCCAGTGGGCAAGAGCCCGCTCGCCGCGCCGCTGCGCCTGTCGGCGGGGCCGCACCAAGTGCGCGTCACCAAGGACGGCTTCTCGCCGTTCGGCACGCCGCCCAACGTCGTCGCGGGGTCGACCACCAAGCTCGCGGTCAAGCTCGAGGCGCTCGCCAACAAGGCCAAGATCACGGTCCGCGAGAAGGGCGGCGCCAAGGTGCGCGTGCTCGTCGACGGCGTCGACGTCGGCGAGTCTCCGTGGTCGGGCGAGGTCGAGGCCGGTGAGCACGAGATCTCCATCCGAGGCCAGGGCCTGGGCGCCGCGCCCCAGCGCATCAAGGTCGAGCGCGGTCAGCCGCAAGACATCGAGGTCGTCGCGTCCTCGACGACGGCGCCCGTCAAGCTCGCGACGAGCGACGGCAAGGGCATCATCCGCCTCGACGACAAGGTGGTCGGCGAGGGCAGCTTCTCGGGCGACATCCCCGCCGGCCCGCACAAGATCTCGATCACCCGCGAGGGCTACGATCGTTTCGAAGAGGACATCACGCTCAAGGAGCGCGAGCCGTTCAGCAAGACGATCACGCTCAAGCTCGTCTCGGCCATCGAGACCGGCACCGTGGTCGCCGCAGAGCGCCCGCTCGAGGGCATCTACGGCGGCTTCGGCCTCATCGGCACCGTGATGCCCGGCGGCTCGAGCAACGACGTCCAGGCGGGCTGCGAGAGCCCGCCGCGAGAGCTCGCGGGCTGCTCGAGCCCCAAGCAGAACCTGGGCGCGGGGCTGTCGGGCTATGTGGGCTACCACTGGCAGCCGGTCGGCGTGGAGATCTTCCTCGCGGGGCAGTACGACCAGTCGTCGCCCGAGGCAGACTTCAACGCGTCGACGCTCGACCCGGGCATCGGCCCCGATCCTGCGCGCACCGAGTCGTACGCGTTCCGGCGCGCGGGCGGGCTCGCCGCGGCGCGCGTTCGTTACACCATCCAGGGCGAGCGCTTTCGTTTCTCGGCCGCGGCGGGCGTCGGCTTCTCGCACCGCATCATCGTCGTCTCGCGAGACACCACGTCCAAGGTCGACGGCACGCGCGACTTCTTCTCACCCGACTCGGTCAACTACTGGTCGCCGGTCATCTCGTTCGAACCGAGCTTCCAGATCCGGCTCGGCCAACCGACCGCGCTCGCCATCGGCATGTCGCTCCTCCTCGAGAGCGCCAGCCTGCTCAAGGGGCAACCCACGAGCACCGCGCCGAGCGGCGAGCAGCGCCTCGGCGCGTCGGGCCTGACCACGCCGGGCTACATCGTCGCCGAGGGCGCGCAGGTCTACATCGGGCCGTACATCGGCATGATGTTCGGCCCCTGAAGCGCGAACGCCCCGCGGACTGCTCCGCGAGGCGCCTCGCCACGTCGTCGCGCCGTCGAGGGCGCGGCGTGATCAGTCGGTGCCCGCGTCGCTGGGGCCGCTGTCGGCGCCCGACCCCGCGTCGGACTGCGCGCCGCCGTCGGGGTTGACCGGCGAGGGGCCCGCGGGGGCCGGTCCGCAGCCCGTCGTCGCAAAGACCGGGACCGCGAGCGCCGGCTGCGCGGTGAGCGCCGCAAAGTCGGACACGGTGCGGATGACCGTGCGGAGGTCTTCGCAGGCCTGTCCGCAGATGCGGATGCGCTTGCCGTCGTAGCCCCAGCCCGACGCCGTCGAGGACTCGGAGGTGCAGCCCGGGTTGCGCGCGAGGGTGATCGTCTGGACCTTGCCCGTGACCGGATCGCCGGGCGCGAGCGGGTTCACGTACGTGAGCGTCTCGGGCTCGAGCGGCGTCTGCGAGCCCGCGGGCGGCGGGGGCTGGTCGTAGACGCACGTGGCGAGGTCGCGCACCACCTTCTGGAACGCCCGCGCGCCGACGCTCGTGTCGGAGCGCGCGTCGAACGCCACCGGCGGCGCGGGCACGGGATCGGGCGCGCCGGCGGCGGCGAGCGCCTCGGCCTGGAGCGCGACGTTCGGGTCGGGCACGCCCTCTTTTCCGAGCAGGACGGCGTACGTGAAGATGCGGTTCTGCGTCTTTTGCTGCGCCGCGAGCACGGGCAGATCGAGCGCCTGGCACTTCTTGACGAAGTCGTGGTTGCCGATGAGCAGCACGCCACGTTTGTTGAACGCGTCGGCCGGGCCGAGCGCGGCGAGCGTGCCGTAGGCGCCCTCGAGGGCGCGATCGAGGTTGAGGTCTTGCGCCGCGGGGAGCAGCGGCTTCTGCTTGCTGGTGAGCTGCAGGAACTCGGCGACGATGTCCTTGCGCGCGTCGGCCGCGAGCTTGGTGGGCGGGACCTCGGGCGAGAGGAACGGGTTGGGGTTGGTCGCGCACTCGTTGCCGGCGGGCGTCGGGAACTCGAGCAGACCGAGCTTGGTGCTCTGGAACGCCGGATCGGACAGCGAGAGTCCGAACGTCGTCTGGAGCAGCTTGTCGCCGTAGAAGTCGTTCATGCGCTCGGTGCGATCGACCACGACCATGAGCGCGCTCGGCGCCGACGACAGCTCCTGCGCTTTGCACTGCGGGCTCACGTTGGGGTTGCCGACGTCGCCCTTGTCGTTGGCGCCCATGGCCGCGAGCTGGTCGTTCTTGCAGAGCGGCTGGAACTTGCTCTTCGCCGCGCAGAGCGTCGCGGCGCGGATGGCGGTGATGCGGTGCGCGGTGGGCTTGCCGTCGGGCATCTTGCCCTTGACGAGATCGCATAGGCCCGGGCTCAGCGTGAACTGCTGCGGCTTGGTCGGGTCGGGGATGGTGAAGCCCTCGTCCTTCTCGACGTCGAGGATCTCCTCGGTGAAGCCGCCGTCGTACGCGACGATCACGTTGAGGCCGGGGCCCGCGGGGGGCGGGAACGGGAGCGTCACGCCGTTGGGGAGCGGAGGCGCGCTCGCGCTGTTGGCGACGGCGTACGTGCACGTCTCGGCGTCGACGGTGACCGGCGGGAGCGCGCCGGCGGTGCACAGCTTGACGTTGAAGCAGTTGCCGCCCGAGCCGTCGATGAGGTCCTCGCGGTACTCGGGGAGCGTCTCGGGGTCGGTCGCGTTGTCGACGCAGCGCCCGCCCTTGCACGTCTGGTCTGCGTTGGCGCAGTCGACGTCGAAGCACGAGTACTTGATGGGCATCGGAAGAAACAGAATCTTTTCGCGCAGATACGGCTGTCTGCTGCGCCGGAGGACGCGCGCTCCGCCGCCGTCCTTGCGGCCCGCGGCCGAGGGGTCGACGCGCGGAGGCGCGGTGCAGTTGATGAACGCCTCGAGGTCGGAGCCCTCGGGCTCTTCTTGGAAGCCGGCGATGGTGATCGTGATCGGCTGGCCGAACTTGGAGTCGTCGATGGGCAGCGTGCCGAGCGTGCGCGGCAGCTGCACCTTGCCGTCGTACACGCGGTACGACTTGCAGAAGAAGTTGAAGCCCCCGAGGTTGACGTCGATGCGCACCGCCTTGAGGTCGCGCGGCACCTGCACCTGGGTCGAGACGCCGGCGACGAGCTCGGTCGCCTCTTTGCGCTGACAGCCGCTCCACGCCATCGCCGTGAGCCCGACGGCTCCGAGCACGAGCGTTCGGCGGAGGCGCGTTCGGGGTTTGGGCGTCACGACGGCGGTGGGGTGTTTCACGTGGGTGCTCCGGTTCGTTCCAAGGGTTGTTTTTCAAGCTGCGGGGCACGCCCCGCGAAGGTCACCAGCGGAAGGCCTGGTGCTCGACGATGTTGGGCGGGAGGCTGCCCTGGACGGGCTTCTCGTCGTTGGGAGTGGCGATGAAGATGACGGCCGCCGTGCTCGCGCCGAGCACGACGATCGTGCCGATGAGCCACGGCACGAAGCTCGTGTTGCGGTCCTCGTTGAGCGACGCCGTGAGGGTGCGCTCGCCGCCGCGCGGCACGTCGACGTCGTACGACCACGTGTAGTAGCCCTGCTTCTTGACGACGATCTGGTGGGTCTGGGCGTCGACGGGCCCCTCGAAGCGCGAGGCGCCCACCACCTTGCCGTCGATCTCGATCGTGGCGCCCTCGGGGCGCGTCGTGACGATCAGCTTGCCCTTCTGCTGCTCCTGCGAGAGCTGCAGGGTCAGGTTCATCGGCTCGCCCTCGCGCACCACGAGGCTCTGCGTCGCCGACACCCAGCCGGGGGCCTCGGCCGAGAACTGGTGCGGCTCGGCGGTGACCGCGACGCGACCGGTGTACGGCGCGGGGCCGACCTCCTTGCCGTCGATCTTGACCACCGCGTTGGGCGGACCGACGACCGACACCTTGACCACGTTCATGCGCGTGATCGGCTCGATCGTGAGCGAGACCTTGGCCGCGACGCCGCCCGACACGGTGACGGTCTTGGTCGCGTCGGCGAAGCCGGCCTTCTGGATCGTGACGCGGCGCTCGCCGACCTCGACGCTGATGGGCTTGTTGAGCGGCGTGGTGCCCACCTCGGTGCCGTCGACGAGCACCTTGGCGCCCGGCTCGTTGACCTCGACGGTGAGGTCAGAGACGAACTTCTCGAGGCCGGCGATGGCGTTCTTCACCTCCGCCTCTTCTTGCGGGGTGAGGTTGCCCTGACCCTCGGCGAGCTCACGGCGAAAGAAGCTGATCGCGCGCGAGTACCGGCCGCGGTTCTTCTCGCAGATCGCGACGTTGAAGAGCACGCGCGGGTTCTTCGACAGCTCGTAGGCCTGCATGAAGTCGGCCTCGGCGCCGTCCCAGTTCTGCCGCTGGTAGAGGGCGATCGCGCTGTCCCACTTGGCGCGCGCGTTCTCGGGCAGCTGCTCGCGGAGCGTCTTCGGCTTCTTGCCCTGCGCGAGCGCGGGCGCGGTCCACAGCACGCAGGGCGGGACGGCGATCGCGAGGCTCACTGCGACGGCGATGGGGCGAAGGTAGGTCGACATGTATCTCCTCGGAGAAGCGAAGCTCATTGCTTGATCGGCAGGTCCAGCGCGTTGGTCGTCGTCGCCGGCGGGGTGACCGTGGTGGTGTGCGGAGGTTTGGTCGTCGGCACCTTGACCGTCTTGCCGGTGGGCGGCGTGGCGACGGTGGCGCTGGGCGGCTCGCTGGGCGTCGGCGTCGCCGAGGTGGCCACGCTCGTCGCGGGCGGGGGCGGGGTGATCGCGCTCGTCGCCGCCGTCAGCGTCGCCGGATCGCTCGCGACGGGCGGCGCGGAGGCCGTCGGCGCCGCGCCCGCGGACTTGTCCATCGTCTTGAGCGCGAAGGCCGTCACCCCGCCGCCGACGACGACGAGCGCCAACAGGGGGAGCGCATATACCATGGCGGATTTCTTGGGCTTCTCGCCCGCGGTGCCGGCGTCTCGCGCCGTGCCGCCGGCCGTCTCGGCGGGGCTCGGCGCGATGGAGTCGGGGCGGCTCGTGTCGTACTGCGTGCGGGCGCCCGCCTCTTCGGGGCGCGCACGCGCGGCCTCGGACGCCGGCGCGGCCGACAGCCTGCCCTCGGACGGCGCGCGCGCGGGCGCGGGCATCGCTGCGGTCGCCTGCGGCCCGGTCGCCGCGGGTCGACTCTCGAGCATCTCGGTGACGGGCGGGCCCTTGTCGACGTCGGTCGTCGGCCTCCGCGCCATCACGTCGGTCGACGGCTTGGCCTCCATCGCGCTGAACGCGACGTTCGACGGCGGCATCGCGTCGGGGGGCACGATCGACCCCTGCTTGGCCGGCTTGAAAGCGCGCATCTTGCTGATGATTCGCGCCGCCTCGGGCCCGGCGAAGGGCGCGAGCGCTTCGGCCATCTCGAGCGCGTTCGTGTAACGGTCGGCCGGCTCGCGTGCGAGCGCCTTGTGCACCGCCGCCGCGAGCTCGTCCGAGAGGTCGGGCCGCGTGGTCTGCACCGGCGGCGGGTCGGCGGTGAAGAGCTTGAAGAGGATCTCGGTGAACTCGCCGCTCTCGGAGAAGAACGGCGTGTGGCCCGTGAGCATCTCGTAGAGCAGCACGCCGACCGAGTAGAGGTCGCTGCGCGCGTCGACGTCGCGCGGCGAGCGGGCCTGCTCGGGAGACATGTAGAGCGGCGTGCCGAGCGCCGAGTTGGTCTGCGTGAGCGACGCGCTGCCCGGCTGCGCCACTTTGCTGATCCCGAAGTCGAGGATCTTCACGAAGTCTTCTTCGCCCTCGTGCCGCACCACGAAGCAGTTCGACGGCTTCATGTCGCGGTGGATGATGCCCGCGCCGTGCGCCGCCTGGAGCCCTCGCAAGATCTGGAGCACGAAGTGGATCGCGCGCTCGACCGGCAGCCCAGG
>JAGQJA010000357.1 GCA_020430845.1 Myxococcales bacterium
CGTGACGTTCGGGCAGTGCACGCCGCTCGTTCCGTGCGGCGGCGATCCCATCGGCGCGTGGAAGCTGTCCGCGGGCTGCATCGACGAGAGCGCGTTCGACGATCTCAAGCAACTCTGCCCCACGGCGACGACCTCGAACGTCGTCATCAAGGCGCGTGGGCTGGTCACCGTCACGGCGGCGACGATCTCGCGCGAGACGCAGACGGCGACCACCGCGACGATCGGCATCCCGCAGGCGTGCCTGGCGCAGGTGCCCGGCGGCAGCTGCCAGCTGCTCGCCCTGGGCCTCACGAGCGCGCCGCCCACGGGCGCAGGCCTCGACAAGGCGACCTGCACGAGCGACGGCGCGGGCGGCTGCAACTGCAACATCGAGGACGGCGAGATCATCCGCGAGTCGAGCGCCTACACGGTGGCCGGCAACACGATCAGCACCGTCGGTCCGCCGGCGCGCACGTTCGACTTCTGCGTCGACCAGGGCAAGTTCACGTACACCGAGACGACGCAGGGCGCGACGCCGGGAACGTTCGAGCTGACCAAGTAGCGCGCGCCTCGGCCGCGCGCTCTCACCGGGCGCGTTTGTACACGCTGATGATCGGCACCCCGTCGTGCGTGAGCACGTAGTGGGGTGCCGGTCGTCCGAGCTCGACCCAGATGTTGTAGTCGACCTCGTTCATGTGCTGCTCGTGGTGCACGATGGCGTAGTCGGCCTCGCTGGGGCTGCCGACGCCGCGCAGGTCGGGCCGCAGGCGCCCCTCGCTGACCATGCGGTTCCACGCGGGCCACGACGTGTCCATGATGTACACGCGGGCCCCCGGCGGAGCTTCGTCTTGGAAGTACGCCGCGAGGCTCTGCGTGGTAAAGCCCCAGAACTGCCGGTTGAGCCCGAGGTCGGCGCCGCCCGCCGTACCGCCGACGAACGGCACGTAGGCCGACAGACCGAACGGGTGCGAGTGCGCCGTCACGTCGAGCGGCGCCAAGAAGCACGCGGCAAAGACCGCGACGGCGACGAGCGGACGCCGTGCGCCCTCGAGCTTGCCGGCGAGGGCGCGTTCGGCCGCCGTGACGACGACGTCGACGCCGCGCCCGGCGAAGAGCGCGATGAACGGGTACGCCGTGATCCAGTGTTTGGTGCCGCCGAAGATGGGCGTGCGCGGCAAGAGGAACACCGAGAGCGGCACGGCGAGCGAGAGCATGAAGAGCGCGTCGGTCTGCAGGCGATCGTGCGTACCGGGCTCGGCCTTCGCCCACGACGGCACGGCCCGCTCGAAGAACGCCATCGCGGCGGCGACACCACGCTTCGCGAGCGCCGTGGCCCGGCCGACGAAGCCCACGGCGAAGAGCACGAGCGTGACGGTGGGCACGGTCGCCGCGATCATGACGGGCATGTACGACTTGGGCGACGGCGGGCCGAAGTACGTCTGACCGAGGAACTCGATGTTGTAGTACTCGTGGTTGACGTGGAAGTTCACGTACTCCTGCACGCGAGGCAGGGTGTCGTTCCACAGCCAAGGCCAGAGCGCGACGAACACCGCGGGCCCGATCGCCACCATCATCACGAGGCTGGCGGGGATGGGGATACGCCCCGTGCGCGACGCGTGACGTGAGATGGCGCGGCCGTGCACGAGCAGCGCGTGCGGCACGAAGACGGCCGGGAGCATCCAGGCGTTGTGCTTGGTCTCGAGCGTGAGGCCGTACATCACGCCGGCCAGGACCGCGGCGCCCAGGCCGCCCTTCGCCTCGGCGCGCCAATAGCTGTATATGCATGCAGTCCACATCGCCATGATGGGGACGTCGAAGCACGCGAGGTGCGCGTGGTAGAAGACCCGCGGCATGAGCGCCAACGCGAGCGCCGCGCCTACGCCGGCCCGCCGCGAGTACGCGCGCGCCCCGAACAGGTACGTGACGTAGATCGCCATGCCCATCATGAGCATGCTCGGGAAGCGATACGCCGTGCTCGCGTCGTCGAACACCTTCCACTTCTGCCCGAGGAACATGTACGAGAGCGCGAAGAGGCTCTTCATGAGCGAAGGGTGCTCGTGGTTGGCCGACCAGATGGGGTCGATCGCCGCCCTCTGCATCGCCTTGCCGGGCGACGAGAAGAGCAGCTCGAACCACTGCGCGTAGCTCGACGCCGCCGAGAAGTAGAAGCCCTCGTCGCGACAGAACCCCAGCGAGCGCGCCGTGGCGAGCAGCCACCCCACGTAGACGCCGCCGAGCCCGAGCCCGAGCGCGTGGTCCTCTCGCTCGCGTCGGCGCGCCGCGAGCTGCTCGGGGGTGAGCGTCGGCTCGGGCGTCTTCGCGGGCTCGGCCTTCTTGTCCTTCGCGTCGCTCATCGCGTGTCGGCCTCGAAGCAGAACTGTTTCTGACCCTGGCCCCGCGCGCTCACCTCGACGACGAGCTCGCCGTGTTGGCCCGAGAGCTCACGCATCGGCAGCTCGAAGCCGACCCATCCGGTGCCGGGCTTGTGCGTGTGGTGGCCGATCTCCTGGCCCATCGCCTTGAAGGAGATGTGGACGCTGTCGCCCGCCTTGGTGCGGTCGGTCACCCACTGCACGCCGTCGTGACCGTGGAGCACGGCCCCGTACGCCACGTCGGCGAAGCGGATGCGCAACGTCGCGCCCGGGATGGTCCCGGCGAAGATGCACTGCCGGGGCCGATGGTCGAGGTCGTGCAGCACGCCGACGCCGACGTACGATCCCTGACACACGAACTTGTCGCCGGGGACCGCGGGGCCCTGCGGCACGTACGTGCTCCCGGACTGCGTGACGCCGTGCTGCCACGGGCACGGGGTCTCACCGGCGGCGTCGACGCGGCTCACGCGCACGACCTTGGCGCCGATCTGCGCGACGAGATCGTCCTTGAGCGGAACGAACGACGGGTTCTCGAGCGTGGTGACGGTGAGCGCCCCGTAGCGGTGCTCGGCGACCTTCTTCCAGCGCGACAGCTCGGCGCTGTGCGCGCCGCGCATCGACACCTCGAACGCGCGCTCGAAGCGCGTCGCGTCGGGACGGGCGGCCCGCCCGAGCGTCATGATGTCCGCGCCGAAGAAGCGACGGCCCAGCGGGTCGCTCCACTCGGGCGCGAACACCACGAGGTCGCGGTCGTGCAGCTCGGCCTTCACGCCCTCTCGGGCGGCGAGCCAGTCGGCGTCGGGCACCACGTCGCGCGTCTGCTTCCAGTGCAGCGCGAGCTCCACCAACCCCACCAGGGGGACGAGGGCGAAGGCCCAGCGCTTGAGGGCGACGGCGAGCGTCAAAGCGCGGCGAGCTTAGCACGCCACTTTTCGGTGGGGGATGACAGCACGGTGCGCCTGTACTAGTAGCCGACGCGAGGCTCGATGATGGCGAAGACAGTGAGCTCGCGCGAAGCAACCATCGGGCGTTCGGCCCGTGTTCGGGGCCGGATCTCCGGCGACGGCGATCTGCTCGTCGAGGGGGTGGTCGAAGGCGACATCGCCCTCGGCGGAGACCTCACCGTGGCCGACGGCGGCTCCGTACAGACCGTAGAGGCCCGCACGGTCACCGTGCGCGGAGAGGTCTCGGGCGACATCCGCGCGAGCGGCGAGGTGCACATCGAGACGGGCTCGAGGGTCCGCGGCGACGTGCAGGGCTCCACCGTCGCGATCGACGAAGGGGCGGTCTTCGCGGGCCGACTCGACGTGGAGTTCGACATGCCGCCGGAGCTGGGCGGCGGCGCGACCACCGGTCGGCGCAGGTAGGCGCGAGTCCTTCCAGAGGGAGACACGACGAAATGGCGAGCACGGTCATCGGCGCAGGCATCACCATCGAAGGCGAGCTCACGACGGACGAAGACGTCGTCGTGCAAGGCACGCTGCGCGGCAAGCTCAGCGCGAAGGACGCGGTCACCGTCGAGCACGGCGGGGTGGTCGAGGCCGACGTGTCGGGCGGCCCTGTCGCCGTCGCGGGCTCGGTCACGGGAGACATCTCGTCGAGCGACCGCGTCGACCTCCAGAACGGCGCGCGGGTCATCGGCAACGTGAAGGCCGCACGCATCACCATCGCAGACGGCGCGCAGTTCAAGGGCGCCGTCGACATGGACGTGTGAGGAACACCCCCATGGCGGACGTGACGGTCATCGGTCGGAGCGCATTCGTGAAGGGCCGCGTCAGCGGCGCGGGAGACCTGCACATCGCGGGCCGCGTCGAGGGCGAGGTCACGTCGACGGGCGCCGTCACGGTCGACGAGACGGGCCTCGTGGCAGCGAACCTCACGGCGCGACGCCTCGTGGTGCGCGGCGCCGTACGCGGCGATCTCACCGCCGACGAGGCCATCCTCGTCGAGCGCGGAGCCAAGGTCGTGGGAGACGTTCGCGCGCCTCGCATCGCCGTCGCCGCGGGCGCGCTGGTGCGCGGCTACGTCGAGACGGCCGTCGAGGGCGTCGGACGGGCGAACCGCGCCGCCGCGACCGCGACGCGCGACAAGCCCAAGCCGGCCGCAACCCCCGCCGTGACGGCGCGGGCGCAGGCGCCGGCGCGCGAGGCCAGCCCCCCGACCAAGCAGAGCTCGCCCGCGCCGAGCACGGCGAGCGCCAAGGCAGACGCCAAGGCCGCCCCGCGCGGCGCGACGCTCGCGGGCAAGCGCAAGGTCCCGCCCGCCCCGATGGTCCCCGCGCTGAAGAAGGGCGGCAAGGCCGTTCAGAAGCGACGCTGAGCGTGGCGGGCGATCCGCGCGCACGCTTGCTCGAGCTCCTCACCGAGCGCTCCTTCGAGCGTCGGCGTGTCGTGCTCGCGTCGGGGCGCGAGAGCGACTTCTTCATCGACTGCAAGCAGACGGTGCTCACCGCCGAGGGACACTTCCTCGTGGGCAAGGTCATGCTCGCGATCGTGCGCGAGCTCGGTCCGTGCGATGCAGTCGCCGGCGTCGCACTGGGAGGATGCCCCCTGGCGAGCGCCACGGCACTGACGAGCATGCACGCCGGAAGTGCGATCGACGCCGTGTACGTGCGCAAGGCGCAGAAGGATCACGGCTCGCAGCGGCTCGTGGAGGGCAACGATCGCCTCCCCGAGGGAGCGACAATCACGCTCCTCGAAGACGTCACTACAACCGGCGGCTCCAGCCTCAAGGCCGTCGCCGTGCTGCGCGACGTCGGCTACGCGGTGCGCAACATCGTCACACTCGTCGACCGGCTCGAAGGCGGACGCGAAGC
>JAGQJA010000358.1:0-5731 GCA_020430845.1 Myxococcales bacterium
CGGGCCCAGGCGTACCTGGAGCGCCACCCGCGCGGGGCGTTCGCCGAAGAGGTGCGCGCGGCGTTCGACGAAGAGGAGCCCCGGTACTTCGAGCAGAGCCAGGTCTCGCGCGCGGCGGTGTCGCGCTACCTCATGGACCTGCCTCGGGGACCGCACGCCAAGGCGGCCGTCGCGCTGCTCACGGCGTTCGACACCAAGCTCGACGAGATCGCGCTCGACGAGGACGCGCGCGTCGCGCGGCTCGCGGACGCCAAGCTCGAGGAGGCCGCGCAGCAGCGGCGCGCGGTCGCGTCGACGATCCTCGCGGCCGTGGGCGCGCTCCTCGAGGGCTCGACGTACGGCGTGCGGCGCGAGGACGTGGGCAAGCCCATGCGTGCGCTCCTGGCCGCGGACTCGCCGAGCACATGGGGCGCGCTCCCTGCGACGAGGGAGCACGATCTCTACTTTCTCTTGCCCACGCGACCCGAGCGCGAGTCGCGCCTGCTCACGCTCGTGGTCTCGCTCTCGGAGGTCGACGGCGTCGTCGTCGCCGCGCGCGTCCACGGCGCCGACATGTTCGTGCGCTGGGCAGAGGCTGACAAGATCGTCGCGCTCGATCCGTCGCAGGCCTCCGACCGCACCGAGGCCGCCGCGCACGCCATGGAGCGGCTCGGCGGCGCGCTCGAGCGGCGATTCCCCGAAGCGACCTGCAAAGACATGCGCTCGGGCCCAGAGCTCTTCCATCGCTCGTGCGGCGGCTGGGCTGTGGTCGTGACCGCCGGAGAGGGCGCGGGCGACGAGGACGCAATCCTGGTCAGCCGCCACCACGCGCGGTAGAAAGAGACCCGGTGATCCCGTACATCTACGTTCCCGATCTCAAGGTCGGTCCGCTGACGCTCCACCCTTTCGGGCTCCTCGTCGCCACCGGCGTCATCATCGGGACGTGGCTCGCCACGGGGCGCGCGCGAAAGCGCGGGCTCGACGTCGACAAGCTCAACTCGTTCATCACGTGGATGCTCGTCGCAGGCTTCCTCGGCGGGCACATGCTCGACGAGATCTTCTACCACCCACAAGAGGTCATCAAGCGGCCGTGGTCGCTGCTCTTGCTCTGGGAGGGGCTCAGCTCGTTCGGGGGCTTCGTCGGCGCGCTCATCGGCGTCGTGCTGTGGCGGTACTTCGAGGCCGAGCCGGTGCTGCGGACGCCGTTCTTCACGCTCTCCAAGTTCAAGCGGCGCCCCGAGCCGATGCCGATCATGCCGTTCTGCGACCTCATCCTGTCGGTGTTCCCGGTCGCGTGGGTGTTCGGGCGCAGCGGCTGCACGGTGGTGCACGATCACCCCGGCATGGCGGCCACCCCCGACACGCTGCTCGCCGTCGCCTACGGCCGCGCCGAGCGCATCGAGCACTTCGGACCCATCGACCTCCGCTACGGCAACCACCCGCAGTTCGACCTGGGGCTGCTCGAGCTCCTGTTCACGATCATCCTCGCGTCGATGCTCGCGCTCACGTGGCGCAAGAAGCTCCCGACGGGCAGCTACATCGCCGCCGTCGCCCTCTCGTACGCGCCGGTGCGCTTCGCCATGGACTTCCTTCGCATCAAGGACAGCGACTCGGCCGACCCGCGCTACGGCGGCTTCACGCCGGCGCAGTGGGCGTGCATCGGCCTGTTCTGCTTGGGCGTCGTGATGGTCCTGCGCGTGATGCAGATCACCCGGTCGGGCGTCGACCCGCAGGACAAGCTCGCCGCGCCGTGGCGCCTGGCCCAGCTGGCCGAGGCAGCCGGGGGTAGCCCTCCGACAGAAGACGAGGCGCCTGCGTCTGCGCCGGGCGCGACCTGAGCCGGCGCCGGGCCTTCAGGCCGTGACGAGGTGGCGCGTGAGCAGCGCGCGTACGTCGTCGGGCAGCGGCAGCTTGGCCATCGCGTCGAGATCCGTGCATACGCATACGTGCTCTGCGACGGCGACGACGAAGCCGTCCCACGCGCGCGAGATCTCGTAGCGGAAGGTGCACGACGTCGTGCCCACCTTGGTGACCACGAGCGTGATCGCGGCTACGTCGCCGTACCGGAGCGGCGCGCGAAAGTCGGTGGTGAGGTGCACGGCGGGGAAGCCGACGCGCTTGTCGCGGATGAGGCCGACGTAGCCGCCGTCGACGCCACCGAAGAAGTCTTCCATCGCCTCGTGGCAGTACGCCAAGAACCGAGGGAAGAAGACGAGCCCGGCGGCGTCGATCTCGTCGAAGCGTACGGCGCGCTCGATGCGGAAGCTCACACCACGTCCTCGGCCACCGACGCGACGAGCTCGGGCGGGAGGTCAGCGCGGTGCCGGTACGCGTCGTGGTCGGCGACGAGCGCCGCCGTCACCGACGTGGCCTTGGCCTCGCCGCGCGCGATCGCGGTGAGCTTGGCCCGGGCGGCGTCCGAGAGCGGGAACTTGAGGTAGTGCACCGTTGTGGTCCGGTCGGGCAGCTCGCGCGCGGCGTCCCACTTGCCGGCGAAGCGCTCGCCGTCGATCTCGAGCGCGAACGCGCGGTCGAGGCCGCGCCCCGCGACCAGGAAGGCGTCGCGCGTGTCGCGGTCGTCGATCTCGATCATCACCGTGGCGCTCAGCTCGCCGTCTGCGGGCACGAGCTGGTTGTACGTCTCGATCTCGTGGAGCACCGCGCCCTCGCGCGTGATGCGCTCGGTGCGGAGCATCTCTTGGATCTGCATGAGCGCCGTGTCGCGGTTCTCGAAGACGCAAGACGCGTGGGGGCCGAGCAAGACGCGCCGACGCTTCTTCTCGTCGATGACGCGCGCGCGGAAGCGGTCTCGGATGGCCTCGTAGGCGCCGAGGTCGAGGATCTCGTCTCTCTGGATGGGCTTCATGGTGGTGGGCTCACGGGGACGCGCCGAGCTCGACGCCGTACGCGCGCGCCAGGGCCTCGGCGGGGTGCAGGGGCTCGACGCCGTTCTCGGCGCGGATGCGCTGGCCGGAGAGCGGACAGTCGGTGACGACGATCGCCGCGTCGGCGGCGTCGATGCCGTCGACGAGCTTCTTGGCGTACTTGCGGCCCATCTCGTAGTGCTGGGTCTTCATGCCCCAGGTGCCGTCGACCGCGGAGCACTTGGCGATGATCTCGACCTCGGTGTCTTGCACGAGGCCGAGCACGCGCGCGCCCGGCGTGCCGATCTTCTGCGCGCGGAGGTGGCACGCGGCGTGGTACGCGATCTTGCCGAGGGGCTTGTCGAACTCGCGCACGAGCGTCCCGTCTTTGCGGAGCTTGTCGAAGAACTCCATGAGGTCCATCGACGCGGCCGCGACGCGGGCGGCGTCGTCGGTGCCGAGCAGCTCGGGCCACTCCTTGCGCACGGTGTACGCGCACGACGGGCCGGGGATGACGATGGGCTGTCCCGCCTCGACGTACGGCATGAGCTGCGCGACGTTGTAACGGGCCTTGGCGCGCGCGGCGTCGACGTCGCCGCCGTCGAGGTTGGGCAAGCCGCAGCACTGTTGGGGCGGGCGCTCGACCGCGTAGCCGTTCTTCTCGAGCACGCGCACGGCGCTCGCCGCGATACGCGGAAAGTTGAAGTCGCCGAGGCACGTCGCGAAGAGGGCCACCGTGCCGCGGTCGCCTGCGCCCGGGAGCGGCTCGTGCTTGTCGAGCCACGTGGCGAAGCGCTGGGGGGCGAAGGGTGGGAGCGGGAACTCCTCGGAGATCCCGAGCACGCGCGCGTTGACCTTGCGGAGCAGCCGGCTCTCGTTGACGAAGTTGGTGAGCGCCGCGAACGGGCCCGACGACAGCTCGCCGAGCTTGCCGGGCTCACCGAGCGCCGCGTCTTGGAGGGTGACGCCGTTGCGCTTGGCGTGCTGGGCCTTCTCGCGCATGAGCAGGCGCGGGATGTCGAGCAGCCACTTGTGCCCCTGGTCGGGCGTGTAGGGGCAGTCGATGTAGCAGAGCTTGCACTGCCAGCAGAGCTCGGTCACGGCGCGGAAGTCGTCGTGCGCCAACCTCTCGGCGCCCTCGGCGCCGCGCTGCTCGATGTCACGGTCGACGCGCGCGAACAGGTCTGGGAAGGCGCCGCAGTAGCTCACGCACATGCGGCACGAGTGGCAGATCTCGAAGGCGCGGTGGAGCTCGGCGGCGAGATCGGTCTCGTCCCAGTAGCGCGCGTCGTTCGGGTCGAACGCGGGGGCTCGGGAGGGTAGGGGATCGATCTTCATGTCGTGGGGACTCTAGGTACGCGCGCGCGCGACGCCCACCGGTCGGGGCGTCGCGCGGCGGCGCTCGATCACTTGAGCGTGTCGAGCATCTTCTGGAAGCGACCCGCGTGGCTCTTCTCGGCCTTGGCGAGCGTCTCGAACCACTCCGCGACGTCGTCGAAGCCCTCTTCGCGCGCCGTCTTGGCCATGCCCGGGTACATCGTCTCGTACTCGTGCGTCTCGCCGGCGATGGCGGCCTTGAGGTTCGCGTCGGTGGCGCCGATCGGCAGGCCCGTGGCGGGATCACCCACCTGCGCGAGGTACTTGAGGTGGCCGTGCGCGTGACCGGTCTCGCCGTCGGCGGTCTCCTTGAAGTTGCCGGCGATCTCGGGGAGGCCCTCGATGTCCGCCTGCTGTGCAAAGTAGAGGTAGCGGCGGTTCGCCTGCGACTCGCCCGCGAACGCGTCCTTGAGGTTCTGGTGGGTCTTGGTGCCCGAGAGGGACTTGGCCATGGTTTCTCCTTTTGGTTGTCGGTGAATCAGTGAGACGGGGCCGCGCGCCGCGCCCGTGCGCGGGATCGTGAGGCGTCCCCTGCGGCAGCGCCGCTCCGAGCGCAGCGCTCGCAGAGCCCGTGGTACGTGCGCTCCTCGCGCTCGACGACGAAGCCGCCGGTGGCGCGGCGGACCTGCGAGGCCTGCGCCGGGGCGACAGGGTCTGCCGGGATGTCGACGACCGCGCCGCACGCGTCGCACACGGCGTGGTGGTGCGTGTCGGTGTTCGGGTCGAAGCGCGCCGCGCCGCCCAGGTTGAGCTCACCGCTGAGCCCGCGGGACGCGAGCGCGTCGAGCGTGTTGTACACGGTCGCGAAGCTCATCGTGGGGAAGTCACCGCGGAGCCGCTCGAAGAGATCTTGCGCCGTCGGGTGGGACGGGTCGTCGGCGAAGACGCGGATGATGGCGATGCGCTGCGGCGTGAGCTTGAGGCCCGCGCCCTTGAGCGCGTCGAGCCACGCCTGCACCTTGCTCTGGCGGTCGGCGCGGGCGTCGCCTGCGCGCGGGGCTCGTCGGGGGCGCGACATGGAGAGGTAACCTAATGAGAATCATTCCAAGTTGCAACCCCGCCCGGGGGCAGGCAGATCTGCGGTCCCTACCCCTCGGTAGGGCGTCGCGCCCCGCGGGCTGCACGCCGCAACCTACGCCGGCGGAGGCGCCGCCGAGGTGGCTCGATGAGGGGGCCGTGCATCACTTCGTCTAGCGCA
Source organism: Myxococcales bacterium (assembly GCA_020430845.1). Lineage (GTDB taxonomy): Bacteria > Myxococcota_A > Polyangia > Polyangiales > Polyangiaceae > Labilithrix. The sequence goes on from JAGQJA010000358.1 coordinate 5,419, forward strand.
CGTCTCGTGCGTGTGTGCCGCGTTGAGCGCCGAGATCTCGCGTCGTAGGGTCGCGGCATGTGCCCTGCCCGTGTCGGTCTCTTCGTCGCGCTCGTCGCCACTGCGGGCCTCGTCGCCTGCGCGCAAGGTGGACCGTCCGAGCCGCTCACCGGTGTCGAGGCCGAGACGTCCGAGGCGCCGGCCACGCCCGCGCCCACCCAGGGGCTACCCGCGGTGGCGCCCGCAGACGACGCCGGAGGGACGCCCCGCGACGCGGGCGGATCGCCCCGCGACGCGAGCGGATCGTCGAGCGGCGCGAGCGGATCGTCGAGCG
>JAGQJA010000358.1:5784-11224 GCA_020430845.1 Myxococcales bacterium
GCGGTGCGAGCGGATCGTCGAGCGGCGCGACGCCCGGCGGAGACTGCCCGTCGGGCGATCTCACCTACTACTACAAGGCGGTGCAAGAGCTCGCCGGCCCGACCCCCAAGGACTGCCCGTGCACGGGCGCGACGTGCTGCTACGGCGGTCTCGTCTGCGTGCCGCTCTGAGGTCCGTGACGCCGTCCGTCCGCGTTGCGTGACACGTGCGAGCGGGGCTACGTTCCTCGCATGCAGAAGCGAGAGCGCCGAAAGCTCCTCGCGGCGACCGCGGGCGTCGCCGCCGTGAGCTACGTGTTGGGCTGCAACCCCACGCCGACGTCGGGCAACCTGCCCGCGCCGCCGCCGACCGAGACGGTGCCGCCGACGTCGGGGAACCTGCCCGCGCCGCCGCCCGTCGACGCCAGCGCGGACGCGAGCGCCGACGCCGGCGCCTCGGGAGACGCCGCCGCAGGGGACGCCGCCACGGACGCGCCCCGTGACTGAGCCCCGCGGAGATCTCTTCGAGCTCGAGCTCTTGGGCGGGGCGACCGAGCGCCGATATCGCAAGATGCGGCCCGAGGTCGAGGAGATGCCCTGGGGAACGATGGACCTGTCGCGCGCGACGCCCGAGGACCTCGTGGCGGCGCGACGCGCGTGGACGGGCGCGGCCTACCAAGAGCACCGGACCGCGGTCGCGTGCGCGGCGACGCTGCGCGCGCTCCTCGAGGCTCGCGCCCCGGTCGACGTCGTGGCCGTCGCGTCCCGCTTCCCGCTCGACGAGATGGTCCACGTGGAGCTCTGCGCCCGCATGGCCATGGAGTGCGGGGGCGGCACCGAGATCCGCTACGACCCCGACGCGGTGATCCTCGACGCCACGCCCGGCGTTCGCCCGCTGCTGCGCGCGTGTGAGCTCGCCGTGCGCTTCTTCTGCGTGGGCGAGGCGATCAGCATCCCGCTGCTGCGCGCGACGTGGCACAACGCGCGTCACCCGCTGCCGCGCGCGGTCCTCGGTCGCATCGTCAAGGACGAGGCCGCCCACGGCGTCTTCGGCTTCACGGTGCTCGACTGGGCGGCCGACGAGCTGACCGCCGACGATCGCAAGCACCTCGGGGCGATGGCCGATCTGGGCGTCGACTTCCTGTACCGCCAGTGGGAGGACCTGGCCAAGCGCCCTCGGTCCAAGCCCCACGACGGCGACGTGCTGCAGTGGATGCAGACCGAGCAGTACCTGGACCTCGCGTTCCGGTCGCTCGAGCGCGACGTGCTGGCCCCGCTCCGGGCGCGCGACATCCCGCTCGCGCCGCGCGCGGCCCCTCCGAGCTACCACGCCGCCTCGGCGTGAAGGCGCGGGTCAGCGGCCCTTCTTGCGGCCGCCGAGCACGGCGAGCTTGAGGTACGAGAGCTGGCTCCGCGCCGCCTCTTTCACGAGGTCGAGCCGATCGACGGCGCGCGCGCTCTTCTGTAGCGAGAGCTCACCGCGCTCGTAGAGGTCGCGCGTCTTCGCGCGCTGCAGCTTGCCGCTCGACGTCTTGGGGAGCACGCCCGGGTCGACGGCGACGACGTCGTCGAGCGTGAGCGACATGCCGTCGAGCACCGCCTTGCGCACGTCGCGAACGAGCTCGTCGACGCGGTGCGCGCGCTCGGCCGGCGTGGCGCCGGGGGGCTCTTGCATCTCGAAGACCACGATCGCGCGCTCGCGCTCGGTCTGGCCGCCGCGCGGATCGCCGCCGGCGAACGCGATGACGTTGCCCTTGCGGACGCCCGGCACGCGGCTCGCCTCCCACTCGATGTCCTGGGGGTAGTAGTTGCGACCGTTGAGGATGATGACCTCCTTGGAGCGCCCACACACGTAGAGCTCTCCCCCCATGAGGAAGCCGAGATCGCCCGTGCGGAGCCAGTCGCCGGCGAAGGTCTCGCGCGTGCGCTCTTCGTCCTCCCAGTAGGCGCGCATCACGCTCGGGCCGCGCAGCCGCACCTCGCCCACGCGCGCGTCCCCGAGGGGCGCGTCGCTGGCGGCGTCGTCTTGCGCGAAGATCGCCACCTCGTGCTCGGGGAACGCGCGTCCGCAGGACACGAGACGCACCGCGCCGGGCGCGTCGACGGCCGCGTCGCGCGCGACGCCGTCGGCCCAGAGCGCGTCGGCGTCGAAGGATGCCGTGCGGATGCCCTGCCCGAGGTCGGAGAAGGTGACGGCGAGCGACGACTCGGCCATCCCGTAGCTCGGCAGCAGCGCCTCCTTGCGGAACCCGACCTTGGCGAACATGTCGGCGAACGCCTCGAGCGTCTCGGCGCGGATGGGCTCGGCGCCGCAGCCGGCGACGCGCCACGTCGACAGGTCGATGCCCTCGAGCTCGCGCTCCCGCACGCGCTTGCAGGCGAGCGCGAACGCGAAGTTGGGCGCGTAGGCGATCGTGCCCTTGTGGCGCGTGAACGCCTGGAACCACGAGACGGGGCGCTTGAGGAAGAGCAGCGGCGGCAAGAAGACGATCGGCACCTCGTGCACGAGGGGGGCGAGCACGAAGCCGATGAGACCCATGTCGTGGTAGAGCGGCAGCCACGAGATGCCCACGTCCTCGGGCGTCACGCGCAGTCCGTGCTGCATGATGCACGCGACGTTGGCCATGAGGTTCTTGTGCGTGAGCGCCACGCCCTTGGGACGTGACGTCGAGCCGCTGGTGAACTGGAGGAACGCCACGTCGTCGGGGGTGACCGTCACGGGCGCGAGGGGCTCGAGCGACTCGCGGATCGCCTCGACCGCAACCACCTGCTCGAGCGCGGGCGAGGCGGCCTGCACGGTGCCGAGCATGCGCTTGATCTGCGCCGTGGTGACGAGCGCGCGCGCCCCCGACTTGGCCACGATGTGCCGCGTGTTGTCGAGGTAGCCCTGCAGCTGGCCGATGCCGAGCGGCGGATAGATGGGCACCGGGATGATGCCGGCGCGGATCGCGCCGAAGAAGCAGAGGACGAAGTCCTCGTTGGTCGGCAAGATGAGGGCGACGCGGTCGCCCTTGCGAAGCCCGAGGGCCTGGAGCGCGCCGCCGTAGCGTGCGCTCGACCGCTCGATCGCCGTGTAAGAAAAAGAAGCCTCGCTGGCCGCCGCGTTCCCGAAGCCCGGGACGCCGTCGTCGGAGACGAAGCGGAACCCGATCGTCGGGGAGACCCTGGCAGCCTGCTCCACGGCTTCCGCCAAGGTGCGCGCAGATGCTGACATCGGCGGCGTTCTACCACTCGCGCGTACGGAACGGAATCGACCGGAGAGATGGCTTTGACACGTCCGCGCCGGTGTCCGATACTGCTTTGAAATCAGGATATTGGAGGAGAATCAGGGATGCCGCTGATCGAGACGGAAGAAGCCGCCCGGAGGCTCGCACGCGCCATCGCGAGCGACCTCAGCCTCTACAACGAAGAGAAGATCGTCAACGGCATCACGAACGACACGCTCTTCGACACCCTCGCCGAGGAGATCGAGGAGGGGCGCGCGCTCTACAAGCGTCGCGTCGCCCCCGAGCTCTATCCGCGAAACTTCTACGACCGCGCCCTCGTCGACATCCTCATCAAGGCGAAGGGTCACATCAAGTCGAAGATCTGGTGACGGCAGAGACCGGCACGCGCAGCCGCGGAGACGGCGCCGCGCCGGTCGACCCGTCGGAGGATCCCCTCGTCGTCGTCGTGCCCGCCGAGGCGGTGGGCGCGCGGCTCGATCGTTTCTTGGCGACGGCGCTCTCGGGCATGCCGGCGCGCCTGCCGGGCGGGGCTTCGCCGAGCCGTGGAGAGCTGCAGCGCTGGATCGAGCGCGGCAACGTCACGGTCGACGGCGTGGTGCGCAAGGCCGCCGACAAGCTGCGCGCCGGCTCGCGCATCGAGATCGTTCCCGTGGCGCCCGCGCCCACGACCGCGCTGCCCGAGGACGGGATCGACTTCCGCGTGGTGCACCTCGACGACGCCATCGTGGTCGTCGAGAAGCCCGCCGGGCTGGTGGTGCACCCGGCGCGCGGCCACCGTTCGGGCACGCTCGTCAACGGGCTGCTCGCGCTCGGGCTCTTCGACTTCGACGACGAAGAGCAGCCCTCGGAGCAGCAGGCGCGTCCGGGCGTGGTGCACCGCCTCGACAAGGGCACGAGCGGCGTCATGGTGGTGGCCCGCACGCCCGCGGCGCGCGAATCGCTCAAGGAGCAGTTCGCCGCGCACACCATCGAGCGCGAGTACGTCGCGATCGTCGCGTGTGACGTGCCCGACGCCGTGCACATCGACACGCTCCACGGGCGGCACCCGCGAGATCGGCTCAAGTTCTCGTCGCGGGTCAAGGTGGGCAAGCGCGCCGTCACCGACGTGCGGCCGCTCGAGCGGCTCGGTGGGGGGCTCGCGACCCTGGCGTCGTTCCGGCTCAACACCGGGCGCACGCACCAGATCCGCGTGCACGCGGCCGAGGTGCTCGGGGCGCAGATCCTGGGCGATCCGCTCTACGGAAAGTTGCCGACGCACCCGGTGCTGCGCGCCGAGGCCGAGGCGCTCGGGCACCCGGCGCTCCACGCGCGCGTGCTCGGCTTCGTGCACCCCTCGACCGGAGAGCGCGTGCGCTACGAGACCGACCCGCCGGCGGACTTCGAGGTCGCGCTCACGGCGCTGCGGGCGATTCCGTCGCAGCTGCCTCCGCGTCCCCGTCGTTCGCGAGCAGGCCGGGGAAGCGGCGCTTGAGCAGGGTGAGCGCGCAGAAGCCGACCGCGACCGCGAACCAGAGCGTCGCGAAGCGGACGAGGATCATCGCCGCGGCCGCGTGACTCTCGACGACGTGGCCGAGCTGGGTGAGCTGGCCCATGAGCGCGCTCTCGGTGACGCCCAGACCGCCGGGCGAGGGGACGATCGCGCCGGCGAGGGTGCTCGTGGCGTAGAAGAACGCAGAGAGCGACACGCTGGTCGTCTCGCCGAAGCCGCCGAGGATGACCCACAGCGCGAGGCACTCGAGCGTCCACGCGCCCATCGACAAGAGCGACGGCAAGAAGAGGTTACGGATCTTGAGCATCGTCGCGAGGCTCTCGTAGGCCTCGGTGAGCTTGGGGGCGAGCTTGCCTAGGCGGCCGGGGAGCTTGGCGACGAGCCCGATGATCCCGAGCGACAGCTTGCGCGAGCTGACGATGACGATGAGCGTGGCTACGAGCGCCGAGCCGATGCCCGCCCACATGAGCCCGCCTTTGAAGCCGATCGAGCCGAGGGCGATGAGGGCGACGATGCCGATCACGTCGGTCGCGCGCTCGGCGACGACGATGGGCGCCGTCTTGGCGACCGGCACCTTGTAGGTCTCGTGGAGGATGAGCGACTTGAAGACCTCGCCCACCTTGCCCGGCGTGACGGTGAGGACGAACCCGCTCAAGAACGTGAGGAAGCTGTCCCACTTCTTGACGTCTCGGATCTCGAGGCGCGCCAGGTAGAACTCCCACTTGAGGAAGCGCAGCACGTAGTTG
>JAGQJA010000359.1:0-2327 GCA_020430845.1 Myxococcales bacterium
CGGTCTTGCCGCCGACGCCGCCGTCCGCGCGCGTGCCGCTCGCGCGAGCGTTCTCGCCGGCCCCGCCCAGCTCGCTCCCGAGGTTGTTGCGCGTGGCGCCGCCTCCGCCGCCACCGTTGGCCGCCACGACGCCGGCGATGTCGACCTCGGGCGCCTCGAGCCACACGGTTCCGCCCGAGCCGCCGCCGCCGCCCGCACCCGCGAGGCAGCCCGCGAAGCCCCCCGCGCCGCCGACCTGCACGATCCCTTGCGCCGTGATGCGAAGCTCGCGCCCGGCGTACAGCTGCACGGCGCCCCCGCCTGCGCCGCCCTTGCCGCATGTGATCGGCACGACGTCCGATGGCCCGGCGCCTCCGCCCGAGCCGCCCGAGAGCGGAAGATCGTAGGCGACCCCGCCGTCGGCGTTCATCGCGCCGTTGCCCTGCGTCTTGGTTCCCGTCGCGCCGGGCGTGCCGTGGCCCGCCCCGCCGCCGCCCGTGTCATTGGTGTTGTCGCGCGTGCCGTCGGCGCCTGCGCCCGGGCCTGCCGACGGACCGAACCCGCCGGGGCCGGGGAAGATGCCGTTTGCGCCGGCGAGGACGTTGCCGCTGACGACGAGGTCGGTCGACGCCAGGACGACGAGCGGCAGGGTCCCGCTGATCGCGACGTCGGCCGGGCCGAGCGTGATCGTGCCCGCGCTGAGCACGGCGTAGCCACCCTCGACCGTGAACGACACGCCCGCGGGGTAGGTGCCCGGCACGAAGGCGATGCCGCCGATGTTGATCGTCAACGTCGAGGTGTCGATCGCCAGCACCGCGTCGAGGGTCGCGCCGCCGTCGAGCACCAGCCCGCCGTCGACGTTGCTCGGCGGGAAGGGGGCGCCGAAGACGTCGCCGCCCGCGTCCTCGGGGATCGCGCCGTCCGACCCGGGGGGCAGGCTCGCGTCAGGGATGCCCCCGTCGGGCGGGGGCGCGGGTGGCTCGAAGGGGAGCGTCCCAGACACGTTGAGGCTGCAGGCCACGACGCCGATGCCGATCGACAAGAAGAACGCGCGCCGCATCTTCGACAAGGATAGCACGTAGGGGCGCGCCGATTCCCACTCGGCGCCGCGTCGGGGCTCGCAAGATGCGGTTCAGCGCAGGCGGGCGAACCAGTCCCAGCTCTCGCGCGCGCCGTGCTCCCAGATGCCGTGCCCCAACGCGGCGGGCCTGCAGTACGTGACGTCGTGTCCGGCGGGGCAGCTGTACGCGCCGCACTCGGGCCGACCCGGCCGCGGCGTCTTGGCCGCCTGGACGTCGCACCCGTTGACGAACGCCCAGTAGAGCGCGTTGAAGTCGCCGCTGTCGGGGGTCACCGTGCGGTCGACGGCGCCGTGGACGACGAACGCGGGCACGCCCGTCTGGCCCTCGATGCAGCGGACGTAGCCGTTGGAGAAGGCGAGGGGCGGCTTGTCGTCGACGTCGTACGGCGCGCCGCCCGCGTGCGAGGCGATGGCGCGCACGAGCGATGGTGCGCGGCAAGCGAGCGTGCTCACGAAGAACCCGCCGTTGCTCCAGCCGGTGGCGAAGACGTGGGTCGCGTCGGCGGACCTCGACGCGACGAGCTCGGCCACGAGGGCTCGCACGAAGTCGACGTCGGCGTTGGGCTTGCTCGCGCGCGTCTCGAGGTCCCACGCGCGCCCTGCGCCCGCCGCGTCGGGGTACACGACGAGCGCGTCCTCTCCGGTGAACGACTCGACGCGAAAGTATCCGCGGAGGCTGTCTCCCGTCGCGCCGTCGCCGTGGAAGGCGAGCACGACGGGGTATCGCTCGCGCGCGTCGAAGGTGCGCGGGGTCACGAGGACGTAGCTGCGTCGACGTCCGGCGGCAGTCACGGTTCGCGGCTCGACCTTGGGTGCACCGGCCTGCGGCGTGCGGTCCCCTCGCGCGACGCGATCGATCCTGCGCGGCGAAGGTGGTGGCTGTGGCGGCGTGAGCCCTGTCGACGACGGGGCGCTGGCCATCGCCGACGCGACCGCAGGCGCAGACGCGGACGTCGTCGTCGCGGTCGACGGCGGAGCGGAGCGCACCGACGCGGGCGGTGCGGGCGGCGTGTAGACGACATCGCCGGGCGGGTGCTTTCGATCGCAGCCCGAGCATCCCGGTGCGAGCGCCGCCAGGGTCCAGAGCCACCACGTGCTACGTCGTCGCCGCACGTGCGCGCTCAGGGGCGGGGCTCGGCGCGCGAGAAACGAAACGGCACGTTGACGGTCACGGCCTCTCGTCCGCCGTTCGGGATCTCCCAGCGTCGCACCTCGTTCGCGATGCACCCGTTCAGCTCGGGGCTCGTGCCCGTCACCTCGACGTTCG
>JAGQJA010000359.1:2428-12838 GCA_020430845.1 Myxococcales bacterium
GCGGCGACGATCTCTTGGAGCGTCTTGGGACCGAGCGGCGGAGGCTCTGCCGTGCCGATGGGCTCGAGCGCGGGCGCGCACCCGAAGCCGGTCTTGTCGTCCCCGCCCGGATAACAACCGAGCTTTCGCAGGGCCTCTTCGACGCGGACCGCGTATCCGACGCGATCGGGGCGGTCCTTGTGCACGACCTGCCCGCGCGTGTCGACCACCAGGGTGGTGAAGGTGTCGATCCCGAGCGCGCGCACCACGTCGCGACCCCCGATGTCGTAGACGAGGCCCTTGGACACGCCATGGTCGCGGGCCCACGCCTCGTCGGCTCGCCCGTACGACACGTTGATCTCGTCGACGGGCAGCCGCATGCCGCCGGTGCTCTGCAGCGCGAACATGGAGTCGAACGCGGGCATGCAGTCGGCGCATCCCTGCAACCACACGTGCAGGACCATGGGACGATCTCCGGGGACCCGGTACGTGCCGCCCGGGCCCGTGAGGGTGACGGGGCCGATCCGCCCCGCGACGAGCGGGATGGGTTGCACGAGGGGCGGCGGCGTGGGCTCCGCCTTCGAGCGCAGCAGCTGTTGTCCGAGCAGGACGAGCGCACCGCCGGCCACCATGCTCGCGACGACGAGCATCGCCGCGCGCTTGCGTCGATCGTCGGGCGGGATCAGATCCCGCAGCGCCTTGTCGTCGTCGCGGTACGGAGACTCGGGCATGGGCTCATGATGACACAGCGCGCTCGGGCGACCCCCAAGCTGCGGCATCACTGCGCGAGGTGAGCGCACTTGGGTGAGTGTACGACGACGGTGACGCCCTCGTTCGACGGGACGATGCCGTTGACGCGCGCCGTCTCGGTCGGCGATCCGGTGAAGAAGTCGACGTGCTTGCCCGACACGCGCGAGCCGCGATCTTCGACGCGAAAACAGCCGTCGTGCGGCTTGCCTTCGTCGCGCGGGACGCCGTCGAGCTCGGGCACGTAGAGCACGGCGCCCATCGGCAGCACCGTCGTGTCGGCGGCGACGCTACGCCAGGGCGCGATGGCCTTGCCCGTCGCGCCGCGCCCCCACGGAAAGCGCTCGGCGTCGAGCGCGTCGAAGCAGATCTTCTGGCCTGTGCGCGGACAGGCCTCGGCGCACGCGCAGTCTCGCTTGGCGAAGCTCACGGTGCCTCCGCGCTTGAGCGAGCCGGAGCCTTGCACGCACAACGTCTCGAAGAACGGTCGCGGCACGTCGACGATCGGCTTGCAGCTCGCGTTCATGACCGGGACGGTCGGCCCCGTGAAGTCGGACTCCCTGGGAAAGTCGTAGTACGTGTTGCGGAACGGTCCGAGCGACTGCCCGCCCGCCGCGGCGACGCGCGCGGCGACGTCGTCCTCGGCCGTCTTGGGCTTGCCGAGCGTCCGCGACGGCGCGCGCGCCAGGGGCGGGGGAGGTGAGCCCTCGCCGGGTACGTTCGACCGCGGCGGCTCGGGGGTGAGCGGCTCCTCCATGAACGACTTGCCGGTGCCCCACCCGCACGAGACGAGCAGGCAAGCGCCGACGGCCGCGCGCGCGCTCGAACGACTCACGGCGTGACCAACACCGCGCCCTGCATCGCGGCGTGATTGGCGCAGCCGAAACCGAACGTCCCCGCGGTGGTGAAGGTGTAGCCGTGCGCAGATCCCGTGTCCTCGGCCACGACCGGCAGCGGTCCGCCGGCGTTTCCGCCCTTGGCCAGGAGCGGGTGGGCCGAGAAGTTGCCGGCGAACGCCACCGACTGACCGACCTTCACCGCGATGCACGGCGGCGAGTACTGCTGCGGCGCGACGCCGTTCGGGAACGTCACCGTGCGGGGCGCGCCCGGGGCCGTCCGGTTGAGGAAGCGCCCGCAGCCGTTGACGATGCCCGCGTCGTCCGACGCGTCGAGGTCGACGGTCGCGTCGAGCCCTGCGTCGCCGGCGTCGCGCGGTCCTGCGTCGCCGCTGGTCCCCGAGGTACCCGACGTGCCGCTGGTGCCCGAGGTGCCGGACGTCCCGGACGTCCCCGAGGTTCCCGAGGTGCCGCTGGTCCCCGAGGTTCCCGAGGTGCCGGACGTCCCGGACGTCCCCGAGGTGCCGCTCGACGCCTCGGCGCTCGCGTCCGCGTCGCCCGTCGCCGGCGCGTCTTCACTGCTGCACGCCACGCCGACGAGCATCGCGCCCATCGTCAGTGTCGTCGCAAGCGTGAGTCTCGTGGCACGGTCCATTCGTCACCTCCGCGCGGGAGCATAACGAAAAAAGCGTGCTTACGAGCGAAGCGTGCCCTCTCAGCGAATCGGCTTCCAGCGATTGGTGCGAACACCCGCGACGCCGTACATGATGCCCGACGTCGCGTCGTTCATCTTCGACACCATCGAGAGCCACGACGGCGCGCGCGTCGCGCGACCCGACTCGACGGCCGCGAGACCCTCGGAGAGCCCTTGCAGCAGCGGCTTGAGCGTCCTCGGCGAGTCGGTCGGGTACGAAGACTCACCCGTCGCGACGACGTCGGCGGCGGCCCAACCCGTGGGGTCGGCCTCGGTGGCCTTCCCGCGGAACACCTGGCGCACGTAGTAGGGGTACGAGCGGCACGAGTGCATCATCACGATCTGGTACTTGTCGGAGAACGAGTCGCGATCGGTGAGGAAGTCGCGCGTGCCGTAGCGCGAGTGGCCGTTGAAGAAGACGAGCTGGTAGCTGCGGAGCGCCGCGCGGAACGACGGCGTGAGCGAGAGCTTGGTGGGGTCGTGCAGGTCGATCTCGATCTCGGTGCCCTCCTTCTCGAGGACGAAGCGCAAGATCTTGTCGTCGTCGACGCGCGTGCCCGTCAGGCCCAGATCGCGCTCGAGCATCCGCTTGTGCGCGTCGAAGCGGCTCATCGGGTCGTTGTCGCCCTCTGCGGGCACGAGCGCCGCTCGGAAGCCCTTGCGGCCTTGACCCAGACCCGAGAGGAGCTGGTCGTATTCGGGATAGACCGTCTTGCGCTCGTAGACCTGGTCGATGGAGAGCGTGACGTTCTCCATCGCGAGCGGGCAGCCCTCCTTGGGCGAGAAGTAGTAGTAGAAGTTGTAGTCGGCGGTGGGCGAGTCGCCGTGCACGTTCTCGTGGCACTTGCCGCCCGCCCGCGCGTAGGCGCCGGTGGGCTCGCTCGGCAGCTTGAGCTCGAAGCGGCGCGGCTCGATCTGCTCGAGGCTCGGCGCGTCGGCCCCGCTGCGCAGCTCGTGGATGATGTCGACCTTGGCCTCGTACGTGAGCGTGACCTTGCGCCCGTCGACCTGCTTGTCGACGATGCGCAACGAGTCTGCGAGCTGGTTGAGGTGCCAGCCCTGCTTCTCGAGCTGGAGCTTGGCGTACTTCCACTGCGCGTCGACGACGCTCATCTGCGTCTCGTCGCTGGTGGCGACGTCGGCGAGCTCACCCTGCGCGTTGGCGACCACCTTGGCGCGGAAGCTCGCGCCGACCTCGTAAGACGTGTCGCCGAGCCACCCGGTGTCGGCCTGCTCGGCGCTCGTCGCGTCGTCGGCGCTGGGCGCTGTGCACGCGAGGGCGGCGACAGGGAGGGCGAGGCACAAGAGGTGACGGAGACGGAGGGACATGCCGCCCTTTCAGCAAGCGGGAGGCCACAGAGCGCTCGCGAGGCCGCGCGCCCATCGGCGCTGAAGAGCCATGAAATTGCTGCAATTTTCGAGAGCTGCGGGGCGCGCGTCTCCGGGCGCGACGCGATCCACTGGGTCCATCTTTCCCCACCCTCCCGCACTTTTGCCTACATTTCCCTAGCTCGCGCGGACGAGGGTGCTACGTCCACCGCATGCGCGCTCTCCGACCGTTCGCCGCCGCGCTCTGCGCGAGCGCCCTGCTCGCCGTGGGCTGCGCCTCTGCCGCGCCGGCCGACGACGCCGACGTCAGCGAGGACGAGCTCCGCCCCGTGACCCTGCGCGTCGAGGTGGACGCGCAGGGCGGCGTGACCCTCGACGACTCGCCGCGGTTCAAGAGCCGCGCGCGGGGCGGCCTCACGTGCTCCGAGCGCTTCGAGCTCGACGGGCGCGTGCGCTACGGCTGCTCGCGAGGCGAAGAGTGGCTCGAGATCATCGCGAAGGAGCCGGGGCGCGCGCTCGTGATGCACAAGGCCGCGGGTCGAGGCTCGGACAAACGAGCGTTCTTCGCGTGCTCGGGATCCGCAGGGCAGGGCGCGTTGCCCGAACGGATGCGGTGCAGCCCCGCGCCGCTCCGGGATCGCGGCGGCAACGGAGGGCTCAGCTCGCCGTTCGACTCCTCGGTCGACGGGATCTCGATCCCCAACACCCACGCCGTCGGGCTCGCCGGCGGCTCGCTGCTCCGAGGGATGGCGCCGCGGAGCCCCGCGCAGTTCGACGAGCTCATCGCGGCCGACGTCGGCGCCGTGCTCATCTTCAAGAACGCGACGGGGCGGGGCGACGAGATCGGCGACGAGCGCGACGCGTTCGTGGCGCGCGGCGTACCGGGCGCGCGCGTGCTCCACGTCCCCTTCCAGTGGAAGGACCTCGGCGGCTTCCGCGAGCCGTGCGAACAGACCGTCTCCGCGCTCAAGTTCGTCGCCGACAACCTCGCCGCGGGGCGCAAGACGTTCTTCCACTGCACGGTCGGCGAGGACCGGACGGGGCTGCTCGCCGCGGTCCGTCGCCTGACGACCGAGGACGGGCTCGCCGCGGACCGCGCGTGGGACGAGGAGATGTGCGAGCGCGGCTACGGCGCGGGCAACCCGCTCAAGCCGTCGTTCGTCGTGCGCACGCTCGCCACCAACCTCGCGCCGCTCTATCGCAAGATGGCGTACCTCGCGGTCAAGGGACGCCTCGACACGCTCGACGCGTCGGTCTGCCAGACCGACCCGACCTCGGAGCCGGACTTCGAGGCCACCGCCGTGGCGCGGGCGCGGCTCGAGTGCGGGACGTCCACGCGCTTCGAGCCCTAGCACCGAGATCGGTCGAGGCGAGCCTCCGATTCGCCCCGCCCGGTCGGACGCTCACTCCTCGGTCTCGCCGTCGGCGCACGCCATCTTGACCGTGAGCTCGCGCCCTCGCGGGCCCACGACGCGCGCCTGGTCCGAGCCGTCGAAGGTCACCTCGAGCGAGCGCTCGCGGCCGCCGGGCGAGCGCACGGTCGCCTTGATCTGACCGCTCGTCGGACACTGGTCCTCGCACGCGCGAAAGCGGTCGATCGTCACGTCGACCGACCAGCTCGCGATCGTGCCGCGTGACGTGCCGGCCACGTCGAGGCAGCGCGACGCCGTGTCGGCCACGATGTCGAGGTCGGTGCGGCGCTCGTAGCTCTTTCCGCGCTTGGTCACCCCCGAGACCTGCCCGTGCCACGTCACACGGCGGAGCGCGCCCTCGTAGCGGATGTCGGCGTCGGCGCGATAGCCGAGGTCCTGCCCGTTCGCGCGGAGATCGTCTCCCCCCACGAGCTCGACGTGGAGCGCGTCGGGAGACGGGCGCGTGAACATCGCGACGAGCGTGCCGTCGAGCGTGAGCTTGCCGTGCGGTCCGGTGCAGCCCTTCATCACGAGCGTCACCTTTGCGCCCTCGCGCGTCTTGGTCGCGCAGCCGCTCGGCGAGAGGCCTTTGGTGGGGCGCTCGGCGACCGCCTGCGCGGCGCGCTCGGGCTCGATGGCGTCGCCCTCGTCGAGGTCGATCGCCGCCTCGGTCAGTCCGCCGTGCTGCGACGCCTGCAGCGCCGAGGTCGTGCTCTGCGCGGCGGCCTCCTCGTCGTCGTCGCGCGGCGCGCACCCGGCGGCGAGCGCGAGCGCGAGGGGCAGGGTGGCGAGGGAGATGGTGCGTGTAAGATGCATGTGCGTGGGCTCCTCCGCCCACAGCTGGAGCACGCGGCGTGCCTCGGGCCCTCGCGCGCAGCGCGCGACGTTTTCGCTCCCGTGGGCCGCAGGCGTCTCCGGGCGTTCACGCCTCGCGGGTCGACGTGGGTTCGCTGACGCGCGCGGCGGCCACTGGACGTGGTCGCGTCCACCCTCTGCTCACGCGCGGGCGATCACCACGGCTTGTGCCAAGCCTGCGCCCGCGCACGTGGAGGCCACGCCGACCTCGTCGCCGTCGCGCTCGAGCCCTTCGAGGAGCGTCGCGAGCAGGATGCCTCCCGTGGCGCCGAGCGGGTGTCCGAGCGCGATCGCGCCGCCGTCGGGGTTGACGCGCGCCGGATCGAGGTCGAGGCGCTCGCGGAAATCGAGCACGGTGGCGGCGAAGCTCTCGTTGCACTCGAACCGCGCCACCCGCTCGCGCGAGACCCCCGCGCGCGATAGCGCGAGCTCCACCGCGGGCACATTGCCGGTGAGCATGAGCGTGGGGTCGACGCAGGCCGTCGCGGTGGCGAGCACGCGCGCCCGCGGTCGTACGCCGAGCGCGTCTGCCGCCTCGCGCGATCCGACGAGCAAGAGAGAGGCTCCGTCGGCGGGCTGCGGGCTCGTGGCCACGGTGTGCAGATGTGCGAGGTCTCGGCCCTCGAGCACCCGCCGCGGAGCGTCGCCCGCGGCGGCCGCGAGCGCGCCGAACGCCGGCTCGAAGCGCGCGAGGCTCTCGAGGGTCACGCCGTCTCGGGGGCACTCGTCGTCGGCGAGCGCCGTAGCGCCGTCGGCGTCGACGACGGGGATCACATCGTCGGAGCGCGGTCGGCTCGTCCGCGCGCGCATGGCCCGCGCGTGGCTCTCGACAGCGACGGCGTCGAGCGCCTCGCGGCTGTACCCCCGCAGCGTCGCGAGGAGATCGGCCGCGACGCCCATGTGCACGAACCCCGTCGCCCGCGCGACCTCCGGGTCCGCGAACCACGCGCCGCGATCCGACATCATCGGCACGCGCGACATCGACTCGACCCCGCCGCACAGCACGAGATCGTCTCCGCCCGCGCCCACCTTGAGGGCCGCGTACGCCACCGCGTCGAGCGCAGACGCGCAGAAGCGATTGACGGTGACGCCGCTGGTCGTCTCCGCGAGGCCCGCGTAGGTCGCGGCGATCTTGGCGATGTTCGCGCCTTGCTCGCCGGTCTGCGTCGAGCACCCGAGCACGACGTCACGCACGTGCGCGTCGATGGGGTGGCGCTCGCGCAGCGCGCGGATGAGGGTCGCGACCAGGGAGATGGGGGCGATTCGGGATAGGGCCCCGGGCCGCTTGCTCGCCTCGGGAGCGCCCCTCCCGCGCGGGGTGCGGACGGCGGCGAGGATGAACGCGTCTCTCATCGGTCCCGAGGGTAGCGCGGCCCCGCACGCTCGCACTCTGATATGTTGAGGGCGCGTGCCTCTCTCGCCCGGCGATACGTTCGAGCGCTACACCATCGAGGCGATGATCGGGCGCGGTGGTATGGGCGAGGTCTACGCCGCCACCGACACCCGCCTCCGGCGCCGCGTCGCGCTCAAGGTGATCCGCCCCGACCAGGCCGAGCGCGATGACGCGGTCGCGCGTCTCCATCGCGAGGCCCGGGCCGCCGCGTCGCTGTCGCACCCCAACACCGTCGCGATCCACGATCTCGGAGAAGCCGACGGCACGTTCTACATCGTCATGGAGCTCATCGTGGGCACCTCGCTCCGCGATCTCGCCGCCGACCGGACGATCTCGCCGGTCCGCCGCGTCCGCTGGCTCGCGGGCATCGCGCGGGCCCTCGCCGCGGCGCACAAGGTCGGCCTCGTCCATCGCGACGTGAAGCCGTCGAACGTGATCATCACCGACGAAGACATCGTCAAGGTGCTCGACTTCGGGCTCGCCAAGCCGTTCCGGTCCTCTGCGCCCATGAGCTTCGCGACCGAGATCGGCCGCGTCGTCGGCACGCCGCGCTACATGGCGCCCGAGCAGCTCGCGGGCATCGACGCCGACGAGAGGTCCGACCAGTTCGCGTTCGGGCTCACCGCACACGAGCTCTTGAGCGGCGTCGCAAGCCCGGGCCCCGTCGAGAACGGCCACAGGGCCCTCACGCTCCTCGAGGACGGCGCGCCGCCCGCCGTCGCCGCCGCGATCGCCAAGACGCTCGCGCGCGATCCCGACGGGCGTTTCGCCTCGATGGCCGACGTGGCGGCCGTGCTCGAGTCCTCGCTCGAGGCCGGTCTCGTGGGAAAGGGACGGTCTGTGGGACCGGGCTCGGAGGTGCCGACCGCTCCCGAGGGCGTCGCGTCCTCGAGCGAAGCCGACGACGTCGCGACCGGCGACACGTCGACGGTCACGGTGCCTCCAGCGACGACGCCCATGTCGCCCCCCGAGCCGACGCCGGCCCTGGGACCGAAGGGCACGCTCGTGTCGAGCGAGGTCGACTCGGCGGTCGCGGCTGCGAGGCGCGCCGCGCTCGACGCGACGTTGCCGGCGGGCGGTGCCTTCCCAGCGCGGTCTGGGGCGGGCAAGACGATGCGCCTCGACGAGATGGTCAAGCTGGCGGTCGCGTCGGCCAAGGTCGCAGAAGCGCCGGCCGCTCCGCCGCCCGACGTCGCCGCCCCGCCGCCCACCGCCGCGCCCGCAGCGCCCGCGCCCGAGGTCCGCGAGACGCAGGAGATGACCGCGCCGGCGGCGGCCGCGCCCGAGGTCCGCGAGACGCAGGAGATGGGCGCTCCTCCCCCCGCCGCCGCGGTCCGTGACCGGGGCGTTCGCCAGAGCGAGCCTCCGGCCCAATCCTACAGGCCCCCGCGTCCCGGCGCGCCCGCGTGGCTCGTGGCCCTCGCGGTCGTGCTCGGCCTCGTGGTCGGCGGCGGGCTCGTGTACGTCCTCGTGGGCCGCCGGTGACCTTTCGCGCCGAACGTGCAGCGCGGTCGCGCTGCGTGTAATCTCGCGCCATGAGTCGTCGTACGTCTGCGCTCCTCGCGTTCGTGCTGGTGTCCACGTGCGCCTCGGCGTCGCTTGCGCAGCCGAGCGATGCGCCGCCCCCACCGGCGCCCGCAGGCGCCGCGCCTCCCGCCGCGCCCAGCGCCGAAGCTCGGAAGCATTTCGAGGCCGGTGTCGCGTTGCTGCAAGATCCCGAGGGGCAGCGCGTCGAGGAGGCCTACCGCGAGTTCAGCCGGTCGTACGAGCTGTCTCACTCGCCGAAGGTGCTCGGCAACATGGGCTTCTGCGCCATGAAGCTCGAGCGCGACGGTGAAGCGATCGACGCGTACACGCGCTACCTCCGCGACGTCCCAGACGTCGACGCCGACGAGCGCGCCCAAATCCTGCGTGATCTCCAGACGTTGCAGGTGGGCGTGGTGCGCCTCTCGCTCAAGGTCGACAAGCCGGGCGCGCAGATCATCGACGTGCGCGTCCCCGTGAAGGGGGCGCGCGTGACCAACACGTACACGCCGGGCGACGGCGCGCTCGAGATCGGTGTGCGCTCCGGGCACCACATCGTGACCGCGCGTCTGCCCGGGCACGACGACGCCGTCTGGGAGTTCGACGCGTACGCGGGAGGCAAGGACGAGCACACCTTTGCGATGCGCGAGACGCCCAAGGCGCCCCCGGTCGGTCCGGTCGGCGCGCCGTACTCCACGCAGCCTCCACCGCCTCGCGAGCAGCGCTCGTCGACGACCCTCCCCTGGGTGGTGACGGGCGTGGGCGCCGCGATGGTCATCACCGGCGGGCTCACGGGCGTCATCGCGCTCGGCAAGACCAAGGACATCGAGAAGAAGTGCCCCGGCGACGTCTGCCCCGCGGGCTTCGACCTCGACGGCGAGCGCTCGTCGACGCGGTCGCTCGTGCGTCTGACCGACGTGCTGCTCATCGGTGGCGCGCTCGTCACCGCCGGCGGCGTCACGTGGCTCCTGCTCAGCGGCGGGGGCGGCAAGAGCGAGACGGCGAAGAAATCCAATGTGGTGCCCAGCGCCGGCTGCTCGCCGGCCGGCTGCGGCGGATCGGTGAAGGTGACGTTTTGAGCCCGCGTCTCACACTCTCGTTCGGCGCGCTCCTCGCGCTCGCGACGACCTCGTGCTTTGCCGTCACGGATCTCGATCGCTTCCAGACGCGCGCGGGCAGGACCGGCAACTTCGTCGACCTGCGACTGACCGTCCGCGGGATGAAGTCCCACGTGAACGAGCTCTTCGAGTACCGCATCGTCGACGGCACGAACACCATCCAGTCGCGTGGGTTCATCACGCCCCTCGGCGGGGTCGACGCGACCGTGTTCGTGCCCGGCGCGATCCCCAAGCTCAACGGTCCGTTCCGGCTCGACTTCTACGCCGATCACGACAGCTCTGGCGGCTACGACAAGACGCCGGCGACGCAGGGCGATCACGCGTGGCGTCTGCCCCTCGACGAGACCAAGACCAACGCCGAGGGCGTGGTCGACATCGTCTTCGACCACAACACGTCGTTCTCGTATCTCAACGATCCCGCCGAGCCCAAGGAGGTCGGCCAGCCGTTCGTGATGAAGTTCACGAACATGGGCGGCCTCATCGGGCGTCGCATCCAGGTGCGCGTCGCCGACGCGAGCAGCGG
>JAGQJA010000360.1 GCA_020430845.1 Myxococcales bacterium
CCCGCGCCCGCGCCCGCTCCCGCGCTCCCCCGCGCGCCCGCACGCTGGATCACGCCCGCGCCGTCCTGGTCCCCGCGTCCTCCCGGTCCATTCCGCCCCACCTGTAGATTTCCGCGAAAATCGGGGTAGGGCCATGTGGCATATCGTGTGCTCATGAGGGAGACATCGCCCGCGCAAACCAAGGAGCCAGCGCCATGTCTCGCCTCTCGTCCCTCGCCTCGTTCGTCCGTGTCCTCCCCCTCGTCCTCGCGGCCTGCGTCGGCTCCGTGGGCTGTACGGCAGAGCTCGACGGGGACGAGCACGATCACGGCGACGACATCGAAGAGGGCGACACCAGCACCGAGAGCGCGCTGACGCCCGGCTACGGTGTGCCCGCCTCCCTCGGGCTGAACAAGAACCGCAAGATCTACCTCACGTTCGACGACGGCCCGAGCGCGGCCTACACGAACAAGATCCTCGACACCCTCAAGGCGCACCGCGCCCCGGCCACGTTCTTCGTCACCGGCAAGAACATCGCCGGCCAAGAGACGGTGCTCCGGCGCGAGGCGGCCGAGGGCCACATCGTCGCCAACCACCAGTGGGAGCACGTCAAGGCGACCGAGACCCAGCTGCGCAGCTGGGCCCCCAAGGAGCGCGATCTGCTCGACGAGATCGCCGGCACCCAGCCCCACTACTTCCGCTACCCGTACGGGGCCGGCACGGCCGCCAAGGAGGGCATCCTCAAGCAGGCCGGGTATGTGGACGGTGGCATCGGGTGGGACATCGACACCCTCGACTGGTGCTTCTCCAAGACCGGCACCTGCAACCGCGACGAGGTCAAAGCCGCGTATCGCAGCGACTTCGTCGGCTGGGTCGTCAGCGAGTGCAAGCGGCGTGGGGGCGGCGTCGTGCTCTTCCACGACGTCCAGGGCATCACCCAGCGAAACCTCGACCGCATCATGACCGAGCTCGAGGCCGAGGGCTTCGAGTTCGCCAACCTGCCCACCTCCGGCCGCTGATCCTCGGTCCAGGGCGGGCGCCGTAGGGCCGCGGCCTTCAACGGAAATCGCGCGACGCACCACGCCAACAGGGTTGCGTCGGGTCCTAGAATCGACGACGCTTGCTCTACCGGGGCGGGCGGCCGCTCCCGGGCAGGGGTGCCCTCGAAGCCGGGACATCGCGGCTCCCCGTTACCGACGAGGATGACCGAGACGCAGCGCACCAGTCCGCCACCGATCTCACACGGGACGGTCATCAACGACCGCTACGAGATCCGGCAGAGCCTCGGCAAGGGAGGCATGGGTGAGGTGTTCCTCGCGTACGACCGCGCGACGCAGCAGCCGCTCGCGCTGAAGATCGTCCGCGAAGAGGCGCGCATGCCCGGCGACGACGAGGCGCTCCGCCAGGAGCTGCTCCTCGCGCGAAGCGTCTCGCACCCCAACGTCTGCCGCGTGCACGATCTCGCCCCGTCGCCCTACGGGCCCATCCTCGTGATGGAGCACATCACCGGGCAGACCCTGCACACGCACATCCGCCGCAAGAAGGCCCAGGGCGGGTACACGTCCGACGAGTTCCGGCGCATCGCCAGCGAGATCTGCGCCGGCGTCGCCGCCATCCACGCGACCGGCCTGGTGCACGGCGACCTGAAGCCCGGCAACGTCATGGTGACGTCGAACCCAGACGGTTCGCTCGGCAAGGCCATCGTCCTCGACTTCGGCTTCGCCAAGGAGCGCGCCCGCCTGAGCGCACGTCGCCCCGGCGCTCCGCCCGACGGCGGCACGCCCAACTACATGGCGCCCGAGCGCATCCGCTCCGGCGGCGCCTCGATCGAGGACGATCTCTACGCGCTCGGTCTCACGCTCTGGGAGATGTGGACGTGTCGCGTGCCCGAGCCCGGGTACAAGCCGCGCGCCAAGCCCATGCGGCAGCAGATCATGTTCGACGTGCCGGCCGGCCTCAGCATCGACGAGGTCAAGCAGATCTTCCGCTGCCTCTCCGACGAGGCCGCGCAGCGCCTGCCCGCGCGCCACCTGCGCTTCTTCAACCCGATCACGCTCACGACGAACCCGGTGCAGGTCGCGCGTGAGCGGCTCGACCCAGGGCCGCCGCCCGGACGCAGCGCCTCGAGCCAGTTCTCTCCGAGCTCGCAGCTCGTGTTGGCCACGTTCGCGACCAACTCGCCCGAGTACGTCGGCGAGCTCATCCCTCTCGACAAGCCCACCCTGTCGATCGGCCGGCGCACCGACGTCGACTTCGTGGTGCCCGAGGCCACCGTCAGCGGCCACCACGCCAACCTCAAGTGGCAGAACGGCGGCTGGCAGATCGAGGACCTCGGCTCGACCAACGGCACGTACGTCGAGCACACCTACGAGCGCAAGAAGGTCGTCAACCTGATGCACGGCGGCGAGGTGCAGCTCGGAGAGCTCCGCCTCAAGCTCGTGACGTTCCAGCAGGACTCGCCGCACCACAAACGCGCGCGCGCCTACCTGAGCCGACGCGACGGCCTCACGGGGCTCCTGCAACGCGACGAGCTGCTCAAGGGCCTCGAAGAGGAGGCCGCGTTCGGCGAGTGGATCGAGCAGCCGCTGAGCATCGCGCGCTACGAGATCCGCGGGCCCAACCGCCTCGTCTCCGATCGCCCGACCATCCTCGAGATGCTCGCGCTCCGCCGCACCGCCACGCGCGTCGTCGAGCTGACCGACATGCTGCTCTTGTCGCTCATCGCCGTCACGGCGGGCAAGACGGGGCCGCTCCGCTTCGCCGTGGCGATGGTCGGGCCGGGTCCGCAAGAGGCGCGGAACCTCGTCGAACAGGTCGTCGGTCAGGTGCAGGGCCTCCTGCCCGAGGGCCTCGACCTCGTCGCCTCGATCGCGCGCTACGAGCCGGGCATGAACGTCCGCGCGCTCATCGACCCCGCCTGAGCCGAGAGACGACGTGTCGGATTCACCCTCGAACACGCCGTCCGACGTGCCTCCGCAGAGCGACGCGCCGTCGTCGCGCCCCATGACGATCCCGCCGTCGGAGCCGCGGACCTCGCGCGGGAGCTTCGCCACGATCGAGGCGCAGCTCGACGACCGTCCGGTGCGCGTGCAGATGGTGGTCGCCCTGGTGCTCGGCCTCGTCCTCGTCGCCATCCCCCTGTACCTGTGGCGGCGCCCGCGCGCCGAGGTGGCCGCCGTGTCGCTGCGCACGCCCGACGCCGGCCCCGCCGAGACCGCGGCCGACGAGCCTCCGCCCGAGGCGCCCGCGCGCGTGACGGTGACGCCCCCGCAGACGCTCGCGTGTCAGGACCCGGGCCCCAAGAAGACCCCCGCCGACAAGTGCGACCACCTCGAGGCCGTGGAGACCGCGCTCACCAAGGCGATCGAAGAGAGCGCCAGCTGCGTGCCCGACGCGCAGTCCGGGACCATCGTGTTCGTGGCCGACGTGAGCTTCAAGAAGAAGTCCATCGGCGTGCTCGTGCCGCGCGACGGGCGCTCCATCAAGACGAGCTCCGTGTACATGGGCTGCCAGCAGGCGGTGAAGGCCAAGATGGTCCAGGTGCCCTTCGACGGGATGGCCCACGAGCACGCCCGCTACAAGATCAAGGTCGTCGCGACCTACGCCAAGAAGGCCGGCGGCTGAGCCGCGCGCGCCCCGCTTGACCCCGGCGCTCCGCCGCCACATGGTCCGCCGCGGAACGTGCACAAGAAAAGCCTCGTGGTCCTGGACTCGCCCCCCGCGGGCACACGGCTCGCGCCGCCAGCGCTGCTCGAGCTGCGCGAGAACGATCGCTTTCGCGACCAGTGCGGCGTCTTCGCCGTGTACGGCCACTCCGAGGCGGCGAACATCGCCTACCTCGGGCTGCACGCGCTGCAGCACCGCGGACAGGAGTCGGCGGGCATCGTCACCAGCGACGGCGAGCAGCTCTTCGCGCACAGGCAGATGGGCCTCGTGCAAGACGTGTTCGGCGCCGATCAGCTCGCCAAGCTCCCCGGGCGCATGGCCATCGGTCACGTGCGTTACTCGACCGCGGGCGGCTCGCACGTGCGCAACGCGCAGCCCTTCGCCGTCGACTACGCGCGCGGCTCGCTCGCGGTCTGCCACAACGGCACGCTCACGAACGGCGACGAGGTGCGCGCCGAGCTCGAGGCGCAGGGGTCCATCTTCTCGTCGACCTCCGACACCGAGGTGCTCGTGCACCTCATCGCCAAGTCCAAGGAGATCGCCTTCGAGGATCGCGTGGTCGACGCGCTCGCCCGCGTGCAGGGGGCATACTCGCTGCTCTTCCTGACCAACGACACCATCGTCGCCGCCCGCGACCCTCGCGGCATCCGTCCGATGTGCCTCGGCATCCTGCCCGCGCGCAAGGACGCCCACGTGGTCGCGAGCGAGCCGGTCGCGTTCGACCTCATCGGCGCGGAGTACGTGCGAGACCTCGAGCCGGGCGAGCTGTTGGTCATCGACGCCTCGGGCATCCGCTCGATGCAGCTGCGGGCCGAGCCGGCCGAACGCCAGATGTGCATCTTCGAGTACGTGTATTTTGCACGTCCCGACTCGTCGCTCGGCGGCGCGAGCGTGTACGAGGTCCGCAAGGAGCTGGGCCGCACGCTCGCCCGCGAGACGCCCGTCGACGCCGACGTCGTCATCCCCGTGCCGGACTCGGGCGTGCCGGCGGCGATCGGCTACGCCGAGGCGCGCGGGATCCCGTTCGAGATGGGGCTCGTGCGCTCGCACTACGTGGGGCGCACCTTCATCGAGCCGCAGCAGTCGATCCGCCACTTCGGCGTGCGCCTCAAGCTCAACCCCATCGAGTCGACGATCCGCGGCAAGCGCGTGGTGATCGTCGACGACTCCATCGTGCGCGGCACGACGTCGCGAAAGATCATGAAGATGGTGCGCGACGCCGGCGCCAAAGAGGTGCACCTGCGCATCTCGAGCCCGCCGACCGAGTGGCCCTGCTACTACGGGATCGACACGCCCACGCGCGGCGAGCTCATCGCATCGAGCCACACGGTCGACGAGATCGCCCGCTACGTCACGGCCGACTCGCTCTCGTACCTGTCGCTCGACGGCATGCTCGAGGCGGTGGTGCGCGCGGTGGGGGAGGGGACGCCCGGCGCAGACAAGGCCGCCTACTGTCACGCGTGCTTCAGCGGCAAGTACGCCATCCCCTTCGCGCCGCACAGCAAGCGCCAGATGAGGCTCGTGGGCGTGTAGGCGCGAGCGAGCGCGGGCGCGCCGCGCCTCGTGTACGATGCCGCGATGTCCGAGGATGACCACGAGGCCCTCGCGCGCCTGTCGCGCAAACGCTGGACCGTCGCGATCACGCTGACCGGGGCCATGCTCCTCGTCTACTTCGGGTTCGTGCTGCTCATCGCGTACGACAAGCCGCTGCTCGGCCGCATCCTCACGCCCGGGCTCAGCCTCGGCATCCTGCTCGGGGCGATCGTCATCCTCTTCGCCTCGGGCCTCACGGGCATCTATGTGCGCTGGGCCAACGGGAGCTACGACACCGAGCTCGACGCGCTGAAGGCGCGCGCCGACGCGGCGACCGACAAGGAACACGCGGACGCAGACGGGACGGCAGACGGGCCCGCGAGCACCGGCGCCGCGGCGCGCGAGGAGGGGTCGTGAGCTCGTTCGGCAAGCCGAACCCGACGGCGATCGGGTTCTTCGTCTTCTTCATCATCGTCACGCTCGGCATCACGGCGTGGGCCGCGCGGCGCACCAAGACCACGAGCGAGTTCTTTGCCGCCGGCGGCAACGTCACGGGCTTCCAGAACGGGCTCGCGCTCGCGGGCGACTTCATGAGCGCCGCGAGCTTCCTCGGCATCGCGGGGCTCGTCGCGCAGTCGGGCTTCGACGGCCTCATCTACTCGGTCGGCTGGCTCGTCGGCTGGCCTGTCGTGACCTTCTTGGTCGCAGAGCCGCTGCGCAACCTCGGCAAGTACACTTTCGCCGACGTGGTCGCGTATCGCCTGCGTCAGCCGCCCGTCCGCGTCGCGTCGGCCGCCGGCGGCCTCTGCGTGGTGTCGTTCTACCTCATCGCGCAGATGGTCGGCGCGGGCAACCTGGTGAAGCTGCTGTTCGGGCTCGACTACGAGGTCGCGGTGCTCGCCGTCGGCGTCGTCATGCTCGCGTACGTGCTCTTCGGCGGGATGATCGCCACGACGTGGGTGCAGATCGTCAAGGCCGTGCTGCTGCTCGGCGGCGCCACCGTGCTCGCCATCATGGTGCTCGCGCGCTTCGGGATGAGCCCGCTGCGCCTCTTCGACGCGGCCTCGGTCAAGTACGGACCGTCGGTGCTCGCGCCCGGCAAGCTCGTGTCGAGCCCGCTCGAGGCGATCTCACTCGGGCTCGCGCTCATGTTCGGCACCGCCGGCCTCCCTCACATCTTGATGCGCTTCTACACGGTCCCCGACGCGAAGGCCGCGCGCGCGAGCGTGTTCTACGCGACCGGCTTCATCGGCTTCTTCTACCTCATCACCTTCGTGCTCGGCTTCGGCGCGGCGGTCATCGTGGGGCGCGCGCCCATCCAGGCGCTCGACAAGGGCGGCAACATGGCCGCGCCGATGCTCGCCGAGGCCGTGGGCGGCACGCCCTTCCTCGGGTTCATCTCGGCCGTGGCGTTCGCCACCATCCTCGCCGTCGTCGCGGGCCTCACGCTCTCGGGCGCCGCCGCGCTCGCCCACGACCTCTGGGTGCACGTGGTGCGCAAGGGCCACGCCGACGAGCGCGAGCAGCTGCGCGTCGCGCGCCTCGCCACGATCGCCCTCGCCATCGTCGCGATCCTGCTCGGGATCTTCTTCAAGGGGCAGAACGTCGCCTTCATGGTCGGGCTGGCGTTCGCGATCGCGGCGAGCGCGAACTTCCCGGCGCTGCTGCTCTCGATCGTGTGGCGCAAGTTCACGACGCGCGGCGCGGTCGCCTCGATGGTGACGGGCACGGTGGGGGCCATCGTCATGATCGCCCTCTCTCCCACGGTGATGGTCGGCGTGCTCGGGCGCCCGAGCGCGATCATCGGGCTCAAGAACCCGGCCATCGTCACGATGACGCTCGCGTTCGTCGTCGGCATCGTCACCTCGCTCGTGTGGCCGGAGCCAGAGGCCGAGGCCAAGTACGCGGCGGCCTCGCGCCGGATGCTGCTCGGCAAGTGACCGCGGCCTTCCATCGCGGCGCAAACGGCGCTCTCATGGGAGGATGATCCCCGTTCGAGTCTCCGTGACGATGGGTGGAAAGGTCATCGCCCTCGAGAAGGTGCGAGACGTGCGTGTCGCCGGCCCCCTGTGGGAGGCCGGCCAGAACGTGGCGCGTCAGCTCTCGAGCCTCAAGTGCCCGGAGCACGGCAAGGGGCCCACCGACGTGCGGCTGCACTTCGACGCCTCGGGCAACGGCGACCTCAAGTACGAGTCGTGCTGCGAGGCCCTGGGCAAGCTCATCGCCCGCTCGCTCTGAGCCTCGGGGCGCTCGCCGGGCCGCTCGGCGCGGGCCTCACGCAGAGGTTGACGGTCGCGCGAGATGGCGGGAAGAAGAGGGCATGCTGGAGCAGGCCCCCGACGTCGTGAGCATCTACGAAGTGTCCCCGCGCGACGGGCTCCAGAACGAGGGCGCCACGGTCGCGCTCAGCGGCAAGGTGCGCCTCGTCGACGCGCTGCTCGCCGCCGGGCTCAGGCGCGTCGAGTTCACCAGCTTCGTGTCGCCGCGCTGGATCCCGCAGCTCGCCGACGCCGATCAGCTCGCGCGGCTCGTGATGGCCGAGGTGCCCGAAGGCGTGAGCCTGAGCGCGCTCTGTCCCAACCGTCGCGGGCTCGAGCGCGCCAAGAACGCGGGCGTGCGCGAGATCGCGGTCTTCTTGAGCGCGAGCGAGACGCACAACAAGAAGAACGTGAACAAGTCCATCGCCGACACGCTGGCCGAGTTCGAAGAGACCGTGCGCCCCGCGCTCGATCACGGGATGAAGGTGCGCGGCTACCTGTCGACGGTGTGGGGCTGCCCCTACGAAGGGGACGTCGACCCGAAGCGCGCGATCGACATCGCCGTGAAGCTCCACGAGATGGGCTGCTACCAGGTCTCGCTCAGCGACACGATCGGGGTCGGGACGCCGCGCCAGACCCAAGAGATCGTCAAGCGCGCCAAGGACGCGCTCCCGCTCGACGCGCTGGCGATGCACATGCACGACACGCGCGGGACGGCGCTGGCGAACATCGTGGTCGGGCTCGAGCACGGCGTGCGGACGTTCGACGGGTCGGTGGGCGGCATGGGCGGCTGCCCGTACGCTCCGGGCGCCGCCGGCAACGT
This sequence comes from Myxococcales bacterium, assembly GCA_020430845.1. Lineage (GTDB taxonomy): Bacteria > Myxococcota_A > Polyangia > Polyangiales > Polyangiaceae > Labilithrix. Next base: position 8,260 of record JAGQJA010000360.1, read on the forward strand.
GGCCACCGAGGACCTCGTCTACCTGCTGCACGGCATGGGCATCGGCACCGGCATCGACCTCGAGCGCCTGGTCGAGGCCGCGCGCGTCGCCGAGAGCATCGTGGGGCGGGTGCTCCCCGGAAAGGTGCACGCGGCGGGGCTCCGCAGCCTGCGCGCGTGAGGGCCGTACGTATCCCGATGAGCCCATTTCAAGAGTGCGGAAATCTCATTTCGGAAGTGAAAGACGTTTCGGCGAATGATGTCTGAAGATCAAAGACTTACGCGTGGCATGGCTCCTGCTTATGTGGTGGGTGGCACCGCGTTGAGGCTTCCCCCCCCCCGAGCCCGGACGCGGTGCCCTTTTATTTTGTCCGCCGTCGCCCTCGTGGCCGCGGTCGGTTGTCAGCGCACCCCGCCCGAGCCGAGCCCCGCCGCGAGCACGCAGGCGGCTCGCCCGGCGGTGGCGCCTCCCGAGGCAAAGGCGGCCGAGCCCCAGGCGGCCTCGCCGCAGGGCGCGCGCCCGAGCACCGAAGGACGCTGCGTCTCGGCGATGGCGTCCGAGGCGCCGCCGTCGGCCCCGCCCGTCGCCCCTGGCACGTGCCCCAAGGACCCGGGCGGTGAGGGCAAGCTCGCGCACGTGCGCGTGGGCTTCCCCGACGCGCGGGGCACCCCGTCGGTCGACGCCGAGCTGGTGACCACGTCGACGCAGATCGAGCGCGGGCTCATGTACCGCATGACGATGGCCGAGGACGCCGGGATGCTCTTTCGCTTGAGCGAGCGCAAGGAGCACACCTTTTGGATGCATAATACATGTTTGTCCCTCGACATGCTCTTCGTCGAGGACGACGGGCTCATCGTGGGCGTCGTCGAGCGCGCCGCTCCGCTCACGGACACCATCCGCAGCGTCGGTTGCCCGTCGAAGTGGGTGCTCGAGGTCAACGCGGGCTGGGCGCGCCGCCACGGCGTCGAGCCCGGACAGCGCCTGACGATCCCGAGCGAAGCCCGCCGCTGATCGCGCGCGGTGAGCACGTGCGCGCGTCGACTGTGGGGCGCGCGCGCTCGTCGCTGCGCTGGCGTCACACCGTGGCTTGAGTAGGATGCGCCGCATGTCGACGCGCATCGCCATCGCCATCGCCCTCGTCACCCTCACCGCCGGCTGCTCCAAGAGCTCGCCCCCGGAGCCGACGCCGGCGACGAAGGACCCGTCGGGCACCGAGAGCGCGCCCACGAACGCCGCGACGTCGACCGCCGGCGAGGGCCGCCCCAAGGAGACCGCGCCGACGCCAGCCAAGCACGCCAGCTCCGGCTCGGGCGACCCGCACGACGGCTCGTTCAGCCTGGCCGAGGCGACGAAGGACCTCAAGGGCAAGGGCCCGATCCTCGCCAAGATCGACACGTCCAAAGGCGCGCTCCAGTGCAAGCTCTACGACGACAAGACGCCGATCACGGTGGCGAACTTCATCGGCCTCGCGACGGGCAAGCGCGCGTTCCAAGATCCCGCCACGGGCGCGTGGGTCAAGCGGCCCGCGTACGACGGCACGACGTTCCACCGCATCATCAAGGGCTTCATGATCCAGGGCGGCGATCCGAAGGGCGACGGAAGCGGCGGCCCGGGCTACACGATCAAGGACGAGCTGTGGGAGGGCGCCAAGCACGATCGCGCGGGCCTCTTGTGCATGGCCAACCGCGGGCCCGACACCAACGGCGCGCAGTTCTTCATCACGGACGGCAACGCGCCGCACCTCGATCGCGAGGATCCGCGCACCGGGCAGCGCAACGCGTACACCATCTTCGGCGAGTGCGCGCCGCTCGAGATCCTGCACGACATCGCCGGCGTCTCCACCGATCCCGGCGATCGCCCCGTCACCCCCGTCAAGATCAAGTCCGTCACGATCTCGCGCGAGCCCGTGAAGAAGTAGCCGCGCACGCGCGTCGCGGCGACGCTCTCAGTGCGCGAACCACCCGGTGAGCGAGCCCTCGCCCAGCACGTGCCCGTCCATCTCGCGCTCGATGGCCTCGCGGGTCGCGCCCTCTCGCAGCCCGAGCGCCTTGTCGAGCGCGATCACGCGGAAGCGGTAGCGGCGCCCCTCTCCCTGCGCGGGGCACGGTGCCGCGAACGCGACGTCGCGCGCGTCGTTGGCGCCCAACCGCGCCTCGGGTCCGGCGCCCTTGAGGTCGCCGGTGAGGGTGCGCGTCGTCGGCGCCAGGTCGAACGCGACCATGAGCGCCGTGCCGACGTCAGGGTCCTCGACGACGAGCACGAGGGACTTGGCGGCCTCGGGCGCAGAGCTGAGTGTGAGCGGCGGAAAGTTTCCGGCGCCGTCGCACGTGTTGTCGACGGGCAGCCGGCCGCCCTCGCGGAAGGCCTCGCTCGTGACCGTCATGCTGGCGGGTGTGGAGACGCCCGGCGCGAAGCGGGGCTCCACGCGGCCGCCGCCGCAGCCCGCGCCCCAACAGAGCACGAGCGCGATCAGTCCGGCTGGTAGACGAGCGTCTGCGAGCCGTCCTGCACGTAGAACGCGCGGTGCTCGCTGCGTTCGAACGTCACCGCGCCGAAGAGGTTCCACCCGATCCCCCATAGCGCCGCCAGCCAGAACGTGCGCCCCAACGAGCGCGCGCCCACCGCGAGCAGCACGAAGAGCAGCACCGCGTAGTCGTTGGAGAACCGATAGCCGAACTGAAACCACCCGCTGTTCTGGTACATGAGGTTCATGACCGCCGGCAAGGCCGCCGTGACGGCCACGACGCCGTAGAACAGGCCGCCGCGCTTGGGCCAGAGCACCCAGAGGTAGATCGGTGTCGTGAACCAGAGCGCGAGGCCGTGGCCGTTGACGAGGAACGGCACGCCGCCGGGGTGACTGCCGCCCTTGGGCGGGAGCCACGGCAGGATCGTGAGCATCGCGCCGAGGTTCTTGGGCAAGAAGTGAGGCCCGAACAGGCCCCACTTCTTGATGCGCGCCTGCCACGCCACCGAGAGGTGCTCGTGCCCGAACGCGGTGGGGCTCCACTCGTGGAAGCGCGTGCCGTTCATGTACGACGCGATCAGCATGGCGCACACCACGGGCGCGCCGAACGAGACGAGGGTGCGCGTCAGGCGCGCGCGATCGAAGCGGTCGACCCAAGCGCGCGTGTCCGCGGCGGGCGCGTCGGCGGCGGGCGCGTCACCCGGGGTCGCGTCGCCCTCGGCCTTCGCGGGTTGAATGTAAGATGCACGTAGTGCCTCGGCCACGAAGAGCAGGCCGAGCAGGAGCGTGGTCGGGCGCGTCATGAACATGCACGCCATGAGCAGCCCCGCCACCCACGGCCGATCGGCGTCGAGGGCGTAGAGCACGTAGAGGGCGATGAGCCCGACGCCGACGACGTGCGCGGCGAACCAGACCGTGCCCTGCACGGCGGTGAAGAAGTAGACCGTGCCGAACGCGAAGAAGAGCGCGAGGAAGAGGTTGTCGCGCTCGGAGCGCGCGGAGCGCCCGGTGCGTCGCAGCTTCTCGAGCGCGAGAAACAGCGCGGCCGGTCCGATGCCCGCCAGCCACACGATGAACTGCCCGTCGCGGAAGTCCTCGGGGGTGCCCGAGAGCCACACGAACGGCAGCATCAGGAGGGCGGGGAAGGGCGGAAAGGAGATGAACGTCTTGCCTTCGAAGTGGGCGAAGTCGTTGCCCATGGCGTAGCCGGGCGCGCCGAAGCGCAGGTCTTGCCGGCCGTGGAGCCACGCGTCGGCGAGGTGCGCGTAGTGGTTGTACGGCGTGTGGCCGAGCAGCCGATCGCCCGCGATGAGCGCGTACACGATCAGGCAGCCGACGTAGACGCCGAGCGCGAGCAGGACGCGGCGTGACCGCGTGTCGGGCGTCATCCATCGCCGGAGGGTGCTCGGGCTCGGGGGAGCGTCCGCGGGCATCGGCCGCACCCTACCGCCGATGCGCCGGCAGGGGCGAGCGGCATCGTGCGCGCGCTCGGCGTCCAGGCGCGAAGTGCGAAGGCTGCTACGCGGCTCATGGAGATACGCGTACGCGTCGACTGTGGTCGCGCGTTCACACCAAAGGGAGATTCCTACGTGTTTTTCACCTTGCACATGGGTGGCACGGTGCTTGTTTACAGGCGGTCCAGATGGCACTTCCCTTCGATCCCGCCCCCGGCTCCCGCGACCCACGCGCCCTCGCGATCCTCGCCAAGACGATCTACCGAGAGCTCCGCGGCAGCGGCTACGGCGACGGTGAGGTGATGTCGCTCGCGAGCGAGCTGCTCGGCCTGGTGGCCTCCGAGGTCAAGGACCGTCGCGACGCCGCCAAGGACTGACCGGCCGCGGCATCACGTGGTGCCCGACGAAGGGGGACGCGCGGCGCGCCGCGATCGTCCCCCTCGGGCTTTTGTCCCGGCCGAGCCGTGCGCCGCGCTTTTTGACGAAGCGCCGCCGTGCGGAGCCGTTTCATTGACATCAAAGGCCCCGCCGCTCGACAATTCGCGCCGTGCGTAGATTCCACGCGCTCGCGTTCCGGGGCCTTCCGCCGCCCGGCTACCGTGAAGCTTCCGAGGGCCCGCAGATGCCGTGCCCCCCTCACGCCGAGCCGCAGAGGTAGGGACTAGTGTCGTTTTCGATCATCATCAGCGAAAAGGGCGGGGCGGAGCGCAAGGAGGCCTTCGACAAGAACGAGATCAACGTCGGCCGCGTGGCGGGCAACGACTTGATGCTCCCGAAGGGCAACGTCTCCAAACACCACGCGCGCCTGCTCTTCCGCGATGGTCGCTTCATCGTCACCGACCTCAAGAGCACCAACGGCACGTACGTCAACGGTCGCAAGATCGCGCAAGCGACGATCGTGCGCGAAGGCGACAAGATCTACATCGGCGACTTCGTCCTGCGCCTCGACGGCGGCGCCGCCCCCACGGCCGAGGGCCGGCCCGAAGAGTCCATCGCGACGCTCGCGCGTGACGCCCCGCCGCGTCCGGTCCCCAACCCGCCGGCGGTGACCCTCAAGGCCCCGACGCACCCGCCGGGCGCGCCGCTGCCCCGGCCGCAGAACCTCTCCGTCGGCAGCGTCGGCCCCTCGGGCGCCTACGAGAACGAGCCCGACGACAGCGCGCCCATGCAGGCCGCGAAGCCCTCGGCCGCGCC
>JAGQJA010000361.1:0-213 GCA_020430845.1 Myxococcales bacterium
CGCGCCACCAAGAGCCCGAATACACTCGACAAAGCGCGACATCAGGCGCGAGCTTCGGGTAACCGATCGGGCGGTCGACGCGTAGGTGAGCTATAGAAAGGCCTTCGTGCACGTCTCGCTGCCCATCCTCCGTTCGCACGCGCAGCGCCCTGCGCCCGAGGTAGACCGCCTCGAGGCCCTGGCGACGGCGACGCCGCCGCGCTCGGTGCGCCT
>JAGQJA010000361.1:274-2603 GCA_020430845.1 Myxococcales bacterium
CGCGACGGCTACTTCGAGCGTCCGCTCGACCTCGACGCGTGGAAGACGATCGTGCGCGGGCTCGTGCAGGCGGGCGTGCGACGCGTACGCCTCACCGGCGGCGAGCCGCTCCTCTATGGTCGCGTGGTCGAGGTCATTCGCTTCTTGGGCGAGCTCGGCCTGGGCGATCTGGCGCTCACGACCAACGCGACGCGCCTCGCCAAGCTGGCCAAGCCCCTGCGCGAGGCGGGCCTGATGCGCGTGAACATCTCGCTCGACACGCTCGACGCCGAGCGCTTCGCGCGCATCACCCGGGGCGGCGATCTCGCGCCCGTGCTCGCCGGCGTCGACGCCGCGCTCGAGGCCGGCTTCGACGAGATCAAGCTCAACGCCGTCGTGGTGCGCGGCGAGAACGACGACGAGCTCGCGCGCATCGTCGAGTGGTCGTGGGACCGCGGCATCGTCCCGCGCCTGCTCGAGGTCATGCAGATCGGCGAGGGCGCCAAGCTGGCTCACCGCGTCGTCTCGGCGACCGAGATGCGTGAGCGCTTGGGCGACCTCATCGAGGACGAGGCCGCCGTCGGCGAGCGAGATCGCGGGCCGGCCAAGTACGTACGCGCGCGCGGCCGCGCCGATCGCAAGGTCGGCTTCATCACGGGCACGACCGACACCTACTGCGACGGCTGCGACCGGCTGCGCGTCGCGAGCGACGGCACGCTGCGCCCCTGCCTCGCCACGGAGGACGGCGTGGGCGCCGCCGCGAGCGCGCGCGCGGGCGACGCGGACGGCGTGAGCGAGGCCCTGCGCGAGGCGTGGGCACAGAAGCCCGACGGCAAGGCGTGGAAGGGCTGCACCGAGCCGAGCGCCGCCCGCATCTCGATGCGTCAGATCGGCGGCTGAGGTCGGGCCGCCGCGGGTGAGACGCGCCCCTGTCGGCGCGGGCCCCCGGACTGCGCTGGCGCTGCGCACAACGTGAAGATCCGCCGATGGTGGATCGGGCCAGGCTCAGCGTGCGCCCGTGGGCCCCCCTTCGCGGCCTTCAAGTGCTTGATCTTACTCGGGCGACCTTGGGCTCCTACTCGGAACGCCATTTGTATACACCTGCCTACAACCTGCATGGGAAAGGGCGCGATGTCTGGGCGAGCTTGGGTGAGCGTGGTGTGGGCGCTGGTGGCGGCGCTCGCCTTCGCCGCGTTCGGATGCGCGTCCCCCACCGGCGACGACGTGGGCTCGGCCTCTGCCGCGCAGACCGGCGCGCACAGCGCCCGGACGACCGTCGACGGCCTCACGCTCGTCGATCTCTTCGTCGACGACGCGACCACCTCGTCGCCGGTCGTCGTCGTCCTCCACGGCTACGGCGGCAAGCCCGAGGATCTGTTCGCGGCGTGGAGCGCCTTTCCCGGCACCGTTCGGTTCGTGTTCCCCCAGGGTCCCATCGAGGCCGGCGACGGCTACTCGTGGTTCGACTACGACGAGAGCGGCGGCGACGCGGCCTTCGGTCGCGCGGTCGCGGCGGCGGGCGATCGGATCATGCGCGCGATCACCAAGCACGTCGGGACGCGACCCGTCCTCGTCGCGGGCATCTCGCAGGGTGGCTTCGTCGCGTACGGCATCGCGTCGCGCCACCCGACGCAGGCCAAGCACGTGTTCCCCATCGCCGCCTCCTCCCCCGGTCCGCTTCTCCCGCGCAACGGTGCGCACACCTCGCCCATCCTCGCGTTCCACGGGCGGTCCGACGACGTCGTATCCATCCAGTACGCGCGCGAGGCGGTGGCCGCGTTCCGCGCCGAGGGCAACGAAGCCACGCTGCGCGAGTACGCCAACGTCGGTCACGCGCCGTCGGAGCGCATGATCGGCGACGTGCACGCCGAGATGGCGCGGCGCCTCGGCGCGCGCTGACGCCGACGCGATCACGGGCGCGCCCTCAGAACGAGAAGCCGGCGCCTCGGAGGCCGCCGACGACCACGCCCGGCGCCACGGTCCCGCGATCGGGCTCACGCTCGGTGGTGAGCGCGACCGCGAGCGCGACGCCCCCGGCGGCCACGACGCCCACGCCCGTCCAGAACCACCACCGCGAGAGCAGCCCCTTCTCGGCCTCGAGCGGGACGTCGATCTCGCGGCGCTCACCGGGACCGAGCACGGCCGAGGTCTGCGCGGTCTTGTAGCCGTCGCGACGGAGCTCGATCGCGTGGGAGCCCGGAGAGAGAGAGGCCTCGTACGGGACGACGCCGAGCGCGCGGCCGTCGATGCGCACCGACGCGTTGGCGACCGGCGAGCGCACGACCAAGATGCCCGTCGTGCTCTTTGCGAGCAGCTGCGCGTCGATCGTGACGGCGCCGCCGCCGGGCAG
>JAGQJA010000361.1:2675-10849 GCA_020430845.1 Myxococcales bacterium
CATCGGGGTGACGCCGAGGCCGCGGTCGCGGAGGCGGAGCGTCGCGCCCGCGACGTTGCACGTGATGACGACGGACGACACCTTCTGACGGAGCTCCGCCAGCAGCGCGGGGAGCCCGGGCACACGCGCGCGCAGGTCTTCGGGCGCGCTGCGATCGAACGCCTCGAGCTCCTCGAGCGCCTTCGGGTACTCGGTGAGCGCCTGCAGCGCGCGCCCCTTGTTGTAGAGCAGCGCCGGATCGCGCGTGAGCGCGTACGCCTCGGAGTAGGCGGCGAGCGCCTCGGCCGGGCGGCCCGAGTCCATCGCCTCGTCGCCCTTGCGCTTGGTCTCCGCGGCGCGCGCGGTCGCGTCGGCGTCGTCGGCGCGCGCGCTCACCGACGCGAGCGAGACACAAGCGGCGAGGGCGAGGGCGACGATCCGGCGCGGGGGCATGAGAGCAGGGCGAAGCTACAGGTGGAGCGGGGTGGCCGAGGGTTTGGGCGCCACCGTCGCGGTGGGCTTGGGCCCCGCGCCCGTCGCGGTGGGCTTGGGCGCCGCGCCCGTCGCGGTGGGTCGACCGGGGGGCGGCTTCGGCGCCGCGTGCGTCGAGGATACCCTCGCGGCGGGGGCGCTCGCCACGGGATCGACGCTCGGCGCGAGCGGCGCGTCGGTCGACGACGCGGGGGGCACGTCGGCCGACGGTGCGAGCGGCGCGAGCGGCAGCGCGGACGACGGCGTGGGATCGACCGCCGCGCCTTGTCCGATGACGATCGCCGCGCCCTGCGGGGGCGGGCGGGGCGTGCGCAGCGCCGTCAGCGCGCCGAGGCCGACCGCCACGACCGCCGCGCCGGCGAGCACGGCCACGCCCCACCGGCGTTTGGGCGCGAGCCCGGGCACGACGAGCTCCGTCGCGCCGACGGTGACCTCGGACACGGCGCGCCCCGAGGCGGCGGGCGGATCGACGTCGCGCACGCTGGCGCTCGGCAGCGACGCGAGAGACGGCGACGACGCGCGCGGCGCCGCGTGCTTTCCACTGCCGAACGGCGCGAGCGCCTCGGCCAGCTCGAAGACGGTGCGGTAGCGGCCCGACGGCAGCTTCACCAGCGCGCGCATCAGCGCGTCGCAGAACGTGGGTGGGAGATCAGGGCGGTGCTGCGCGAGCGGCGTGGGCTCCTCGGTCACGATCGAGACGGCGATCGCGGCCGGCGTCTCTCCCGCGAACGGGAAACGACGCGCGAGGATGCGGTACGTCATGATCGCGATCGCCCAGATGTCGATGCGCCCGTCGACATCGCGCGAGCCGCGCAGCTGCTCGGGGGCCATGTACTGCGGCGTGCCGAGCGCCGACGACGAGCCCGTGAACTCCCCGCTGGCGAGGAGCTTCGAGATGCCGAAGTCGACGACCTTGACCTGCTCGCCGCCCTCGCACAAGAACACGTTCGACGGCTTGAGGTCGCGGTGGATGATGCCGCGCGCGTGCGCTTCGCCCATCGCGGCGCACACCTGCAGCATCCAGTCGACGACCTCGGCGAGGGGGACGTCGTCCCTTCGCCGCAGCTCTTGGGACAGATCGTGGCCGGCCAAGAGCTCCATGACGATGTACGGCACGCCCTCGGGCGTCGTGTCGACGTCGTAGATGCGCACGACGTGGGGGCTCTTGAGCGTGGCGGCGGCGCGCGCCTCGCGCTCGAAGCGGGCGAGGTCCTGCGCGATCTCCACGTGCTCGGGCTTGAGGAACTTGAGCGCGACGTTCTGGCCGAGCCGCGCGTGCTCGGCTTCGTAGACCACGCCCATGCCGCCGTGCCCGAGCGCGCGGACGACCGTGTATTTCCCCGCCAGCAGGTCGCCGGGTACGGGAAGCGGCCGCATCTCCCAGACGGTATCACGCCCCTTCGGCGACGACGTCCAAACCCACGATCTTCATCAGGCGCAGGGCGTTGGTGCTCTGCACCACACCGGGGCGCAGCTTGTAGTCGAAGGTCATGACTTCCCCCTCAACCTGCTCCTGGAAGTGCACGTTGGCGGCGTGCTTGCCGTGCGACGCCAGCTCGGCCTCGAGCTCCGCGAGCGCCAGGTCGTGCGTCGAGACGGCCCCGAGCGCGCCGAGCGCCACGAGCTCGCGCACCAGGGCGCGGGCGCCGATGAGCCGCTCGCGCGTGTTGGTGCCGTGGAGGATCTCGTCGAGGAGAAAGAGCACGGGACCGCCGCCGTCGCGCGCCATGTCGAGCACGAGCTTGAGCTTCTTGAGCTCGGCGTAGAAGCGGCTCGTCCCCTCCTCGAGGGAGTCGCTCACGCGCATGCTCGTCGCGACGCGGAGCGGACCGATGCGCATCCGCTTGGCGCAGACCGGCGCGCCCGCGGCCGCCAGCACGACCGCGACGCCCATCGCGCGCAGCAGCGTGCTCTTGCCCGACATGTTCGAGCCCGTGACGATGAGCGCGGTGCCGGCGCCCTCGAGCCGCACGTCGTTGGCCACGCGCGTGGCCGCGTCGATGAGCGGGTGGCCGAGCGCGTCGGCCTCGTAGACGACGTCGTCGACCAGCTCGGGGAAGACGTGGTCGGGGCGCTCGAACGAGAAGCCGGCGAGGCTCGCGAGCGCCTCCATCTGCGCGAGCACCGCGAACCACTTGCCCACGGCCTTGCCTGCCCGGCCACGCCACCGCTCGAGCGCGAGCGCGCACCACGCGTCCCACATCAGCGCGGGCGCGATCATGAAGCGGAACACCTCGTTCTCGCGCGCGTCGACGAACGAGACGATGGTGGCGAGGCGCTGCATCTCCTCGGTGGCGCTCGAGCCGCTCTCGGCGAGGTCCTTCTTGAGCGACGCGAGCATCGGGGCGTCGAACGACTCCCGCTCGACGAGCGAGAGGAGCTCGGCGTACCGAGAGAGCGCCGCCTCGCGGCTCGACGCCGCGCTCAGCATCGGACCGATGCGCGGGCGCAAGCCGCCGAGCACGGCCATCGACGCGGCGTACGGGGCGAGGAACGCCATGCGCGGCACCTTGCCGAAGAGGCCGAGCACGAAGAGCCCGATCGTGAGCACCGGGAGCACGAACGCCACGATGCGGAGCCAGCCGGCGATGGGCGCCACGCCGCCACCTTGTTGGACCATGCGCGCCCAGACCACGAACGAGCGCGGATCGGGCTTGGCCTCGGCGAGCAGACTGCCGGCGACGGCCATCGCCTCGCGGAGCTCGACGCGATCGGCGAGATCGCGCACCGCGGCCTGACGCTCGCGCACGCGGCCCATGTCGGCCGCCCACGCGCCGATCGCGCGCTTGTCGTCGTCGGTCGCCGCCGCCCCGGCGCGCGGCTCGCCGAGCAGCCACCGCGCGAGGATCTCCTCGCCGTAGCGCGTCGACGTGGCGTCGAGGAGCTGGAAGAGGCTCGCGCGACCTACGACGTCGAGATCGTCGGCGTACGGGTGGGCCGCGGGCTCCCAGCGCTCGCCGTTCGACGAGAAAGCGCGCCACTTGCCGGACATGCGGTCGAGCGCGCGCGTGTTGAAGAGCACGGCCGCGAGCGCACGGTCGCGGCGCGCGTGGATGCGCGCGTGGACGATGACGAGGCCGATGAACGCAAGGACGAGCGCCGCGACGGCGCCCCAGGCGGAGCGGGGCAGCGGCGCCCACACGATCGCGGCGACGAGCGCGATGATCGCGATCGCGACGACCAGGCGCACGGTCGACACCCGCGAGGCGCGGCCCGACAGCTCGTCGACGTCGCGCTGCCGTTCGTCGCGCCGACGCGCATGGACCTCGTTGGGTGTCTCCGCCACGCTCGCGGTCCTACCACGAACGCGGCGCCGCCGTGCGTGCTCACGCCGCGCGACGCTGCGACTGGGTGAGACCGAGGCGGAGGGCCACGGCGCCCGTCTGCGTGCGGCGGGCGCGGGGCGGAGCGGCCTTCTTGCGCGGCGGGAGCGACGCGACGGCGACGGCCAGGCCCGCGAGGGTGAGCGCGGGGCCGCGAGGCGTACGTTGGACGAGCTCGGAGCGGACGAGGGCGCCGAGGGCGCGGCGGACGTCGTCGGGCTCGCCACCCACGCGGACGAGCAGCTCGTCGACGGAGGCGGGCACCGAGCGGCGGGAGAGGCGGAGGAGGGCGCGGAGAACCTGGAGGTCGTAGCTCATGAAAACCACTGTACGTTCAGTACTGAACATTCGTCCAAATAGTCGCGTCGATTTTTCTCAATATCATGATTTTCAACGACTTTTATACTGCACATCGAGAAGACCAAGACCACTGAACGCCTGTGCGACGGCCCCGCAGCGCGGAGCCCCTCGGGCCGCAGGCGCCCGGTTCGGCGCTAGGATGGGGGAATGCCCCGGCCGTGGCTCTTCGCGCTGCTGGCGCTGACCACCGGATGCGCGCTCATCGCGGGCATCTCGGACGCTCCGCCGCCGTCGGGCGGGGGGGAGCTCGCGGACGCCGCAGGCGACGCAGAGGCCGCGGGAGAGACGAACGCGCCGCCGGCCGCGCCGATCGACCTCGGGACCGGCAAGGACGGCGTGCTCGCGCCGAGCGGCGAGGAGGTCGTCAACACGTACTACCCGCTCCTCAGCGACGGCCTGCCAGGACAGACGAAGCTGGTCGTGGGCGACGGCCGCGGCGCAGCGGTCGACGGCAAGCCACGCGAAATCGGGCCGGGAGATCTGCTGCTCGTGTGGCAGTCGGTGGCGGGCGAGGCGCTGCCGGCGGGCGACGCGAGCCTCCCGCTCGCGCCGTGGTCGGTGGGTCGCTGGGAGCTGGTGCGCGCCACGCTCAAGAACGGCGCGACGATCGACATCGACCGCCCGCTCGCGCAAAGCTACGCGTTCGCGGGCGCGCAAGTCGTCCGCGTGCCCGAGTACACGGAGGTCCGCGTCGACGACGGGCGGAGCGTCCGGCCGGAGAGCTGGGACGGGAGGTCGGGCGGCGTGGTCGCGTTCTTCGCGACAGGCGCGGTCACCCTCACCGGCGTGGTCCACGCCGACGGGCGCGGGCTCCGCGACGGTCAAGGCAAGGACGCGAACGAGAAGCGCGCCTGCACGGGTGACGGCCCCAACCCGGACTTCGCCCTCAAGGGCGAGGGCCTGCGACGAGACACCTACGGCGACTCGGCGAACGCCGGGCGAGCGCGCGTGAACATCGGCGGCGGCGGCGGCGTGTGCCTCAACTCGGGCGGCGCGGGCGGCGGGCATCGCGGCGGCGGGGGCAACGGCGGCAAGAGCTACGGCGGCGCGTCGGGCGATCCGACCGACGGCAACCGCGACGTCGGCGGGATCGGCGGCGCGGCGGTGGAGTACGCGGCCGTCGATCGGCTCGTGATGGGCGGCGGCGGCGGCGCAGGACACGCGAACAACAACCAGACGCCGTCGGGAGGTCGCGGGGGCGGCGTGGTCCTCATCCGCGCGGCGTCGATCGGCGGCGCGGGCGAGCTCCGCGCGCAGGGCGGCGCGGGGCGCAGCGGCGGCAACGACGGCGCGGGAGGCGGCGGCGCAGGCGGCGCGGTGATCCTGCAGCTGCGCGGCGCCCTCGCGTGCAAGAAGCTCGCGGCCACCGGGGGCAACGGCGGCGACACGACCGAGGACGTGGGCACCGGAGGAGGGGGCGGCGGCGGCCACGTCCACGTGCAGTCTACATCTATCACGTGCCCGATCGACGTGGCAGGGGGCGCGGCCGGCAAGAGCACCGGCGCGGGAGGCGCCGACCGCGGTGCCGTCCCCGGCTCGCCGGGAGCGTCGACGAGCGCCGCCGCGTTCTGACGCTGGCCCTCGCGGGCGATCAGTCGCCCAGCGCGCGATCGAGGAACGCGAGGATCTCCCGCCACCCGTCCTCGCGCGCCTCGGGGTAGTCGCCGAGGCCCATCCAGAAGCCGCTGAACGCCTTCGCGACAGGGTGGTGACCGTCGGTGAGGAACGAGTGCCCGACGTCCGCGACGACGCGCACGTCGTGCTCGGCGCCCACGCGCTCGAGCCTACGCCGCAGCTTGTCGGCGTTCCCGCGCATGGATCGATCGCGCCCGGCGTAGCACGCGAGCGTGGGCCCGATGCCCCGGAGGGCGGCCTCGGACGGGACGGGCCCGTAGTTGGCCGAGACGGCGCCCCACCCGCGGCCGGTGGCGAGCGCGTAGCCGCCGCCGAAGCAGAACCCCACGAGCCCGATCCGCGACACGTCGATGCGCGCCTCGTTCGCGAGCCACGCGCGCGCGTTCTTGCCCTGCTCGGCCGCCACGCCTTCACCGGTGCGCATGGTCTTCGAGAACACTTCGAGCACGCACGCGGCGCGCCCGCGGGCGAAGAGGTCGGGCGCGACCACGGCGTAGCCCGCGCGCGCGAGGCGGTGCACCACGCGATCGATCTCCGGCTGTCGACCGAAGATCTCGTGGATGACCACGAGCCCGCGCGTGGCCCCCGGCGGCAGCGCGGCGTACGCCGGCGTCTCGGGCGCGCCGCCCCCCGCAGGCACGACGATCTCGCGTCCTTCGACGTCGTCGGCCTCCCCCACCCCGTTCACAGCGCGACGCCGATCTCGTGGAGCAAGAACGACAGCTCGTCGGTGAGCTCGTCGGCGAGCTTGCTCACGGGCTTGCCCGCGCCGTGACCGGCGCGCGTCTCGACCCTGAGCAGGATCGGTCGCTCGGTCGCCCCCTGCGCGGCCTGGACGCGCGCGGCCATCTTGCGCGCGTGCATCGGGTCGACGCGCGAGTCGCTCTCGGCCGTGGTGAAGAGCATCGCCGGGTAACGCTTGCCGTCCTCGACGTGGTGATAGGGCGAGTAGGCGTGGAGGAACTTGAAGTGCGCCGGGTCTTCGGGGTCGCCGTACTCGGGGATCCACAGCTTGGCGATCCGAAAGCGGTGATAACGCACCATGTCGGTCAGGGGGACGAGCGAGAGCACCGCGCGGAAGAGGTCTGGACGCTGCATGGCCGTGGCCGCCACGAGCAGGCCACCGTTCGACCCGCCGATGGCGCCGAGGTGATCCGGCGACGTGACCTTCGTGCGCACGAGGTGCTCGGCGCACGCGATGAAGTCGTCGAACACGTTCTGCTTGCGCTCGAGCATCCCCGCCTTGTGCCACTCCTCCCCGAGCTCGCCGCCTCCGCGCAGGATCGCCGTCACCCAGACGGCGCCGCGCCGCACGGCGCCGAGGGCTCGCGCGCTGAACGACGGCGTCTGGTTCACGTTGAAGCCGCCGTACCCGTAGAGCACCGTGGGGGCCGAGCCGTCGCGCACGAGCCCCTTCTTGGCGATGACGAACATCGGCACCTTGGTGCCGTCCTTCGACGTGGCGTACGTGCGCTCGACGGTCACGTCGTCGAGCGTGAACGCGCCGCCGACCTTGTCCCACGCCTCGAGCTTGGCGTCCGCCTTCGACAGGTCGACGCGGTGCACCTGGTAGGGCACGACGTACGACGTGTAGAGCACGAACGCCTCGTCGGCGTCCCACGCCGAGGTCAGGGCCGCGGAGCCGAGCCCCGGCAGCTCGACCGCGCCCTTCTTCTTGCCGTCGAGGCCCACGCGCTCCACGCGCGACGACGCGTCGTGGAAGTACGTGAGCAAGATGTCGCCCTTCGACACGGCCACGTCGTGCAGCACGTCGGGCCCCTCGGGCACGATCTCTTTCCACGACGCCCGATCGAGCTTCGACCAGTCGACGGCGAAGAGGCGGTAGCGCGGGGCGCCGTCGTTCGTCTGCACGTACAGGCGATCGTTGCGCGGCATCGGATCGAAGATCGCGTGCGGTCCTCGGGCCACCGCCACGAAGCTCGACGCGGGCGCCGCGAGGTCCTTGACCCACACCTCGCTCTTGTCCCAGCCCATGTGCACGCGCACGACGAGCCAGCGACCGTTCGGCGAGATCATCACGGTCGGGACGTCGGTCTTGTCTCGCCCTTCTCCGAAGACGAGGGCGTCGTTCTTGGGGTCCTGGCCGATGACGTGCTTGTAGATCTTGGCGCCGTACTTCTCGTCGCCCTTGGGCACCGAGCCTGCCTGCGGGTATCGCGAGTAGAAGAACCCCTTGCCGTCGGGCAGCCACGCCACCGACGCGTGGCGGGTGCGGTCGATGCGCTCGCCGAGGTCCTTGCCCGTGGCGACGTCGCGCACGTAGAGCTCGCTCTCTTCGCTCCCGAGCTCGCTCTTGCCCCACGCGACGAACGCGCCGTCCCACGACGGGTACCACCAGTCGAGGGCCGTCGTGCCGTCGTCGCT
>JAGQJA010000361.1:10949-12433 GCA_020430845.1 Myxococcales bacterium
CGCGTCCCTGCGCGCGTCTGCCGCGACGACGGCGCCGAGACGTAGCCCACCTGCAGGAGCGCCGTGACGTCCTTCGCGAGCGCGTCGCGCCCGCCGATCGCGTCGAGCACCTTGCGCGTGTAGGTGTTCTGCGCCTCGGTCCACTCCTTGACCTCGTCGGCGTCGCCGTCCTCGAGCCATCGGTACGGGTCAGGCACGCGCGCGCCGTGCAGCACATCCACCACGTCGACCTTTCGCGTCACGGGTCTCCCTTCTGCTTCGTCCTCGGGCAAGAGCGTCGGCGTCGCCACTGTGAGCGGCGGCACGACGAGCTTCGGTGGCGTCCCGCACGCCACGGGCGCGAGCAAGAGAGCGCAGACGGCCAACACGCGGGCGGGATTCATGGGACGCGCATCGTAACGGCGTCGCGGCCGACGTGGTAGGGTGCGCTCGATGCGCGCGCTCATCCTCTTGTCCAACGACGACGGCTACTCGAGCCCCGGCCTCCGAGCCTTCCGCGACGCGCTCGCCACGTGGGCGGACGTCATCGTGGTCGCCCCCGAGAACGAGCAGAGCGCTTCGAGCCACGCGCTCAGCCTGCACCGCCCGCTGCGCGCGCGACAGGTCGAGCCCGGCACGTTCGCCATCGACGGCACCCCGGCCGATTGCGTGTACACGGCGCTCCACGGAGAGGGTCGCTTCTTGCCCGGCTGGCCCGACCTGGTCTGCTCGGGCGTCAACCGCGGCCTCAACCTCGGGCAAGACGCGTTCTACTCGGGCACGATCGCCGCGGCGCGCGAGGGCGCCCTCCGCGGGATCCCCGCGCTCGCGGCCAGCGCTCACCCCAAGATGCCGGTCGAGCGCGTGGCCGCCGCGGCCTCCAAGCTCGCGATGGCGCTCTTCGAAGAGAAGGGAAAGACCCCCGCGCAGTCGCCCGGCCCCTCGCTCCGCCGCAGCACGCCCCTCATCAGCTTCAACGTGCCGCCCGACTGGACGGGCGAGGTGCGCAAGACGCGCCTCGGCGCGCGCCTGTACGAAGAGATCATCGAGGTGCGCAAAGACCCGCGCGGTCGCGAGTACATGTGGCTCGGCGGTCCCGGCGTGCGCCACGACCGCGACGCGGGCTCCGACACCGACGCCTACGACGACGGCTCGGCGTCGCTCACCACGCTCCTGCTCGATCTCACGCGCGACGACGACGGCGGCCTCTCCGAGCGCCTCGCGCGCGGCCTCTCGACGAAGACCTGATCACGTCGCGCCGCGTGGGGCCTCGGGCGCGCGCGCGTTGCCCGCCGCGCCGCGTTCGGTTACGACGTGCGCCACATGAGCCTCCCCGAGTCCCTCACCTACGCGCAGTCCAAGATCCGCGACATCCCCGACTTTCCGACCAAGGGGATCGTCTTCAAGGACATCACGCCGCTGCTGTCGGACCCGCGGGCGTTCCACATCGTGCTCGACGCGATCGCGCAGCGGTTCATCGGCGCGCACGTCGACGCCATCGTCGG
>JAGQJA010000362.1 GCA_020430845.1 Myxococcales bacterium
GACGCGGTTGATCTCTTCGGGCATGGCGCGCACGAAGCTGCGCTCACCCGCTTCGACGTGCGCGAGAGGAATGCAGAGCTTCGCCGCGACGAGGGCGGCGGCCAGCGTCGAGTTGGTGTCGCCCCGGATGATGACGACGTCGGGAGCCTCGGCGACGAAGAGCTCCTCCATCGGGACGAGCATGGCCGCCGTCTGGGCGGCGTGCGAGCCCGAGCCCACGCCGAGATCGTGCTCCGGCGTCGGAAGTCCCAGCTCGTCGAAGAAGACCTTCGACATCCGGTCGTCGTAGTGCTGACCGGTGTGAACGAGCACTTCGTCGTGCGAGCGGCGCAAGACCCTGCAGAGGGCCGCGACCTGCACGAACTCGGGGCGAGCGCCGACGACGGAGACGATCTTCATGGCTGGCAGCGTAGGCTACCAGGTCACCTGAACGCGGCCGAGCCTACCGAGGCGCGAGCCCAACGCATCACTTGCGCGAGATGGGTGCGCCGAGGCCCATGCGGCGCGCGAGCACCTGGCCTTGGAACCGCACGTGCGATCGCAAGATGCGCGCGAGCCGAGCCTTGGACGTGCCCACCGCGCGACTCCGCAGGATCGCGGGCATCTCCGCGATCTCGAAGCCGGCGAGCCGCGCGTTGACGAGGATCTCCGCGCACGCGAGGAAGTCGTTCGACTCGAAGGTGATCGCGTCGAGCACCTCGCGGCGGTGAGCGCGAAAGAGGGCCGTGTACGTGTGGATCTTGCGATCGACGAGCACGCGGTAGAGCACAGACGCGCCGCGCGACAGCACGAGTCTATGCGGCGGCACGTTCTCGATGCCGCCGTCGGGGTGATACGGCGACGCGGTGACGATGCCGATCTCGGGCGTGAGGTACGAGAGCAGCTTGGGGATCTCGGAGAAGGGGTAGGTGCCGTCGCTGTCGGTCGTGACGACGATGTCGCCGCGCGTCTCGCGGAAGCCCGTGCGGATCGCCGCGCCGAGGCCCTTGTTCACGCCGTGCGTCACCGCGCGCACGTCGATGCCGTCGCCTCGCCCCTCGAGGCTCTTCAGCTCTTCGAGCGTGCGATCGCTGCTGCCGTCGTCGACGAGGAGCAGGTCGATGTTCGAGTATTCCGGCCGCAGCGCTTCGAGCACCGGCAGCAACGTCGCGGAGAACTGATCGACGTTGCCCTCTTCGTTGTAGCAGGGCACCACGACCGAGAGCGTCGGCCGCGCGGCGGGAGCCTTGTCGGTCACGACGAGCCGTCCTCTCGCTCGGACACCGAGTCAACCCCTTGTTCTTCTTTCATTTTTTCACCAAGGACACCGAGCGCGATCCATCGATTCACTGTGACGCGCGCGCGGAGGATACCGCGACGGGTGAGCCACCCGGCCACGCCTGCGAACGTGAGCATCGAGACCGTCATGCAGAAGAAGCTCGTCCAGTCGCGGTAGCGGAGCGTCACCGTGTGCTTGCCCGCGGGCACCGTGACCGCGAGGAGCGCGTCGACATTCTCTACCCGACCGACGTCGACCGTCCAATGGGGGTTGTAGTTCTGATTGACGAAGACGCGCGCCTCTCGCGTCGCGTCGACCTCGAGCCTGATCTCGTGCGGGCTCCACGCCTTGCGGACGACGGTCGCGGCCGACGGGTCCTCGGGGTACTCCTCCTGCGCGAGGTCGGCGCGCAGGCGCGCGGACTCCGGCAACGGGATCCCCACGAAGCAGTAGAGCGAGCCGCGATTCATCGGCGGGAAGACATGGGCGTCGCGCCGGTTGCCGCGGTGCTGTTTGAACGGTTGGTCGACCTCTCGCGGCGCAGCCACCGTGTAGTACGTGCTCGCCGGGAGGCGCGAGTGCTCGAGGATCTCTTCGAGCTCGGGCCGCGCGTAGCGGTAGATGACCGCGCTGCCCACGGCGGTGAACGCGAGCGGGAGGACGGCCGCCTCGAACGCGCGCGCGCGCGACCTCCGCATCCACGCCCAGAGCCGGGTGAGCACCCCCGACACGGTGTCCTCGGCGTGCGTGAGCCCGCGCGTCGCCGCGAGCACGACGAAGAGGTGGAACATCACCGTGAAGCGATCGGGGAGTCGCAGCCCCGAGACGAGCGGGAGCTTCTTCATGAGCGCCGCGGGCGCCCAGTCGTGGAACTGGCCCATCGCCAACAAGAAGAAGAGCGTGGCGACGGCGACGAACACGCGGGCCCACACGTCGCGATAGAGCAACCCGACGAACGCGAGCACCAGCACGAGCCAGTACACACCCCAGTACTGGCCGAGCAGCTGGAACTTGTCGTTGATCTCGACGGGCGTGAAGACGCGCGGGTACTGGCGCATGAGGATCGCCATCGGCACGAGCTTGGCCACGCCGAGCACCACGCCCAGCCCCGCGACGGTGACGAGCGACGCCACGGTCCCCTTGAGCGCGGCCTTGTCCCACGGGGACACGTACCGCAAGAGCACGCACACCGTGACGGCGACGAGCGCGATGCCCGTGTACGGCGCCGTGTAGGTGCCCGCGGAGAGCGCGATCCACCCGAGCGCGAGACCTCCGATCAGTCGCCACGCGACGCTCGTGCGTCCCTTGACGAGCCCGAGCACCACCCAGGGCACGAGCTCGAAGCCGAAGAAATTGACCCAGCCCATGCCGAGCCACACCTTGAGGAGCTTGTCGTACGTGGCGAACGTGAGCGCCCCCGCGATGCTCGCCGCGGCGCTCCCGTTGCACTCGCGCGACAGGCGGTACACGCCCTCCATGCCGAGCATCATGAAGAGCACGACGGCGAGGCGCCGCCCGTTCGCGATACCGACGAAGAGGCGCAGGATGTAGTCGGGCGAGAAGACCGTGCTCTCGGGCGCGGCGGCCGAGACCATGCCACCGCAGTAATACGGGTTCCAGAACGGGAGCTGTTTGTACCGGAGGATGGAGATGCGGTCGGCGGCCTCCCAGTTGTAGAACTGGTGATCGTCCATGAAGTGATGGAGCTGGTTCGCGTTCGTGAAGAGCGCCGGGCAGATCGCCGCGATGACGGTGATCCAGAGGATCAACCGGAGCGGCGTCACGGCGAGCACGCCGTCGAGCAAGCGGCGCGGGCCGCGCCCGTTCACCATGTGTCGCGCGGGTCCTGGGGAGGCGTGGTCGCGATCAGCGGCTCGCCGTCGGGGCCGGGCCACTTGTCGCGGATGCCCTCGTCGAGGATGAGATACACCTGCGACAACGAGAGTCCGTGCCGCGTGGCGAGCGACTGCGCGAGCGCGCGCTCCTGATAACCGCGGTCGTCCTCGCGCGACCACGCGTGCCCGTGCCACGTGTTCTGGGCGACCGCCCGCTCACGCTGGGCCTTCTCGGCGGCCGCGAGCTCGGCGAAGATCGCCTTCCGCAGCGCGAGCTTCATGCCGTAGCGGTGGCCGTCGTACGCGTCACCGCCGAGCGGCGTCTGCACGACGTTGCGGCTCAGGGGCAACACCGTCTTCCAGATGGACGAGGCGGCGATGACGCCGCACGCGAGCCACGCGACGATGCGTAGGCGCGCTCCGAGCAGCGTCGTCGGCGCGCGCTCGAAGTCGAGATCGTCGAGCCACGCAGGCGCCGGCTCCGCGTCGTCTGCGGGCGGGCGCACCTCTCCGGGTACGGCTGCGGGCTCTACACCCACTCGTCTTGCTCGCGAGGGAGCGCGTCGCCGGGCACGATCGACGGGCTCCGCGTGCGCGCCTGACCGTCGAGCACGGCGCGCTCGGTGAGGAGCACGGCCGCCAGCGCGTCGCGGTCCATGCAGAGCTCGCCCGACTCGCCGCCGTTGAGCAGCCCGTGGAACTGCACGGCCTGCGCGCGGAGCGGCTCTTCTTTGTGCACGCCGAACGCGATCTTGTCGGACGTCTTGTACAAGACCTGCAGCGAGTCGAAGCTCGAGCTCGTGGGCTCGAGCTGCTTGAGCAGGTTGCCGCCGAAGAGCTCGCACGTCTGCATGATGTAGTCGACGAAGCACACGCCGCGCGTCCCCGTGACGCGGATCGATCGGATCTTGGTGGGCGTGATCCAGTTGACGTGCACCGACGCGCTCGGTCCCTTGGCCGCGCGGAGAAAGATCTCCGCCGTGTCGTAGACGCCCTCGCGCCACGTCGAGTGGCACATGCTCGCCTCGAGGCGGAGCTGACCGACGAGACTGCGGAGCACGTCGATGTCGTGCACGGCGAGGTCGAGCAGCACGTTGTTGCCCTGGATGAGCGTCTCGGGGTACCCGCCGACGCGCGTGAAGCTGAAGTGGATCGCCGTGCCCAGCCAGCCTTCGCGGATGATCTCGCGGAGCTTGCGTACGGCCGGGTTGAAGCGCTCGACGTGACCGACGGCCAAGAGCAGCTTGGCCTCGCGCGCCGCCTCGATGAGCTGCCGCGCCTGCGAGTAGGTGCTCGCGACGGGCTTCTCGATGAGGAGGTGCTTCTTCATCTCGATGAGCTCGGAGGCGACGTCGAAATGCAGCGCCGTGGGCGTGGCGACGACGGCCGCGTCGAAGTCTTTGCCCTTCACGTCGGCGAGCGTCTTGACGAAGGGGATGCCGACGCCCGCGGGTGCCGTGGCGACCGGGTCGACCACGGCGACGACCTCGAAGAGCTCGGGGAGCTCGCGCAGCACGCGCAGGTGGTTCCTGCCCATGCGACCCGCACCGACGAGGACGACTTTCTTTCTCTGGTTCATGCGATCCTCACACCGCGGCGAGGAGGGCGCTGACCGAGGCCTCGCACTCGTCTTCACGGATGCCGTAGAAGAGCGGAAGGTTGACCACGCGCTCGCAGATCTCGCGAGACACGCGCAAGTCTCCGTGGGCGATGGCGACGCCCTTGGCGGGCGGCTGCGCGTCCATCGTCTCGGGGTACGTGCGTCCCGCGCCGATGCCCGCCTCTTTGAGCGCGGCGACGACCTCGGCCCCGGTCTTGCCCTGCACCGTGAGCACGTTGAGGTAGCCGTTCTCTTCGACGCCGGCCGGCGGACCGTAGGTGCGGACGCGCGACTCGGACGCGAGGCGGTCGCGGTACCACGCGGCGGCCTTGCGCCGCGACGCGAGGATGGCCGGGGTGTGGGCGATCACGCGCCGCAAGAACGCGGCCTGCAGCCCGCCCATGCGTGAGTTCCAGCCGACGTGGGCGTACGAGTAGTGCTGCGAGCGCCCGTGGTTGCACAGCGAGCGCACGAGCGCCTCGGCCTCGGCCGTCTGCATCGTGATGGCGCCGCCGTCCATCGCGCCGCCGATCACCTTTGCCGGGTAGAACGAGAGGGTGCCGAACGCCGCGTCTGCGAGCACGGGACGGCCGCCCACGGAGACGCCGTAGGCCTGCGCGCCGTCCTCGACGAGGGCGACAGAGCGTTCTTTGCAGAACGCACGGATCTCCGAGAGGCGCGCGCTGGCCCACCCGTAGAGGTGCACGAGGAGCGCCGCGTCGAAGCGGTGTGCGTCGTGCGCGGAGCGCAGCTCGTCGAGCGAGAGCTGGAGGTCTTCGGCGTCGACGTCGACGAGCACCGGCGTGGCGCCGAGCTGCACGACGGCCTCGTAGGTGGCCCAAAATGTCAGGTTGGGCAGCGCGACCTTCATCCCCGGCTTCACGCCGGCGGCCTGGAGCGCGATGATCAGCGCGTCGGTGCCGTTGGCGCACGACACGACGCGCGGCGTGCCCAGCTGGCCCGCGAGCTCGCCCTCGAGCGCCGTGACGCGCGGGCCCCCCACGAACTCACAGCGGTCGAGGCACTCCGTCCAGTCGCCGAGCGTGGCCTCGCGGATCTCGGGGATGAGGCGTGAAAGATCGATGAAGGGGACGGGGGGCATGAACGGCGCGGGAGTATAGTGTCAACGCTTGGATCCGCAATACGCAGTGTCCGCGGTGCGCCCTGCATGCTAGAGGCGGACCGTGGGTGAGAAGGCCAAAGGACGCCTCATCTTGCTGGCGAAGGTGCTCGTCGCCACGGCGCTCCTCACCTGGCTCCTGCGCGGCGGCAACCTCGACCTCGGCGCGCTGGTCGTGGTGGCGCGCACCCCCTGGCTGCTCGCCACCAACTTTGCGATGTGGGCCTTCGTCGCGGTGGTCCTCGGAGGCTTGCGTTGGCGCGTGCTGCTCACGCTCGCGGGCGCCCACCCCAAGCTCTCGCGCGTGTTCTCGCTGCAGCTCGTGGCGCTCTTCTTCAACGTCGTCATCCCGGGCAACGTGGGCGGCGACGTGCTCAAGGCGCTCTACGTGGCGCGCAACGAGGACGCCGACAAGCGCGCCCCCATCCTCGTGGTCGTGTTCGTCGAGCGCATGCTCGGCCTGAGCGGCCTCGTGGCGCTCGCGCTCTTCGTGACGGCGGTGCGCTTTCCCACGCTATGGTCGACGCCCAGCCTGCGCCCGCTCGTCATGAGCGTCGGCCTGCTGGGCTTCGGGTTCGTGCTCGTCCCGGCGCTCATCGTGCTGCTGATGCGGCGCTTCGGCGAGCGGATCGAGGCGCGGCTCGACGGCCCGTCGCGCCTGGCCGGCTTGGCGCGAAAGCTCGTGCAAGCGTTCCGGCTGATGGCGACGCGGCCCGGCCCGCTCGTCGGCGGCATGCTCATCTCGATCCTCATGCACGGGATCACGGTCGCTTGGTTCGCGCTGCTGGCGCGCGAGATCGAGGGGCAGGCGGCGTCGTTCAGCGCCGTGGCCACCATCTATCCGCTCGGTGTGCTCACGATGATCCTGCCCATCTCCCCTGCCGGCGTGGGCGTGGGTCACGCCGCGTTCGAGAAGCTCTTCGCGATGATCGGGCTCACGGGCGGGTCGACCGTGTTCAACGTATTCCTCGTCGGACAGATCATCCCCTGTACCATCGGGGCGATCCCCTACGTGTCCCTGCGGTCCAAGGCGCCGCTGTCCGCGTCCGAAGAGACGATGGAGCCCGCGGAGCCCGTGGCCGATCCTTCGCAACCATGAGCGCGCTCGTCTACGTCTTGCCGGTACACCAAGAGGAGAAGGTCCTCGAGGGCAACGTGCTGCGTCTGCGGGGGCACCTCGAGGGAGAGGACGCGGAGATCTTCCTCGTCGAGAACGGCAGCTCCGATCGCTCGTGGGAGCTGTCGCAGTCGCTCGAGGAGCGCTGGGGCGACGCCGCGCCGCCCGTGCGCGCGTTTCGCGAAGCAGACGCAGGCATCGGGTACGCGTACCACCGCGGCCTCACCGAGGCGCTCGAGCGCTTCGGCCCGTCTCCCGACCGCTGGGCCATCCTCACCGCGGCCGATCTGCCGTTCGGCATGACCGACCTCGAGGCGGCACGCCCGCTGCTGTCGACGACGCGACCTCGCATCCTCATGGGGTCGA
Organism: Myxococcales bacterium; assembly: GCA_020430845.1. Classification (GTDB taxonomy): domain Bacteria; phylum Myxococcota_A; class Polyangia; order Polyangiales; family Polyangiaceae; genus Labilithrix. The sequence continues at coordinate 7,297 of JAGQJA010000362.1, forward strand.
AGGCTCACCCGCGCAGCCAGGCCGACCGCGGTGCCAAGCGCAAGGTGATGAGCGCGGCGTTTCGGCTGTTGCGACGTGCGATCATCGATATGCGCGTCGGCGACTCGCAGGGCAGCGTGTTCGTCCGCCTCGACTTGGCCGCGGAGCTGCTGCCGACCATCCGCGCGCGCGGGTTCTTCTACTCGACCGAGCTCTGCCATCGCGCAGAGACGCTGGGCGAGGACATCGTGGAGCTGCCGGTCTCGCTCTTCCCCTCGGGCCGCGCCTCGACCGTGCGCCCGCTCAAGCACGGCAGCGAGATGGGGCGCGAGCTCCTGCGACTCCGGCGCGAAGCGCGCCGCGGCTGACGCCTCGCTGTCGGCCGCGCGGCGTCAGGCGAGCACGTCGCGCAACGCGCGAACGACCGTCTGCTGCTCGTCGTCGGTCATGTGCTCGTAGAGCGGCAGCGTGAGCGCGCGCGCGAAGACGGCGTCGGCGCGAGGAAAGTCCCCGGCCGCGTAGCCGTAGCGCGCCTTGAAGTACGTCGTCATGGGCATGTGCCACGTGCCGATCGTCGTCTCGACGCCCGCCTCGCGCATGCGGCGGAGGATGGACGGGCGCTCGGGCGCCGCCGCCTCGGGGAGCAGCACGACGTACGACTGGTACACATGCGCGCTGCCCTCGGGCACCGCGGGCGTCGTGACGGGGGCGCCCGCGAGGAGCATGTCGTAGCGCTTGGCGAGCCGCTGGCGCGCCGACGTGATGCGGGTGAGCTTGGTGAGCTGCGTGCTGCCGAGCGCCGCCTGGAAGTCGGTCATGCGGCAGTTGAGGCCCGGCATGACGAAGTCGGGGCCGCCGGCCTCGGGGTCCATGCCGTGGTTGCGCAGCGCCCGCAGCGTGCGGGCGAGCGCAGCGTCGTGCGTGACGATCGCGCCGCCCTCTCCCGTGGTGACGGCCTTGCGCGGGTGGAAGCTGAAGCACCCGAGCGTGCCCGCCGTGCCGGCCTGCTTGCCGTTCCACGTGGCGCCGAGGGCGCACGCCGCGTCTTCCATGACGGGCAGGCCGTGCTCGGCCGCGACACGACCGATGGCGTCGACGTCGGCCATCTGCCCGAACGTGTGCACAGGGATGACGGCCTTGAGCTTGCGGCGCGTCTCGGCGCAAGCCGCGAGCTGCCCCACGCGCTCGGCGAGGCTCTCGGGGCACATGTTGAATGTAGATGCATCGATGTCGACGAACACCGGCTGGGCGCCGCACAGCTCGATGACGTTGGCGGTCGAGATCCACGAGAACGCGGTGACCGCGACCAGATCGCCCGGGCCGACCCCGAGCGCGAGCAGGCCGAGGTGCAGCGCGGCCGTACAGTTGCTCACCGCGACCGCATGCGGCGCGCCGGTGAGCCGCGCCAGCTCGGCCTCGAACGCGGCGACGCGCGGGCCCTGCACGAGAAAGCCTGTCTCGAGCACGGCGCGCACCGCCTCGAGATCGTCTTGCTCGATCGAGGGGATGTTGAGGCGGATCAAGCGCCGGCCCCGCGCGCCGCCCGGTAGAACTCGGCGGTGCGACGGATGCCCTCGTCGAGGTTGACCTTGGCGACCACGCCGATGAGGTCGCGGCACTTGGCCGTGGACGGGACGCGGAGCTGCACGTCGGCCGTGTCGCGCGGGACGAATCGGATGGGCGACTTGGAGCCGAGCACGCGCACCACGGCCTCGGCGAGGCCGAAGGTGGTGGCCACGGCGCGCTCGTTGCCCACGTTGAACGACTCGCCGACGGCCTTGGGGTGCGTCAGGCCGGCGAGCACGGCGTCGACCATGTCGTCGACGTAGCACCACGCGCGGATCTGCGAGCCGTCGCCGTAGATGTCGATGGGCTCGTCGGCGAGCGCGCGCATGATGAAGTTGCGGAGCGCGCCTTCGCCCACCTGTCCGGGGCCGTACACGTTGAACGGGCGCACCACCACCGACGGCAAGCCCAGCTCGCGGTGGTACATGATGGCGAGGTGCTCTTCGGCGAGCTTGCCGACGGCGTAGGCCCAGCGCGGCTCGCCCACGGCGCCGACCGACGTGCCGCTCGCCTCGGTGACGCGAAACGCGTGCTGGCCGAAGACCTCGCTCGTGGAGAAGCAGAGCACGCGCTCGCACGCGGGCAGCTTGGCGGCCGCCTCGAGCACGTTGGCCGAGCCGAGCATGTTCACGCGCAGCGTGGTGACGGGGCTCTTGGACACCGTGTCGATGCCCGCGATCGCGGCGCAGTGGACGACGACGTTCGCGCCCTGGATCGCCTCGCCGATGCCCGCCGCGTCGAGCACGTCGCCCTTGATGACGCGGAGGTTCTTGTGGCTCTTGTACGGCTTGTCCTTGAGCGAGTCGCGCGCGAGGTTGTCGTAGACGACGATCTCGTTGTCCTCGACGAGGCGTCCGATGAGCGTGGAGCCGATGAAGCCGGCGCCCCCGGTGATGAAGATGCGCTTGTTCGCGAGCTCGGTCATGTCTTGTCTCCGGGGGCTACGCGCGGCCGAGACCGCGGAACACGAAGCCGGCCGCCCTGGCCGCGGCGGCGTCGACCACCTGACGGCCGTCGACCAGCACGGGCGCGCGCAGGCAGCCGCGCAGCCGCGCGAGGTCGAGGTCGCGGTACTCGGCATGCGCCACCATCACGATGGCGGCGTGGGCCCCCTCGGCGCGCTTCCACAGGTCGACCGCGTACTCGGGCACCCACGGGTCGTGCACGACGACCTCGGCGCCCCAATCCTTGAGGTGCTCGATCAGCGACTGCGACGGGCTGTTGCGCGTGTCGTCGCTGTCTTCGAGGTACGAGTACCCGAGCACCAAGAGGCGCGCCGAGTGCATGCCGATGTTGACCTCGTCGAGCGCCTGCTCGACCAAGCGCGCCACGTGCAGCGGCATCGACTCGTTGAGCGTGCGCGCCGCGGCGATGAGCCCGGTGTCGACGCCGGGCACGCCGTGCACCAAGAGCCACGGGTCTTTGGGGATGCAGTGCCCGCCCACGCCGGCGCCCGCCCAGAGCACGTTGCGGCCGGGGGACTTGTTGACGAAGCCGCGCACGCGCTCGAAGTCGGCGCCCACGGCCTCGCAGATGAGCCCGAGCTGGTTGGCGAACGCGATGTTGACGTCGCGGTAGGTGTTCTCGGCCGTCTTGGTGAGCTCGGCGGTGATGCAGTCGGTCTCGTCGAGCTCGCCCTCGACGATGGTGCGATAGAGCGCCACCATGGCGTGCGCGGCCTCGGGCGTGGAGCCTCCGCACACGCGGCTGAGCTCGCGCAGGTTCTTGAGCAGGCGGCCCGGCATGACGCGCTCGGGGCAGTGACCGAGGAAGAAGCCCTTGTTGAGCTCCTTGTTCGAGTGCTTGGCGAGCTGCGGCGCGACGAGGCCCATCGTGGTGCCCGGCGCGACCGTCGACTCGACGATGACGAGCGCGCCCTCTTTGAGCACGGGCCCGAGCTGCCAGCACGTGGACCGCAGCGCCTCGAAGCGCGGGCGTCGGTCGCGCGCGACGGGCGTGTCGACGCAGATGAGCACGACGTCGACGTCGGCCAGCGCGGCGTACTGCGTGGTGGCGTCGAGGTGCTTGGAGGCGACGACCTTCTTCACCAGGTCGGGGAGGCCCGGCTCGATACCGTCGATCGGGCAGTCGCCGGCGCGGATCTTCTCGACGCGGTCGGCCCGGAGCTCGACCCCGGTGACGCGGAAGCCCGCCTCGGCGAGGGCGCAGGCGACGGCGAGGCCGACGTAGCCGAGGCCGATGACGCCGATTCGGGCGGTGCGATCGTGGACACGCGACGTGAGGTTGGCGAGCGCAGACAAGGCGGCGACCCTATAGCGCAGGTGCCCCCGCGCCCCAAGCCTCTGATCGGGGGGAGAACGCGAGCCGCGGCGGCCCACACCACCGGGGCCGGGTGCCCCCGCGCGACGCGCGACGGGCGGCATTGAGCCGCGGGCGCTCCGCGGCTAGAGAGCCCGCATGTCGTCGCCGTCGAGTCGTCCCACGCGCCGCTCCCACGGCACCGGTGAGTTCGTCGCGAGCGACCTCGCGCGCTGCGGGGCGCGCGTGGTCTTCGAGCCCGGCGTGCTCGTCTTTCATCCCGAGAACGTGGAGATCGGCGACGACGTCTACGTGGGCCACGGCGCGATGCTCAAGGGCTACCACACGCAGCGCATGCGCGTCGGCGACGGCACGTGGATCGGCCAGGGTTGCTTCTTTCACTCGGCGGGCGGCATCGACATCGGCGAAGACGTCGGGATCGGCCCGTTCGTGAAGATCCTCACGTCGGCGCACGAGCTCGACGGATACGACGGACCGATCCTGCACGCCCCGGTCAAGACGGCGGCGGTCCACGTCGAGAGCGGCTCCGACATCGGCGTGGGAGCGATCATCCTCCCCGGCGTCGTCGTCGGCCGCGGAGCCCAGGTGGGTGCGGGCGCCGTCGTCACCGAGAGCGTGCCGCCAGGCGCGATCGTCGCGGGCGTGCCCGCGCGGGTGTTGCGCACGCGCGCGACGCCCTGAGCGCCGGTCGAACGCGCGGTTGCGGACCGGCGCGAGTCGAGGTACGCCGTCGCGCTGTGGGCCCACTGACGGCGTTCCTGGGGAGAGCCTTTCGCTTGCTCTTCGGCGCGCGGAACGGGCGGCGCCTCGTCGTGCTCCTCTTCGGCATGTGGATGGTCGTCTCGTGGCAGCGGCAGTTCACGCGGCCGGACGCCCACATCGACAAGACCTACCGCGTGTGGGCCGCGACGGGCCTCAACAAGCCGTGGGAGGCGCAGTTCTTCTTCTTCCTCTACCACCTCGGCATCTACCCGCTGAAGACGGACGCGCCGATCCTCAAGGACACGCGGAACGAGGCCGAGCGCCTGCTGCGGGCCGCGCCGGAGAAGCTCAAACAAGACGAGTGGGTCACGTTTCGGTCCGGCGACCGCGGCCGCGTGTACCTCTTCTACTTCGACAAGATCGTCAACGGCGCGAGCGCCATCAACCCCACGCTCAAGCCCGCACACATCTTCGCGTGGAGGCTCGCGCTCTGCGCCCTCTGGTTCGCGGCATGGTGGAGCCGGCGCCCGTGGCTCGGAGCTGCGCTCGTCATCGCCCTCGGGTCGAACCCCTTCCAGCTCAACGTCGTCTACAACGACGAGAACGTCTTCGGCTGGTCGATCACCGCGATGGTGCTCGTGTTGGCCATTCACCTGCCGCTCATGGGGACGGCGCCCGAGGGCGGCCACCGCAGACGCTTGTCCGTGGCCTACCCGTGGATCGCCGCGTTCGGGACGGCGATCCTGATGGCCACGATCCGCAACGTGCGCTCCGAGCCGATGGTCGTGATGGGCGGCGCGGTGTTCGTCTACCTCACCCTCTCGCGCACGAGCTGGGTCAAGCGCGCGCTGCTCGTGATCGCGCTCGTCACGACGTTCTCGCTCACGACGCGCGCGTACGCGTACCAGATCCACCGCAAGTTCGAGCAAGCGCAGAAGGTGCTCGTCGACCTCGGCCAGGAGCCGTACACGGGGCCATACCGCGCGTACCACGAGTTCTGGCACGCGCTCTACTGCGGGCTCGGCGACTTCGACACCAAGTACGGCTACGAGTGGAACGACCTCAAGGTCTACCGCTTCGTCTATCCGTCGCTCCAGAGGTGGCACCCCGAGCTGGAGATCAACCCGAACCGCGCGCCGCAGAGCTTCACCTACGACAAGGCCAAGAAGTACCCCGTGTACTACGGCGAGATCGACGAGCGGTACCACGACCTCGTCAAGGCCAAGGTCCTCGGCGACATCAAGAACGACCCGCGCTGGTATGCCGACATCATCAAGCAGCGCATCTGGCGCATCCTCACCGAGACGACCCCGGTGACGATCGCCTACGGGGATCTCGACCTCCAGACCAAGAGCCCCCTCTTCGGCCTGCTCGCCGTCCCGCTGCTCGGGTTCTTGGCGTGGACGCGACGCTGGTTCTACGCGCGGCTCCTGCTGTTCTCGGCGCCGCTGGCCGCGCCTGCGCTCATCATCTACTCGGACCGCGGTATGGCGAATTATTCATGCATACACATATTTTCTGCCGTCATCATGACGGCGGTCTTCGCGACGGGCCTGCGCGAATGGGCCGCGCGGCGGCGCGCCCGGGCCTGAGCGGGCGGTCCGGGGCCACGTGAGGTGCGGTCAGTCGCGCGGGGGCGGGTTGGGCGCGCGCGACGGACGGGCCGAGGACGAGGGCGCGTTCACCGCCGCCCGCAGCGCCCACACCTGGCGGAGGTTGGCCGCGATGGTGCGCGTGTTCTGCACCTTCGACTCGCCCGACTGACGCTGCCGCATCGCCGTGGGCGCGCTCCTGACGCGAAACCCGCCGCGCGCGACCCGCAAGATGAGCTCCATGATGACGCCCCAGCCGCGCCCCTCCGACACGAGCGGGATCTCCTCGAGCAGGCGCGTCCGAAACATCAAGACGCCCTGGAACTTGGGCATCCGTCCGAGCGCGACGCGGTAGACGACGCGCTCGGCGAACGACAACGCGCGCGCGATGGGACGCCGCTCGTGGGCCGGGAGGTAGCCGAGCAACATGTCGAGCTCGGGCATCTGCGCGAAGAACTCGGGGATGATCGACGGCGGGAACTGCCCGTCGGCCGGGTAGAAGATGAGGAACGTGCCGCGCGCCTCGCGGAAGCCGGTGCGATAGCCGCCCCCTAGGCCCAGGTTCTCCGGGTGATGGACTGCGCGGACCCGAGGCTCGGCAGACGCCAACTCGTCGATGATGCGGCCCGTGTCGTCGGAGCTGCCGTCGTCGACCACGAGCAGCTCCCACGGCGCGCCGAGCCCGCGGAGCTCGTCGACCATCTCCGTGACGGCAGCGCGGATGTTGCTCTCCTCGTTGTAGGCGAGCATGGCCACCGTGAGCGCGGGCGCGTCGTCGTGACGGGAGCTGTCGTCGGTGGGTGACGGTGGAGACATGGACCGGGCCTCAGCGGATGGCCCTCATGTGCGTCAGAAACCGCCCGTGATCAATGGCGAAATTGCCTGACACTCGCTGATCTTCGCCCACGTCGCGCGTCACGACCGCGCCGATGGTGAGCGAGGCGCGCGATCCGATCTTCACGCCGTCGGAGACGGCACACGCCGGCCCGAACCACACGTCGTCGCCCGAGACGATGCTGCCGGCGAGCATGGCGCAAGCGGCGAGGCGGTTGCGCTTGCCGAGGCGGCAGTTGTGCGCGATGTGCACCATGTTATCGGTCTTGGTCTCTTCGCCCACCACGGTGAACCCGCCGAAGATCGCCCGGTCGACGCACGTACCGTTCTGCAGCTCGACGCCGCGCTCGAGGCGCACGCCCCCGACGTGCACCACGGGGAGCAGCTTTCCGTCGACCTGCGCGAACTGAAAGCCCTCCCCTGCCACGATGACGCCGGCGCGGAGCACGACGTCGTCCTCGAGGACCGCGCGCTCGAGCACCGTGGCGTGCGGCTCGACGACACAGCGCTCGCCGATGCGCACGTTCCACTCCGCCACGTAGGCGCGCGGATGTACGCGCGCGCTCGCCGCGATCTCCGTGCGGAACGGCTTCCAGTAGAACTCCGTCTCGGCGAGCTTGTTGTGGAGCGCGTAGAACGCGCCGCGCGGGCTCTTGGCCACCGCCACGCCCACGTGCGGAGGCAGCTTGGGCGCGAGCTCGGCGGTGGTGATGACGCACGAGATCTCTTTGTTGGCCGCGAGGTCGGCGAGGTACTTCTCGCTCTCGGTGAAGACAAGGAGCTGCGACGTGGTGTACGTCACGAACCCGACGCTCTCGAAGCTCCCGTCACGCACGATCTCGAGGCCGATCTCGGCCGGCACGTCACTCAGCTTCATCGCGACTCCCTCCAGGCGTTGTAGACGTCTCGAACGCGGGCGCCGCCGCCGTGAGCGGCGAGGTGATCGGCCAGCGCCGTGAACACCGTGCGCGGTCCAGGCCCTTCGTGGACGAACGGCTGCATCTGCTCGATCGTGGCTGCGCCGAGCGGCCGCACGGCGGCCTTGAGGGACTCGTAGGGCCCCATGTCGGCCGAGTTCAAGAACACGTGGATCGGATGAAAATCGAAGACCCGGTAGCCCTCCCCGGCGATCGCCGTCTCGAGGTCCCACGCGGGCGCGTCGCGCAGCATCTCGATGTCGTCCTCCCAGTGATAGGGCAGGCGGAGCAGCGTGGTGCCCTTCCACTGGTACTCGACGAGGTCGAGGCGGCGCGCGTGAGGCAAGAGGAGCGACACGTCGCAGCGCACGGGCGTGCGGCGGAGCACGAGGTCGTAGAGCGGTGTCGACTGCACCAGCGCGTGCGTGCGCACGCTCGTCGCGTCGGGCACGAGCTTCATGCAGTAGTCGAGGACGTCCTCGGGCGTGGCGCCGTGCGACGAGCCCGGGAGGAAGTTCGGGTGGATGCCCAGCTCGAACAGTTCGGGGCGCTCACGCAGGCGCGCCACCGCGGGGCTGTCGTGCGTGAGGAACCACGTGGCCTTCACGCCGCGCGACGCGAGCAAGTCCGCGGTGAAGTCGATGGCCGCGTCGGGCGCCCAGTCGACGTCGATGGTCAGCACGGTGTGAGACACGACTGCAGAGTACACGACGCGTTCGGCTTGGGGGTGCGCGTTCCGGCGCCCGAAATCCCGCGCGACGCGTAGGGGAGCGCGGGTAGATTGACCGCGTGCGCGGAGCTGCGTCGCTGTCGGGCCTCTCGTTCGTGATCGTCGTCGTGGCGGCGTGTGGGTCGCCGCCGGCCCCGATCGCGCCGGCCAAGCCTCCGCAGCGCGGCTTCTTCGACGTGCGCGCGGTGCGCGACGTGGCGCTGCACCATCGCGCCGGTACGCGGCTGCGGCCCCGCTGGCGCGTCACGCAGAGCGGCGCGCGCGAGCTCATGGGCATCCGCGACACGCAGCTCGGGGTCGACTGCAAGTTCCGCCCCACGCCGTCGGGGCTCCGCTGCGTCCCCGATCCGGACGCGCTCTCGACGCTCACGGACACCACCCAGAGCTTCCGCGACGAGGCGTGCGCGGTCCAGGTGGCCATCGGCTTCGGCGACGGAGCGTCGAGGTTCGTCGTGATGCGCGACGCGACGACCTTGGACTGCCCCGATGCCCCGTTGCGAGTCTTCGAGGCCCAGAGCCCATCGCGCGTGACCGAGCTCTTCGGCCGCACGTCGAGCGGAGAGTGTCGACGCTCGATGAAGGTGGGCGGAGGAATCGACACGGCGACACGTGGGCGCGAGCTGACGCAAGAGCTCGTGGGCGCGAAGCTCGTGGTGGTGGGCTTCGGCGGCGAGGGGCTGCGGGCGGCGTACTTCGAGGCCGTCGACGGCGCGGTGACCTTCTCGCACTGGATCGATCCCAAGCTCGACGCCGCGTGCTCCATCACGACGGCCGCCGACGGCGAGGCGCGCTGCGTCCCCGACGGCCTGTTCTTGTCGACCACGTTCGCCGACGCCGCGTGCTCCACGCCTGGCGCTTCGACCGCGTGCACCGCCCCGAGGTTCATGGTGAAGGCCGACGCGAGGTGCACCGCGCGCGCGCACGCGTTCCACACCGGATCGTCCTCGCCCGGCGACTACTTCATCGGCGACGGCGTCGCGTGCTTTCGTCAGACCCTCTCGAGCCGCGGCAAGAAGACCTACTCGCCGGGCAAGGAGATCGATCCCGCGTTCCTCGTCGCGACACCTCGGGTCGAGGACGATGGGCACGCGAAGCGGCTACGGCGCATCCTCGTCACCACGGGGGAGCTGCGCGACACAGCGCCCGGCCACGAGCCTTGGCGCGACACCGAGCTCGGCGTCGAGTGCAGCTTCTGGCCTGGCACCGACGGCGTGATGCGGTGCCTGCCGTCGAGGGACTCGAGCGCGGAGGTCGAGGCGTTCCGCGACGAGGAGTGCGCCCGCCCCGCCGACCCCGTCTACACGGCACCCGCGACGCGATCAGGGTGCTCGCGCGAAGCGCCGCCGCCGCCGCGCTACGCGCGCTCCGTCATCAACGACGAGAGCCTCGCCGTCGAGGGCCGCGGTCGGGCGCGCGTGCACCGGCTCGATCCGTGGCCGATCGAGAAGCCGATCTACGTGAAGCAGCCGCAGCGAGGCTGCGTGCGGATGCCAATCGACGAGGTCGCGTCGCTGCGCGTCGAGGGTGCCGAGGTCCCAGCCGCGGCGTTCGAGGCGGGGACCGAATCGATCGAGTAGGCGCGGCGCGATCGACCAAGAATCGGCGCGATCCGACCTCGTAGGCGGTAGCATCGCCCGTGGTGTTCCCCGAGCGACCGACACGGGCCGCGATGGCGAGGCTCCGGTCGCCCGTCGCGTTCATCGTCGCGCTCGCAGTGCTCGTGATCGGCACCGCGGCCGTGCACAGCGCGAGCCCCATCGGCCCGGGGCAGGACCAGCACTACCACACGCTCGTCGCCGCGATCGCCGCGCGGTGGCGCGGAGACGCCTTCTACCAGGGCCTGTACGAGCCCCTCCGCCCGCTCGACGCCAACACGCTGCTCTACGCGCTCGCCTACGTGCCCGAGAAGCTCTTCGACCCGGTGCGCGCGTTCCAGGTGACGACCACCACCGCGTACTTCGTGGCGCTCCCCCTCGTGACGGCGTACGCGCTGTGGCGCACCGGGCGTTGGCCGTGGGGCGCGCTCCTCTCCGTACCGCTCGCGTACGTGAGCTCGTGGTCGCTGGGCGGATACTGGCCGTTCTTGCTCGCGGCGCCGCTGATGGTCGTCGTCGTCGCCGAGTCGGGGCGCGCGCTCGGCGAGGAGCCCGACGCGCGCGGTCGCGCGGGGCCTGGAGGTGCGCGACCGCTGCTCGTCGCGTCGTGCGCGGCGGCGCTCTGCTTTCTGGCCCATGCCCATGTATATACATGGACTATGATCGTCGTGGCGCTCGTCGCACTGACGGCGATCGCGCGGGCTCTGGCGTCGTACCGCGCCGACCCGGCGGCGGCGACGGCGCAGGCAGGCACGCTCGCGGCGCGCGCACTCGTCATCGCCGGCCCTTCGCTCGTGCTCTTCGGCGTGTGGTTCGCGAGCACGCACGGGGGCGCGCACTCGGCGACGCTCCCGTCCGAGCCCGGCGCGCCGTCGCCCACGTTCTGGGACAAGCTCTCGCTCGGCGCGCTCGCGCTCACCAAGGGCGACGGGGAGAAGCTGTTCGCCGTGGGGCTCCTCGCGTTCGTCGCGACCGCCCTGATGTTCCGGCGCGCGGCTCCTGGCCGTCGCGTCGGCGCGTACGAGGTCGCGTTCGCGGCGACGGCGCTCTCGTGGCTCGCGCTTCCCGAGACCGTCCTCGGCGGTCAGACCGTCGCGTCGCGACAGCTCGACATGGGCCTCTGGCTCTTGCCCCTGGTCGTCGCGCCGCGCGCCCCGCGCCACCCCGCGTGGAGGACCGCGCTGGCGGCGGCCCTCTTCGTGCTGCCCGCGGCGCGCCTCGTGATGATCGACGAGCACCTGCGCGCCCTGCAAGGCGAGTACGCCGGCATGCGTGAGCTCGCGCGCGCGTGCCCCGCCGAGCGCGGAGAGATCGCCTACGTCACCGAGCGCGTCGCGTCGCGTCACTGGGAGGGGTACGCGATGCACCAACCGCACGAGACGTTCGCCGCTCTGTGTGGCCTCGACGCGCCCGTGTACGACCCCGGCATCTACCCCCACAACCTGCTCCCCCTGCGCTACCGCCGCGGCCTCCCCGCGCCGGTGGTCATCGTCTCGGGCGACCCGCGCTGGCCCGAGCGCGCCGTGCTCTGGGAGCGGTTCGACTACGTGCTCGTGCGCGGTAGGCTCAGCGGCGCCCAAGACGCCGAGGCGCGGCGGCGCGGCACGCTGCTCGGCGAAGACGACGGCTGGTCGCTCTGGCGCCCGAGGCCGCCGCGCACCGACCGCTGAACGCGCGGCGTCCGTGACGCGACGGGCGAAGTGCGTTAGCTTCGCGCGCGCCGATCGATGGCTCGCGACGACGCTGCAAGCTCCTATCTCGGCACCCGCGTCGCGCTCGTGGGTGCGCTCGGAGCTGTGCTCGCGATCTGGGCCTGGTGGCCCATGTTCGACGGCTCCGGCACCCCGCTGGGCGACGGGCGCTACTTCTTGCACCTGTTCGACACGGCCAAGGTCAGCCTGCTGCGCTACCACGAGCTGCCGCTGTGGAACCCGTACGAGTGCGGCGGCGCGCCCCTCTGGGACAACCCCGAGTCGATGGCGGCGTCGCCCATCGTCATGCTCGCCACGCCGCTCTCGGCCACGCACACCGTGTGGCTCTGGAACGTGCTGCACCTCACGGCCGGCTTCACGTCGATGTGGATGCTCGCGCGCATGGAGCTCGGCGTGTCGCGCGGCGCTGCGTTCTACGCGAGCGCGATCTTCATGTTCGCGGTGTGCAACGCGAGCCAGTACGCGGGCGCGCACACGGCGCTCATGTCGTTCATGTGGGCGCCGCTCGCGCTCCTCTTGTGGCGGCGCGCAGAGCACAGCCCCAGCTGCGCCGTGGGTCTCGGGCTCTTGGTGGCGCTCCTCTTCTACGACGGCGCCACGTACCCCATCCCGCACACCGCGCTCATGCTCGGGCTCGAGACGCTGACGCGCCTGCGCTCGCGCGACCAGGCCAAGCGCGTCGTCGTCGCCGGGCTGCTCGTCGTCGCGGTGGCCGTGCTCGTCGCGGGGCCGCGCCTCCTGCCGCTCGCCGATCAGTTCCGCAGCAAGGTGCGCGTCATCCCGCCCGACACCGACGCCCTCTCGTGGTCGAAGATCGCCGACATGTACCTGAAGGCGAACGTGCACACGCAGCAGAAGATCAACGGCGATCCCTACGTGTGGGGCGAGTACACGTCGTACGTCGGGCTCATCGCCGTCGTGCTCGCGCTCGCAGGCTGCGTCATCGCGGCCGCCGAGGCGCCGTGGATGCTCGTCGTCGCGCTCGGTCTGCTGGTGCTCATGCTCGGCCACTTCGCCTCGTGGGCGCCGTGGACGTTGCTCACCAAGAACGTCTTTCCGTTCAAGTCGATGCGTGTGCCCGCGCGCTTTCGCCTCTTGCTCGTGGGCTACGTGGCGATGTTCGGCGCGCTCGCCGTCGACCGCATCCCGCGCCGCCTGCGACAGTTCGTCGGACCGCGCCCGTGGGTCGACGCGATCTCGGTCGCCCTCCTCGCGTGCGCGCTCATCGGCGCGGGTGAGGTCGCCGCCGCGTCCACCAAGCTCGTGTCGGAGCGCTTCACCGGGCCGCCCGAGAAGCCCGTCGTCGCCTCGACGCGCCTCTTCTACGGTGGCGGAGACATGGTCGAGTACGCCTCGCAACCGCGACAGAACCGCGGGCAGCTCGCGTGCCGCGACGCGTGGGCGTTCTCGCACGGCGCGGCGGTGTGGACCGGCGACCTGCCTCAGGCCCGCGCCACGGACGACGGCGCCAACGTCATGGTGGCCAACCGCACGCAGAACACGTTCGACGTCGACGTCGAGGTGACGCGGCCCACGCGCATCGTCCTCAACTCGGGCTACGAGCGTGGCTGGCGCGCGAGCGTGGGCACCGTGGCCGACCAGGCCAAGCTGCTCGCCGTCGACCTCCCCCCCGGACACCACAAGCTGCACGTCTGGTACTGGCCGCACGGGCTCACGGCAGGCTTCGTCATGGCCGCGCTCGGCATCGCGCTCTCGACGGCCGTGCTCGCGCGCAAGCGCATCTTCAAGGAGCGCGCGTGAGGATCTCCCGCCGCCCGCCGCCGCGCGCCGAGCGCAGACTGATCGCGCTCTTCTTCGCGCTCGTGGCGCTGCCGTTCCTCGCGATTTTTCCGTACTTCGCGGCGACCAACAACCCGAACGAGAACACGCGCACGTTCATGACGATGGCGATCGTCGAAGAGGGCACGTTCGCCCTCGACAAGATCGTCGCGCGCCAGGGTTGGACCAACGACATGGCCCGCGTGAAGGGCAAGGACGGCGTCTACCGCTACTACTCGGTCAAGGGCCCGGCCAACGGCTACATGGGGGTCATCCCGTACGCCGTCTTCTTGAAGGTGGCGCCCATCCTCAAGATCGAGGTGCCCACCGCCTCGTCGTCTGTGCCGGCGCGCATCCACTGGCTGCGGATGTCCACGTGGGTGATCCGGCTCTTCTCCGTATCGCTCCCGTGCTTCTTGTTCCTGGTGTGGCTCGAGCGGTACCTGCGTGGCTTCTCGAGCGACGTGGTGCTGCGGCTCACGGCCGTGGCCGCCGCGGGCATCGGCACCAATTACCTCGGCTACGCGCTCATGAACGTGAGCCACTCGCTCTTCGCGGTGTCGTCGTTCCTGGCGTTCGGGCTCACCGAACAAGAGCTGAGGACGAGACCCGACCGGCGCGACCGGCGCTTCGTCATCGCGTTCCTCGTGGGCCTCTGCGCGGGCTGGACGACGATGCTCGAGTACCACGCGCTGCCGCTGTCTGTGGTGCTCACCATCTACGCGTTCGCAGTGTTCCGCTCTCCGCGCGGCTTCGCGGGCATCGCGCTCGGCGGTGCGATCTGCATCGCGCTCGTGATGTTCTACCAAGACCGCCAGTTCGGTAACCCGCTCACGCCGGGCCACCTCAACGTCGAGAACCCGCTGTGGGCCGAGGAGCACAAGCGCGGCCTCTTCGGGATGATCATGCCCACCGAAGAGAGCGTGCGTGGCTTGTCGCTGCCTGCCGGCTCGGGCTTCTTCGGGATGAGCCCGTTCAACTGGCTCGCGTTCCTGTCCGCGCCGTTCATCGTCATGCCGGCGATGTCATCGCTCCGCGAGCGCAAGCTGATGCGCGTGACGACGTTCGTGTGGATGACCGCGATGGCGGCGCTGTGGTTCGCCGCGTGCGGCGCGATCGAGTGGCGCGCGGGCTGGACGCTCGGACCGCGCCGCCTCGGCGCGGCCGCCCCGTTCTTCGCGCTCGGTGCGGTGACTGCCCTCGAGTGGTTCGCGGGCAAGAGCGCGCTCAACCGCGCGGTCGCACGCGGCGTCGCCATCGGCTCGGCGTTCAGCGGCGTCGTGGCCGTCGGGCTCGTCGGCATCGTGTACAACACGCTGCCCGAGCATATCTTGCGGCCCTTCGCGCACTTTGCCTTGCCGCTGATCCGCGCCGGGTTCGTGCCCCACCACGTCGGCGAGTGGTTCGGGCTCGACGGCATCGGGCCGTGGTACGTGGTCGCCGCCGCGCTCTTGCTCGCGGGGCTCTTGCCTCTGCTCATTCGTGGGCGCGCGACCCTGGCGCACCACGCGACGCGCGTGGTGATCGCGTGCGCGGTCTTCGCCTGGTGCTTTCGCCCGCAGCTCGAAACGCCCGACGACACAGAGGTCGGCGCGCGCGAGCCCAACGTCGCGGGCTGGATGAGCGGGTGGGAGCCCAAGGGCCGCGATCGCATCACCAAGCTCCGCGAGACCGCGGAGCGCTATGGCTCGAGACGGGCGTGTCCGTGGTACCGGCTCGCCGATCTCGAGCGCGCGGTACACCTCGACGCCCAAGCCCAGCGCGACGCGGCGAGAGCGGCGGGACCACGCGAGAACTGCCCGCCGCTGAAGTTCTAGGAGCGAGCGAGCGCGCGAGCGGGAGCGGGAGCGGGAGCGGGCGCGGGCGCGGGCGCGGGCGCGGGCGCGGGAGCGAGAGGGAAAGGATCAAGACATCGCTG
>JAGQJA010000363.1 GCA_020430845.1 Myxococcales bacterium
GGCGATCGCGTTCGTCCCGCACGACGCGGGGGCGCCTCACACGCTGCCGTGCGTCGCTCCCCGCGGCACATCGGCGCGGGGCCGCGCGACGCCCGACGATCCCGTCTACCTCAACGACGCGTCGGCCGAGGAGCTACGTCGCCTCCCCGGCGTCGGGGCAAAGCGCGCAGACGCGATCTTGCAGGCGCGCGCGCGACGAGGCCGCTTCTCGAGGATCGAGGAGCTCATGCGCGTACGCGGCGTAGGGCGCGCCACGCTCCGCAAGTGGAAGCCGCTCGTCCGCCTCGACCGTCCACCGCAAGCGCTCCCCGACGGGGGCGGCGCGTGATTGGCGTCTCCGCACGCGCGCGATCGGGGTAACCTCGCGCGCGTGCGGAGGTCCTTCGGCGCGCGCGGCAGAGCTCCAGGGTTCGCGGGCGCGATCGCGATCGCCTCGCTCGTCGCGTGTCGACCGCCGAGCTCGCCGCCCGAGGACGTGCTGCGCCGCGCCGAGAAGCCCGTCGTCGTGTCGATGAGCGTGCCCGTCGCGCGCGGGGGCGCGCTCACGATGGGCGAGCTGTCGATGTCCGCCCTCACCGCGTCCGACGCGTTCGCGCCCGAAGATCTCGTCGCCGCCGCCACGCGCGCCGTTCACCCCGAGGCGGGCGGGCCCGCACCGAGCGCCGAGCCCCCGCGCGCCGGCCCCTGGGGCCCCGCGCCTCACCTCGCGCCTACGAGCGAGGAGCCCGCTTCGATCGAGCTGCGCGCGCAGATCGGCGACCGCCGCTACGGCGTGGCCTGCGGCGCGTCCCGCGTCACGACCGCGTTCGAGCGTCACGCGCGGGCCTCGCTGTCGTGCGCGATCTTGCGCGCCGACGCCCGTCCGGGCACGTACTGGGCGCTCACGCTGCGCACGCGCGGCCACGAGCGCGCGGTGCAACGTCTGCGTGGCATCCTCGAGCGGCGCTCGCCGCGCGGCCCGGTCGCAGGCGCGCCCTTCTTCACCGTCGCTTCGAGCGACGACGCCGTCGAGCAGCGCGGCGACGACGGCAAGGTCCGCGACGTCCTCTTGCCCAACGCCTTCATCACGCTCAGGCAGGCAGGCAACCCCGTGTTGAGCGTCCGCCTCCGCTCGCACGGATCGCAGCCTCGCGCGTGGGTGGCCGTCCGCTCGCTCCAGGACGAGGACGGCGACGTCGCGCGCATCACGGGCGCCGTCCTCGCCTGGCTCCCGTGGCCCGAGGGTTGAGGCGCGCGACCGATCAGGCCGCCGGCGCCGCGGCCACGGCGTCGCGAAGGCGCGCCACGAGCGGGCCGATCTCCGCGGCGCGAACCTTGTAAGATACACGGTTCGCGATGAGCAGCGTCGAGACCGCGTACACGTCCTCTTTCACCTCGAGGCCGTTCTCCACGAGCGTCGTGCCCGTCTCGACGAGATCGACGATGAGGTCGCTGAGGCCCATGATCGGCGCGAGCTCGACCGAGCTGCTCACGTTCACGATCTCGACCTGCAGACCGCGCCGCGCAAAGTGCCGCTCGGCCGAGCGCGGGTACTTGGTCGCCACGCGCGAGAGCGCCGACGCGCCGTAGAGCGCGCCGTCGAGCGAGGGGGCCGAGGCCGACGCCCTCCCGGCCACGACCAAGCGACACCGGCCGATGCCGAGGTCGAGCGGCTGGTACACGTCGCACCCGCGCTCGGTCAGGATGTCGCGCCCGCACACGCCGAGGTCCGCGGCCCCGTACTCCACGTAGGTGGGCACGTCGTCCGACTTGAGCAACAAGAACTGCAGCGCGAGATCGCCCGCCGTCGACGGCCGCACGAGCGCCCGCCCCTTGGCCGTGAGCGGCGCGATGTCCACGCCCGCGCGCGCGAGCACGTCGCCCAGCGGACCGAGCGTGCGCCCCTTGGGCACGGCGATGGTGAGCGGACGGGCCGTGCCCACGTCAGCCGCTCACGCCCATGACGCGCTCGACGTCGGCGCCGAGGCCCTGGAGCTTGGCCTCGATCTTCTCGTAGCCGCGGTCGAGGTGATAGACGCGGCGCACCTCGGTCTCGCCCTCGGCCGCGAGGCCCGCGATCACGAGCGAGGCGCTCGCGCGCAGGTCGGTGGCCATCACGCTCGCGCCGAAGAGCCGCGACACGCCGCTGACGACGGCGGTGTTGCCGCGCAGCGCGCAGCTCGCGCCCATACGCTGCAGCTCGGGCACGTGCATGAACCGGTTCTCGAAGATGGTCTCGGTGATCATGCTCTCGCCGTCGGCGAGGCACATGAGCGCCAAGAGCTGCGCCTGCATGTCGGTGGGGAAGCCCGGGTGCGGCGCCGTCGTGACGTTCACGGCGCGGAGGGGCCCGTCGCGCTTGACCCGGATGTTCTGGCCCTCGGCCGAGATCTGCACGCCCGCGTGCCGCAGCTTGAGCGCGAGCGCCTCGAGATCGCCGAGCTCCGCGGCCTCGAGCACCACGTCGCCGCCGTCGATCATCGCGGCGGCGCACATGTACGTGCCGGCCTCGATGCGGTCGGGGATGATCGCGTGGTCGAAGGGCTGCAGCTTGTCGCGGTCGGCGCCCACGATGTGGATGACGTCGGTGCCCGCGCCGTCGACCTCGGCGCCCATCTTGTTGAGGATGCGACCGAGCTCTTCGATCTCGGGCTCGCGCGCGCAGTTGACCAGCGTGGAGCGCCCCTTGGCGAGCGCGGCGGCCATCATGAGGTTCTCGGTGCCCGTGACCGTGGGCAGGTCGAAGTAGACCTCGGCGCCCTTGAGGCGGCCGCCGCCCCCGGGCCCCTCGGCGATGACGTAGCCGCGATCGAGCTTGATGGTGCAGCCCATGGCCTCGAGGCCCTTGAGGTGCTGGTCGATCGGCCGCGCGCCGATGGCGCAACCGCCGGGCAGCGACACCTTGGCCCGGCCGTAGCGCGCGACGAGCGGACCGAGCACGAGCACGCTCGCGCGCATCTGCTTGACGAGCTCGTACGGCGCCTCGGGGCGGACGGGCTTGCTGGCCTCGGCCACGGTGACCTCGGGCGCAGACACCACCACGTCCCTCCCCAGGAACCTGAGGAGGGCCGCCGTCGTGTCCATGTCGCGAAGCGCCGGCACGTTGCGCAGCTTGCTCGCGCCGTCGGACAGCAGCGTCGCGCAGAGGATGGGCAGCGCGGCGTTCTTGGCCCCGCTGATGCGGACGTTGCCGCGGAGGGGTTTGCCCGTGCCCCGGATGCGAATGGCTTCCATGCCCCACCACCTTTGCCCGAAACCTGGGCGGGGGCCAAGTGGCGGGGCGCCCCCCCTCGCCCCTTGTTCAGCCCGCGCGCTCCTCGGCGTAGGAACGCAGGGCCTCGTTCAGCTCCCGCGCGAACGCGCCCGTCTCGCTGGAGCTCCCCCCGGACGCCACCGGGAGCAGTCCGCGGCCCTGCGCGTCATAGAGCCAGGCGGCGTGGACGACACGCTTCTTGCCGAGGTCGACCGTCGCGTGGCTGGTCTCGCCCGCGTAGACGGGCGCCGCGAGCGACACGCGACGTACCCACGTGCTGCCGACGTTGTCCTTCTCGACACGGAGCTCGTCGGCGACGGGGTCGAGGACGACGCGCGTGCGCGTGCCTCGGCACATGACCGCATAGGTGATCACCGCGAGCAGCAGGATGAACGGGACGCCCGCGAACGGCCCGAGGGCGTCGCGCAAGACGCCGAGGTCGACGACCGGGCAGGACGTCACCCCCAAGAAGAAGACCCCCGCCGCAGCCTGCACGGCGAGCGCGCGGTCGGTCCACGTGAGCGTGCGCGCACGCGGCGTGGGGCGAGCGGACTGACGATACATGACGACCCCGGACGGGCAGGCGCGCACCGTCGAACGCACAAATTAACCAGCGCGCCGGGCCCGGCATCGAAATCGGACGCCGCGGGCGCCGATTGTGCGCAGGGCGCCAGCCGCCCTATTTCTTCGCGGCGGCGGCCTCTTTGGCGGCCTTGAAGCGCGCGCGGAGCTTGGCCGCGTACCCCTCTTTGTTCTCCTGCCGCACGCGGCTCAGCGCGAGCGCGTCGGCCGGCACGTCCTTGGTCACGGTGGTGCCCGTGCCGACGTACGCGCCGTCGCCGATCGTGACGGGCGCGACGAGCTGCGAGTCGCTGCCGATGAACGCGTTCTTGCCGATGCGCGTCGTGTGCTTCTGGAAGCCGTCGTAGTTGCAGAAGATCGTCCCGGCGCCGACGTTCGCGCCCTCGCCCACGACGCCGTCGCCGAGGTACGCGAGGTGGTTGGCCTTGGCGCCGCGCTCGAGCTTGGTCTTCTTCGTCTCGACGAAGTTGCCGACGTGCGCCTCCTCGCCGATGTCGCTGTCGGGTCGCAGGTGCGAAAACGGTCCGATCTGCGCCTTGGCGCGCACGACCGAGCTCTGGCCCACCGTGTACGGCCGGAGGAGCACCCCCGGCCCCACGTCGACGTCGGTGAGCACGCACCCCACGTCGACGACCGCGCCCTCACCGATGCGCGTCTCGCCGCGCAGCACC
Organism: Myxococcales bacterium; assembly: GCA_020430845.1. Classification (GTDB taxonomy): domain Bacteria; phylum Myxococcota_A; class Polyangia; order Polyangiales; family Polyangiaceae; genus Labilithrix. The sequence continues at coordinate 4,486 of JAGQJA010000363.1, forward strand.
ACGCCCGACTCGATGACCGCGTCGCGCTCGACCTTCACCGAGTCCTCGATGCGCGCGCCGTCACGCACGGTGACGCCCGACACGCGCCACGCGTGCACGATGCGCTCGACCATGGCGCGATCGGCCGCCGCGAGCTGGGAGCGATCGTTGACGCCGTCGATGACCGCCTCGCGCGACGGCACGGCGACCACCCGTTTGCCCTGCGCGACCGCGAAGCTGACGATGTCGGTGAGGTAGTACTCGCCCTGCGCGTTGTTGGGTGTGAGCGAGCGGAGCGCCTCGTCGACGAAGGCCCGGCTCGCGGCGTAGATGCCGGGGTTCATCTCGGCGATCGCGCGCTCGGCGTCGGTCTTCAGGTCCTTGTGCTCGCGGATCTCGACCACGTCGCCGTTCGCGCCGCGCATGATGCGGCCGTAGCCCGTCGGGTCTGCCACGACGCACGTCGCGAGAGCGACCGCCGCGGTCGGCTCCTGGTCGAGCTTCTTGGCAACCGCGCCCACGTCGTCGGCCGACAAGAGCGGCACGTCCCCGTAGAAGATGAGGACCCGCTCGGCCCCCGCGGACACGGCGTCCATGCCCGCCTTGGCCGCGTCCCCCGTCCCCCGCTGCTCCTTTTGGACGGCCGTCTTGACCCGTCCGTCGCCGCTCGCGCCGAAGGCCTTGGCGAGGTACGCTTCCACGTGCTCGCGGCCGTGGCCCACGACGACCACGACTTCTCCGCAACCGGCCTCGAGCGCGGCGCGTACAGGGTAGTGGATGAGTGGCCGGCCAGCGATCGCATGCATGACCTTCGGCAGGGCGCTCTTCATGCGGGTGCCCTGTCCGGCGGCGAGGATCACGGCGGTGGTCTTCTCGAGCATGGCGCGCCTTTCGCAGTAGCTTTCGCGGTAGACAGACGGACGGTGGGAGTGAGGTGGCTTCTATGCGACAGGGTCGCACAACTTTCATGAAGCTCGATGCAGGCGCCCGCGACGATAGTCGATCTCGCATGGACATGAACCGATCCACCAAGGGATCGCGTGGCCGTCTCTCTGCGCGCCCCTCTCGACTCCTCTGTCGCCTGATCGGCGCCGCCGGGCTCGCCTGCCTCGCCGCCGCCCCGGGCTGCTCCGAGGAGTTCGACACGTCGCGTCAGCTCCCGCCCCGCGGCACCGTGGGCGAAGAGGTGTACGGCGTGCTCTGCGACCGGGTCGCCGCGCAAGCGCTGCGCGAGGACCTCACCGGCGCGTCGTTCCGCGACATCTGCCACAAGCCCCGCAACGGCGACTACGCCAACGAGGTCGACGCGTCCAAGCTGCCGTCCGTGTCGGCCGAGGCCACCGACGTCGAGGGCAACGTCGTCTCGGTCGACAAGCAGCGCGCCGACCGCGCGCGCGCCGTGGGACGCGTCGAGGCCCTCGCCCGCCGCCGGCCCGATCTCATCGCCGCGCTCGACGCCGCGTTCCCCGAGAAGAACGTCCCCATCAAGGACCTCTCCAACCCCGACCCCAAGAAGTCCTGCGGCGCGCCCCAGGCGAGCGGCGAGGGCAAGCTCCCCACGCAGCTCGCCGACATGCTCGGCCGCTTCACCGACCTCTACAACGACGGGACCATCCCGTACTCGACGCAGTCGCTCGCGCGCGTCATCGAGGAGTTCCGCAAGTCGAACGAGGCGCAGGCGGCGTGGTCCCGCCTCTCGGCGAGGCAGGGCTACCGGCCCATCGGCACCGCGCTCGGCGCGGCGCGGCCCGTGCTCGCCTACCCCAAGCTCCGCGACATGGCCAACGCGACGCTCGCCCTCATGAGCGCCGACAGCAAGCCCTACGCGCTCGACGCGCAGCGCGACGCCGACGGCAATCGCGTCGCCGTGCCCGGCCCCGCCAACGGCGCGTTCAACAAGATGCTCGAGGCCGCGCGGGAGGAGCTGCTCACCGCGAAGGCCGACCCCGCGCGCCCGCCGCTCACCGTCTCGGTCGACCCGATGAACGGCCGCGTCGTCCTCTCGCGTCCGCGCGAGAACCTCGAGGCCCTCGAGACCGTCATGTTCGCGAGCGATCCCGCCTTCGGCGGCGGAGACGCGCGCTGGATCGTCAAGCGCGACCGGCGCGGCTACGCGGCCATCGCGGGCGGCGCCGTCCCCGCGCCCTTCGTCGACGCCGACAACGACGGACTGCCCGACGTCGACGACCTCGGACGCTTCAAGACGACCGACGGTTCGCTCGCGCCGAGCCCGTTCTTCTACCCCGGCGCCGTCGACGCGCAGCGCGACGCCGCGCAGCGCGCGCTCGTGGGCGGCAACAAGCTGCTCTACGACTACGTCGACACGAGCCACACGTTCGCCGCGCAGATGCTCGCCGACGCGCGCGTGCTCGCCGACCCGGCCCCCGAAAAAGAAGCCCTCATGGGCACCCTCGGCGGCATGAACATCATGCTCGGCCCGCGCGGCAGCGCCGAGAAGCGCTACGACACCGGCAAGACGGTCCGCTACGACGGCATCCAGATCAGCCAGTCGCCGATGCTCGACCTCGTCTACGCGATGGGGGTCATCCTCGCCGACCGCAACACCGACGCGCTCCTGCAGATGACCAAGGAGCTCTTCGCCAAGAACGAGCAGCTGCTCGCGCGCAACGTCGGCGCGATGCTCGTCGCCAAGGACATCGGCAACAAGCACCCCGAGGCGAGCATCCCGCGCGAGTCGAGCTTCTGGGACGAGCAGCTCGACGCGCTCGGCAAGATCGCCAAAGAGCCCGGCCTGCTCGAAGACGTGCTCCGCGCCGTCGCCGCGCCCGAGTCGCGAGACCTGGGCAACATCTACGCGCGCTACGCCAAGTACAAGGACGAGATCAGCTACGACCCCAACGACATCAACGGCCCCGCGTTCAACCTCACCACGGGCAACAAGAGCGAGATGCGCACGCCGGTCGACCGCGCGCAGCCCCAGACCGGCAAGAACCGCAGCGCGCTGAGCCGCTTCATCGGACTCATCTCCGACACGACCGGCGTCACGGCCTGCAACAAGCCCGGCGCCAAGGTGCACGCCAAGCTCTTCGGCATCAGCGCGACGATGCCGCCGAGCTGCGCCATCAACTCCAACTGCGCCGGCTACCAAGAGTGCGAGGTCTTCAAGATCGAGAACCTCGCGGGCTTCTACCTGCAGTCGATCGTCAACGCCGCGCAGTACGAGCCGAGCAGCAAGCCCAACAAGCGCGGCACGTTCTACCTGCGCGACAACCTGCTCCGCACCGGCATCGTCGGGATCGGAGCGGCCACCGTCGACCTCATGCAGGACTCGAGCGGCATCGAGGGCTTCTGGACGGCGGGCGGCTCGACGACGCTCGCGGCCAAGCCCGAGTTCCTCAACCGCCTCGTCTTCTTCGACCTCAAGAACGACAGCCCCACCGCCGGCGGCAAGAACTACAAGACGAACCTCTTCATCCGGGACCTGCAGGGCGAGCACATCGGCTCGTCGGTGTGCCCCGAGCGCACCATCAACGACCCGGTTCCGGGCGCGCCCGACGCCGCCCCCGACGGCAAGGTGCGCGGCCTGCGCAACTGCGCCGAGGGCGAGTGGATCGACCAGCGCGGGTACGGGACGATCTTCACGTGGGAGAACTTCGGCTTCTACCGCGCGATGACGCCGCTGCTCGCCGCGTTCGTTTCGCACAACCGCGAGGACCTCTTCCTCGAGCTCGCGAACGCCGCGGCCAAGCACTGGGCCGGCAAGGACGCGTCGCAGAGCGAGTGCAAGATCCAGGGCGGCAAGCCCTGCGCGCGCTCGGGGCTCGTCACGTACGAAGAGCTCATCAGCGAGGCGCTCGTGGGCGACGTGCTCCCCGCCGCGAGCGAGCTCATGAAGGTGCTCGACACGCTCGCCATCCCGCAGTGCGAGGCCGTCGACCCGCAGACCAAGCTCTGCACGCGCACCAAGACCGTGAGCGGCATCGACGTCGCCGCCGCCGCCACGCGCGCCGCGCTCGACCCCGACTACGCCAAGAACACGCTCAAGCTCAAGGACCGCCAAGGCGTCGTCACGGCCAAACGCAACGACGGCTCGACCAACCCCCAGGTCACGCCGGCGTACCTGCTCACGCAGGCGCTCAACGGCGTCGACGACGCGTTCGCCGCGTACGAGGCGCAGCACCCCGAAGAGAAGCGCCTCGAGAGCTGGCGCAAGGCGCGCTCGCAGCTCGTCGACCAGTTCATGGGCGTGTCGGGCAAGGCAGCGAGCGCCCAGTTCACCAACAAGGGCCTGCCCAAGATCACCCCGGTCGCCATCGACATGCTGCGCGGCCAGCTCTACGCGCACTGCCCCAAGTCGTTCGAGCCGCCGTACGAGCCCTGCGCGTGGGCGACCAAAGAGCTCACACAGAAGGCCGAAGAGACGATGGGCGGCCCGCTGTTCGCGACCGGCATCGACATGATGGACGCGATCCGCAAGGACGACGAGGGGCGCCGTCAGCTCGGGCTGATGGTGCAGTACCTGCTCGACGAGGCGTCGAGCAACGAGGCGCTCGCGAGCATGCTCGCGTCGGCCAACGACATGATCCAGCTGCTGCGCGACGACGCCAACCTCGTGCCCTTCTACAAGGTGCTCGCGGCGGCGATGGGCGCGTCCAAGAAGGACGAGCGCGGCGTCATCGTCGAGAAGAGCATGGTCGACGCGCAGATGTCGCTGCTCGCCAAGGTGAGCGGCCGCTACTTCGACGCCGAAGGCACCGAGATCTGCTCGCGCGAGATCGACCCCAACCAGGTGCTCGCGGTCGCCCTCGGCAACCTCGTGACGCCCATGGAGAAGGGCAAGCTCAAGGGCCAGACGCCGCTCGACGTGATCATCGACGTGGTCGCCGACGTCAACCGCATCGACCCGACGCGCCCCTACGAGGGCACGCTCGCCAAGAGCGACTACGGCAACGTCTCGCGCGAGATCGTGGAGTTCTTGACCGACCGCGAGCGCGGCCTCGAGCAGTTCTACGAGGTGATCCGCCAGGGCACCGCCGCCGTAAGTGACGGAGAGGAATGACCTCTTCGGCGCGCGCTTAGACGTGGGGAAAGGTGCGCGCTCAACGCGAGAGCGCACCGCCGGGCGGCGCGATACGCTTGAGCCGTGAGCCGTCGGCTCCGGAGGGATATCGCGAATGAACACTCGCGCGCTTGGTGGTGTCCTGGTGGCGATCGGGCTCGTGCTGCCCGTGGCGTGCAGCACGACGAACAATGACGACGGCGGAGGCTCCTCGAGCGGCGGCTCGAGCTCGGGCGATCCCACCGTCGACGGCGGAGGCGGCGGCAACGACGCCGTGGCCCCGCCGCCTGCGGCCTGCACCAAGCCCGACGACTGCCCCTCGAAGGTGTGCACCGCCCAGAAGGTCTGCGCCGCGCCCACCGACAGCGACGGCGTCAAGAACGGCACCGAGACCGACGTCGACTGCGGCGGCGGCGCGAAGACGTGCGCCGACGATCGCAAGTGCCTCGTGGCGAGCGACTGCAGCTCCGGCGTGTGCAAGGACACCGGCGGCGGCCTCACCTGCAAAGCGCCGGCGCCCGACGACGGCGTCAAGAACGGCGACGAGACCGACGTCGACTGCGGCGGCCTCAAGGCCCCCAAGTGCGCCGACACCAAGAAGTGCCTCAAGCGCGACGACTGCGTGAGCGACGTCTGCGACAACGGCACGTGCAAGGCGCCCGGCATCGACGGCGTCAAGAACGGCACCGAGACCGACGTCGACTGCGGCGGCCCCGGCGCCGCCCGCTGCGCCGACGGCTTGATGTGCCTCGTCGACGGCGACTGCGCGAGCGACGTCTGCCAGGACAAGGGCGCGGGGCTCAAGTGCCAGGCGCCCGGCCCGACCGACGGCAAGAAGAACGGCACCGAGACCGACATCGACTGCGGCGGCGCCGACGCCGGCACGCCGCGCTGCGCGACCGGCAAGGCGTGCCTCGTGCACGCCGACTGCGCGTCGGACGGGTGCGCGTACAACAACAAGTGCGCGAGCAAGCGCAGCTGCACCGTGCAGAACGGCGGCGACACCTGCGGCCTCGGCGGCGACGGCGGCCGAGGCGCAGCGCAGCACGAGGACTGCTGCAAGACCGCGCCCGCCGGCAACGGCGGCGTCGACATGAACGTGTACAAGGTGACCGCCGGCCGCATGCGCGCGTTCTTGACGCGCGTGAACGGCAACGTGCGCGGCTTCGTGCAGCAAGCCCGCGCCGACGGCAAGATCCCCAACAGCACCGGCTCGGTGTCGGTGACCAGCCCGAACGCGATCGCGGGCGTGTCGCTGCTCTCGGCCGACTGGGACCTCTACCTGCCGACGAGCATGGAGGGCAACACCAACGCGGGCGAGCTCACCGACACCTTCTACCAAGACGCCACGCCCGTCCCCGGCATCTGGACGAGCGCCTACCGCCACGTCGGAGGCTCGATCTTCAACGGGCAGAGCCTGGGCCTGCAGGGCTGCAGCGTGTCGAGCTATGGCACGCACGCGTACTGGGTCCCCGCGAACATCCAGAGCTCGTACTTCGGCGACGTCCCGCACGCCCACAGCCAGGCCGTCTACGACAAGAAGGCGATGAACTGCGTCGACTACCTGGTCGCGCAGGCGTTCTGCATCTGGGACGGCGGGCGCCTGACGACGTTCGACGAGTACGTGGCGGCGATCGGGCCGAATACGATGCCGTGGGGCGCCACGCCGACGCTCAAGGGCCAGGGCGATCAGACGTACTTCGCCTTCCGCTTCCCCACCGCCGACGACGCCTTCTTGCGCAACCCGGCGAACGGCGCGCCGGCGAACCTCATCCCCAACGCGAACCAGAGCATCGAGCGCGGCGTCTTCCAGTACAGCTACGAGTACCCCAACCTCGTGTGTGGACCGGGCGCCAACCCCGCGTGGTGCGACTACATCTCGTTCATCGCCGCGCCGGGCCGTACGACGGGCCGCGGGCCGTGGGGTCACGCAGACCTCGCCGGCAACCAGATGGAGGTCACGAGCGACATCACCACCAACTCGACCAACCCCAAGACCGCGCGCATGGCGTGGTCGACCAACGGGTCGTTCGAGGGTCACGGCTACAGCAAGAGCCCCGTGTGGAAGGCCTTCTCGCTCGTGAACAAGTACGGCAAGCAGGGCCTCCGCTGCGTGTATCCTTGAGCCGCTGAACCTGGAGGCGACTGATGCGAAGCTCTCGACTGCGCGGCGCGGCCGCCTTCACCCTGCTCCTGTCCTCGGCGTGCGCGATCTTCTTCGCGTGCGCCGAGACGGGGCCGGACGCCCCGTCGCGCAACAACGCGGCGTGCGTGCGTGAGGACTGCAACGACGCCACGCCGCCGGGTCCCGGTCCCGGTCCGTCGGTCGACGGCGGGACGGACGGTCCCCTCGTCTACGGCGACCCGCTCGAGGGCACCACCAAGGCCGCGCAGCTCGTGAACGGCGGCTTCCAGTTCACCGAGGGTCCGGTGTGGATCGGCGGCAAGCTGCTCTTCACCGAGATCCCCCCGTCGCGCATCCACGAGCTGCTCGACGACGGCGGCACGGCCGTGTGGCGCAGCGGCACCAACGGCACCAACGGCCTGGCCGTGCACCCCAACGGCGACCTCATCGCCTGCCAGCACTTCAACCACCGCGTCACAAAGAGCCCCGCCACGCCCGCCGGCGGAGGCATGCGCACCAACCTCGCGACGACGTTCGACCGCAAGATGCTCAACTCGCCGAACGACGTCATCGTGCGCAAGGACGGCAACATCTACTTCACCGATCCCGACTTCGCGGCGGCCGCCAACGATCCCGACGCGGGCACCTCGCGCCAGGACAAGCAGGCGATCTTCCGCATCGCGCCCAACGGCGATCTCTCCCGCATCAAAGAGGTCGACTCCAAGCCCAACGGCATCGCGCTCTCGCCCGACGACAACCTGCTCTACGTGGCCGACTCGATGCTCGACCAGGTGGCCGTGTGGGACGTCGACGCGGCTGGCGTGCCGTCGAACGAGCGCAAGTTCGTCGACACCGCGGGCGGCCCCGACGGCATGGCCGTCGACCTCGCCGGGAACGTGTACGTCTCCTCCGAGGCCGGCATCGAGGTCTTCTCCAAGACCGGCGGCGTCGTCGGCGTCATCTCGCTGCCCGGCAACGTCAAGGCCACCAACTGCACGTTCGGCGGCGCCGACGGTCGCACGCTCTACATCACCGCGAACGCGAGCCAGAACGCCAACCCGGCGAACGGCCTCTACTCCATCAAGCTCAACGTCCCCGGCCTGCCCTGACGCGCACGAACGTCGCTGGTCGATGACGCCCGCGGGCGCTCGCGGTATAGAGCGGGCGCGATGATCATTTCGGTTCGTCAGGGGCTCCGCGGCGAGGTCGAGGTCGGCACCAAGGTGCGCGTGCGGGGCTGGGTGCGCACGCGGCGCGACTCCAAGGCCGGCCTGTCGTTCATCCACGTGAGCGACGGCTCGTGCTTCGACCCCATCCAGGTGGTCGCGCCGAGCACGCTGGCCAACTACGAGGCCGAGATCGCCAAGCTCACGAGCGGCTGCTCGATCGAGGCCGAGGGCACGCTCGTCGCGTCGCAGGGCAAGGGGCAGGCGTTCGAGATCCAGGCCGACGCGGTCGAGGTCGTCGGCACGGTCGACGATCCCGAGCGCTACCCGATCCAGCCCAAGGCCCACTCGCTCGAATTCCTGCGTGAGGTCGCGCACTTGCGCCCACGCACGAACACGTTCGGCGCCGTCGCGCGCGTCCGCCACACCATGGCGCAGGCCATCCACCGCTACTTCCACGAGCGCGGCTTCGTGTGGGTGACGACGCCCATCATCACCGCGAGCGACTGCGAGGGCGCGGGCCAGATGTTCCGGGTGAGCACGCTCGACCTCGCCAACCTGCCCCGCACGCCTGACGGCAAGGTCGACTTCTCGCAGGACTTCTTCGGCAAAGAGGCGTTCCTCACCGTGAGCGGTCAGCTCGCGGTCGAGGGCTACTGCCTCGCGCTCTCCAAGGTGTACACGTTCGGGCCCACGTTCCGCGCCGAGAACTCGAACACCACGCGCCACCTCGCCGAGTTCTGGATGATCGAGCCCGAGATCGCGTTCGCCGACCTCGCCGCCGACGCCGACCTCGCCGAGGACTTCCTCAAGTACGTCATCGGCGCCGTGCTCACGGAGCGCCCCGACGACATGAAGTTCTTCGCCGACCGCATCGAGAAGACGGCCATCTCGCGCCTCGAGAAGGTCGCCGCCGAACGGTTCGAGCGCATCGAGTACGCCGAGGCCATCCGCCTGCTCCAGGCGTCGGGCAAGAAGTTCGAGTTCCCCGTCGCGTGGGGCGCCGACCTGCAGACCGAGCACGAGCGCTACCTCACCGAAGAGAAGATCGGGCGCCCCGTGGTGGTGATGAACTACCCGGCCGAGATCAAGGCGTTCTACATGCGGCTCAACGACGACGAGAAGACCGTCGCGGCCATGGACGTGCTCACGCCGGGCATGGGCGAGATCATCGGCGGCTCGCAGCGCGAAGAGCGGCTCGACGTGCTCGAGCAGCGGCTCGCCGCGCACAAGCTCGATCCGGAGGCGTACAGCTTCTACCTCGACCTCCGCCGCTACGGCACCGTCCCGCACGCGGGCTTCGGCCTCGGGTTCGAGCGACTCGTCGCGTACGTCACGGGCGTCGGCAACATCCGCGACGCGATCCCGTACCCGCGCACGCCGGGCCACGCGGCGTTTTGACGAAGCGCGCGTCGACGAAGGGCGGCGCCACGGAGCTGCCCGGACAGCTGCCCACCGGCCTGTCGTGGGCAGAGCTCGTCGACTGGGCCGTCGGCGACGCGGGCTCACTCGCCGCGGCGGCGCGGCGCGTGGCGGCGGCGCGCGGCTACAAGGAGGACGCGGCGTCGATCGAGCGCGCGCTCCGAAGGCTGCGTGGGCGCGGCCACAGCGACGGGGGCGCGTGGGGAGACCGCGTGCTCTCGACCTTCGGCGTGCCGCCTCAAGCCGAAGAGCGCGCCCGCTTCCTCGGCGCGTACCACTCTCGCTTCACCGATCTGCCCCTCCCGCTCTGCCGGGATCTCGTCGCCGTGTGGGACCGGCCGCCGCTCTCGGATGCGCCCGCCTGCGCGACGTGGCTCGCGCTCGCGAGGGCCTCGTGCGCCCTGCGCGGCAGAGAGGACGCAGACGTGGCGACCCAGCTCGAGCGAGCGCGCGCAGGGCTCTCGGCCGGACCGCCCGAGGCGCGCGTCGAGCACGCTCTCGTCGAGGCGTACGCGCGCACACCGACGTCTCCCGAACGCGCGCGAGAGCAGCTCGACGTGGCCGAAGGCGAGCTCCGCGCGGCGGGCGTCCTCGACGCTCGGGCAGCGCCGTCGGCCGACTGGGCGTGCCTGCACGTGCGGTGGACCGACCAGCGCGCGTACGCGTGCAATCGCCTGCGACCGCCGCGCTACGACGAGTCCGAGGCGCTGTACGACGCGGTGCCGCTCCGCGGCGCGCCCCCGTTCGTGGCGTCGCGGCGCGCGGGCGGGCTCGCCTACGTCGCGTGGAAGAGGGGCCGGCGCGATCAGGCCGTGGCCTTTGCCCGTGAGGCCTCGACGCGCGCGGGCGACGGCGGCCACCTGCGCCTGCGCGCGATGAGCCTCTCGATGCTCGGGCGCATCCTCGGCGGAGACGAAGGGCACTCGTACAGGATGCGGGCGATCGACATCGCCAGGCGCCTCGACGACGAGTCGCTCCGCCTGCGCTTCGAGCGGCCCGCGCCGTCGTTGTGATCCCGCGCGCCACCTTGTGGTGCGTCGGGTCGCGTGCTCTCGTTCGACGGCGGTCGAGGCCGGCACAGGAGAGCGAGCGATGATCATCGACGCGTGGATTCAGCACCCGACGGGCGAGTTCTTGAGACACCCCATGTTCGCGTCGCTCTTGCGGTGGCGCGGCGTCGACCCGGCGTCCTTTCCGGCGACGATCCCGCACGACTTCACCCTCGCCGCGCTCGACGCCGCGAGCGTGGACCGCGCCGTCGTGAGCGCGTGGTGGGGGCCGGCGGGTCCGATGCTGTCCAACGATCACGTCGCCGAGCTCGTGCGCGCGCACCCCACGAGGCTCGTCGGTCTCGCGTCGGTCGACCTCGCGCGCCCCGTACCCGCCGTTCGAGAGCTCCGGCGCGCGGTCCGCGAGCTCGGCCTGTCGGGCCTCCGGATGCTGCCGTGGCTGTGGAACCTTCCGCCGAACGATCGCCGCTACTACCCGCTCTACGCCGAGTGCGTCGAGCTCGGCATCCCCTTCTGCCTGCAGGTCGGACACACAGGGCCCATGTGCCCGTCGGAGCCCGGGCGCCCGATCCCCTACCTCGACGAGGTCGCGCTCGACTTCCCCGAGCTCACCATCGTGGCCGGACACATCGGATACCCGTGGACGACGGAGATGATCGCGCTCGCGACCAAGTACCCCAACGTGTTCATCGACACCTCTGCGTACAAGGCGAGCCGTTACCCACGAGAGCTCGTCGATTACATGCGTACACATGGAAAGAAGAAGGTGCTCTTCGGGAGCAACTTCCCCATGATCACGCCCGCCGAGTGCCTCGCCGGTCTCGACGCGCTCGACCTGCCCGACGACGCGCGCGCCCTGTTCCTGGGCGGCAACGCCGAGCGCGTGTTCCGGCTGAGCTGAGCGGCAGAGCTTGCAGTGCGCGCTTGCACGCGCGCGCACGGTCGTGCGATCAAGCCGCCATGAAGCTCCGCCCCATCCTCCCGCTCTCGCTCCTCTTCTTCGCCGTCGCGTGCGGCGACGCGCAGCGCCCCGAGCCCGTCACCCCGAGCGCCGCAGCGACCGCCGCGCCGACGACCGCGGGCCCCGCCGCGCACGGCGCCGTCGACCACGTCAAGGTGGAGGCCCCCGCGGCGCTCCGCGAGCTCGTCGCCGCGGCCGATCGGAGCGACGCCGACAAGGCGATGGACGCCGGGCGCAAGCCCGCCGAGATGCTCGCGTTCTTCGGGATCGCGCCGGGCCAGCGCGTGGCGGAGATCGCGACCGGCACGGGCTACACGGGAGAGCTGCTCGCGCGCGCCGTGGGCACCGGCGGGCGCGTCTTTGCCCACAACAACGACTTCATCGTCGAGAAGTTCGCGGCCAAGGGGTGGGCCGAGCGGCTGGCGACGCCCGCGAACGCCAACGTGGTCAAGGTGGTGCGCCCGTTCGAAGACCCGCTGCCGCCCGAGGCGACGGGGCTCGACGCGGTGATCGTCAACCTCTTCTACCACGACACCTTCTGGTTCGGCGTCGACCGCCAGAAGATGAACGCGGCGATCGCGAAGGCGCTCAAGCCGGGCGGCGTCTACGGCATCATCGACCACTCGGGTCGACCGGGCACTGGCTCGAGCGAGGCCAAGACGCTCCATCGCGTCGAGGAGAGCGAGGTCATCAAGGAGGTGACCGCGGCGGGCTTCTCGCTCGTGGCCGACGCCGACTTCTTGCGCAACCCGAACGACACGCGCGACTGGAGCGCGTCGCCCGGCGCGGCGGGCGAGCGGCGCGGCACGAGCGACCGTTTCGTCCTCAAGTTCGTCAAGCCCTGACGCGGCGCCCGCGCGCGTCGATCGGCGCGGCGCGCGCTTGTTTGGCCGCGCGCTCCGGCGCGTGCCACGATCTCACGGTCGTCGCGCGAACCGTCTCCACGTGTCCGGCAGCGGACCGCGCAAGAGGCGCTCGGCGCCGGCTTCATCCATGAGCGCGAACGTGTACTTGCCGCTGAAGACGAGGCGCTCCTCTTGGTGGAGCTTCACGTCGACCTTGACGATGCGCGCGTCCTTCACGCTCTCGGGGCTCGCGCCGTCGGCGAGCGTGCCCTCGCCGCGCGCCGCCACGCCCACGCGCATCGGCTCACGCAGCCGCCCTTCGAACGCCGCGGTGAAGCCGAACCGCTCGAGCAGGCCGAGCACGGTCCACGCGCCGAGCTCGTCGGCGACGGTCATCACGAGCCCGCCGTGCATCACGCCGGGCGGCCCCTGCAGGTCGCCGCGCGGCAAGAACCTCGTCGTGATGACGTCGGCGCGACGCGCGAACGCGAGGTGCAGTCCGAACGGGTGGGTCGGGCCGCAACCGAAGCACGGGTTGTCGGGGCCGAACGGGTTCGGGTCGAGCGGCTCGCCGTCGGGTGCGAGCGCGGCGTCGTCGTGCTGGTGCATTTTTGATCCAGGAAGAAGCGGAACCGTGGCTGCGTACACTCTATGGGGAGCGCTGTACACAGCAAGGGAGGCAAGACAGTCATGCTGAATCGTGCGCGCTTCGACGCCCCGTTCTGGGGGCTCCTTCTCGTGGCGACGGTGCTCGTCGGGGCCACGGGCTTTCTCGGCCTCGCGGCGGCCGCTCAAACCGAGAGCTTCGCCTCGGCCGACGTGACGCTCTGATCCCAGGCCCATCTGGGCCGTGGCGGACCGCTGCAGGGTGCACTAGAACACGTGCATGCCGATCGAGCTGTCGCCGGGCTACGACTTCAAGGGTGCGACGTTCGACCTCGAGGCCGAGGAGGATCGCGCGATCGTGTGCTTCGTGCTCTCGCAGGCGCTCTACGGCGAAGCGACCGGGGTGTACTGCGGCAAGTCGCTCTACGCCGCCTACTCGCTCGAGGCGGCCAAGTTCTACGTGCGCCAGGCCAAGCAGGAGCTCGCGCACCTGATGCTCTTCGCCGACATCTTTCGGCAGCTCGAGATGACGCCGCAGCCCGCGCACTGGGTCATCCGCCTGCTCTCGGCGCACAACAACTACTACCCGCTGAAGGTGTTCATGGAGCACGCCGTCGGCGAGGGCATGGTGCTCGACATCTTCAAAGACCTCCTCTTGCAGACGCTGCCCGACTCGGACCCGCGCATGCCCCCGGTCAAGAAGAAGCTCCGCGTCGTCTGCCGCGAAGAAGAGGAGCACGTGGCATGGGGCGAGAAGGAGACCCGCCGGCTCATCCGCGAGCGGCCGTGGCTCAAGACGCCGTTCTACGGGCTGCTCGAGCTGCAGCTCACGGTGCTCCCGTTCCTCTCGCGCGCGTTCGAGAAGCGCGCGGGCGCTCACCCGGTGCTCGCGCACCTGCCCGGCTTCTTGGGCCACGTGCGCGAGCGCGTGTGGAAGCAGGGGCAGGCGCTCGGCTTCGTGCCCGACGAGCGCCCGGGGCTCTTCTTTCGCCTGTGGGCGATGCTCTTCGGCGCGCTGCTCTTCGTGCGCAGCCAGTTCGCGCGGAGCAAGTCGCAGCTCGAGAAGGTGTACATCCGCGAGCTCGGCTTCGGCGACGGCGCGAGCGCGGGCCCGACGACGATCGACGACGCCGAGCCCGCCCAGGGCGCGTGAGCGAGCGGCCGCCCCGCGCTACTTCGACTCGAAGAGCGTGACGCGCCAGTTGGTCTGCTTGCCGTTGAGCGACTTGACCTCGACGAAGTAGGGCTTGTCCTTCACGAAGGGCAGCGTCGGCGAGCTCTGCGGCGAGATGACGACGGGCGCGTTGCCCTCGACCTCGACGGTCATCGAGATGTCGCCGGCGAACTGGAGGAAGAAGCTCTTGGTGTCCGCCTGGAGCTGGAACGTGAGAAAGTCGCTCGTCGAGCCGACGGCCGCGTCGCCCGCGTCGTCGCCCGCGTCACCGGCGTCTCCGGCGTTGCCCTCGGCGACCACGCCGCAGACGGTGGGCGCGAGCGTGTTGGCGCTGCCCTTGTCGTCGTTGGGCTCCATCTCCTCGACGCCGCCTTGGACGCAGGGGATGCCGCTGTCGAGCACCACCGGCGGGCCGGCGTCGTATTGGGGTCCGGTGTCGCGCGAGGCGTCGACGGGGCCGGTCTCCGGCTTCGACGTGTCCGGCGCGCCCGTGTCGATCGCCGCCTCGGGCGCGGCGTCGGCCGGCGTCAGCACCGGTTGATCGTCCGATCCCGAGCACGCGGCCAACAGCCCGAGCCCGCAACCGACCACCCACGTCATCCCCAACCAAGCTCTCGACGACTTACGCATGCTCACCTCACTCCGGCGCGCTTTCGCAATGGTCGTGCCGCGGCGCAGCCCCGGTGCGCGACGCGCGCCCAGGAGCATACATAGCCGTTACAGCCGTGGCGAAATCGCGGACACGGCGGGCGCGGGGAAGGGCGTGTGGGGAAGCGGGCGCGTCAACGCGGCTGGATCGCCGCACCACCATGCGCGGCGGACGCGCGAGGAAACTTTCAGTGAGACGCGAAGGCGGACGCGGACGCGGGAGGGAGGGAGCGGGCGCGGGCGCGAGCGCGAGACGCAGACGCAGGCGCAGGCGCG
>JAGQJA010000028.1:0-3482 GCA_020430845.1 Myxococcales bacterium
CGCCTCCGAGCGCGCCCGTCACGCCCGTCACGCCGTCGCCTCCGAGCGCCGTCGCGCCCGCGCCGGTCACGCCCGTCACGCCCGTCACGCCCGTCACGCCCACGCCCGCGGAGCCGGCCGAGCCCGCCCTCCGGCCGGGCACGGGCCGTGTGCTCACCGACGCCTCCGAGCGCGGCCACCGCGTCTGGGTCGACGGCCGCCTCGTCGGCTCGGGCGGCGCGCCGCTCGTCGTCTCGTGCGGATGGCGGCGTGTGCGCGTCGGGAGCCACGGGCGGCTCAAGCAGGTAGCGGTGCCTTGCGGTGGCGACGTGCTCGTCCGGCGCTGAAACGTCGATTCATGAGCGTTGTCGGTGATTTGGTCGCCCGACGACATGTGCGGTGGTGTCAGAGAAACCCGACGACAGGGAAGAAAATGGGTGTGGCGAACGTCTTTCAAGGCGTTACTGCGTATGAGAAGGGGCGCGCGCACGGGCGCCCGCCGCCACCGACGAGACCCACGGAGAGAGACGACAAGCCATGACGACGAAGCGCTACGAGAGGCCCACCATCGGCGGATGGCTCCGCCCCGCGCTCATCGGTCCGTGGCTCTCCGTCTACGGCGCGGTGACCGCGATCGCCGCGCTCGGTATCGACCGGGGCCTCTTCGGCAAGGTCGTCGGCTGGGCCGTCGGCATGGTCGTCGGCTCCGCGTGGGCGCTGGTGTTCATCCTGGCGGCCGCCTTGGTCGACCTGCTCCTTCTCGGCGTGCGCGTCCGCACGCTGCCTGCCGGGCGGCGCGGTTGGTCGATGTCGCTGCTCTCGCCGCTCGCCACCATCGGCATCTACATGGCGGTGCCGCCGCACACGTTCATCAAGTACGGACCGTGGGGCGTCGTCGGCGCGATTCTCGTGCCCATGTTCGCGGTGCTCATCGCGTTCCGCGTCGCGGCCGGGCAAAAGCCGCTCCGCTGACCACGGCGGAGCGCACGGCGCTTCGGTAGAGATCGCCGAGGGCGAGGGCGGGCCTGAACGCTGCGCTTCAATGCGCGGGCGGGCTCTTCTATGCTGCGCGCGCCATGTTGGATTTCGGTCAACCCCTCCCGCCGCCGGTCAACGAGCCGGTCCTCTCGTATGCCCCCGGCTCGGCCGAGCGCGCCGCGCTCAAAGAGGCGCTCGCGCGCGTCGGCGGAGAGGTCCACGAGATCCCGCACGTGATCGGGGGCGCAGAGCTGCGCGAGGGCCCCACGTACGAGGTGCGAGCGCCGCACGATCACGCGCACCTCTTGGCCAAGTGCCACGACGGCGGGGCTGCAGTGACCGACAAGGCGATCGCCGCCGCGCTCGCCGCCGCGCCGGGCTGGGCCCGCACGCCGTTCGCCGAGCGCGCGAGGGTGCTGCTCCGTGCCGCCGAGCTGCTCGCCGGACCGTTCCGTCAGACGCTCAACGCGGCGACGATGCTCGGGCAGAGCAAGACCGCCTTCCAGGCCGAGATCGACGCGGCCTGCGAGCTCATCGACTTCTTGCGCTTCAACGTGCACTTCGCGTCCACGTTGGCCACCCAGCCCGTCAGCAGCCCCGGCATCACCAACGCGCTCGAGCTGCGGCCGCTCGAGGGGTTCGTGCTCGCCATCACGCCGTTCAACTTCACGGCGATCGCGGGCAACCTCCCCACCGCGGCGGCCCTCATGGGCAACGTCGTCGTGTGGAAGCCGTCCGAGAGCCAGAGCCTCGCCGCGTATCACACGATGCGCCTGTTCGAGGCGGCGGGCATGCCGCCCGGCGTGATCAACGTCGTGTACGGTCACGGCGCCGCGGTCGCCGAGCGTTGCCTGGCGAGCCGCGACCTCGCGGGCATCCACTTCACGGGATCGACGACCGTGTTCCAGGGCCTATGGCGCGGCGTCGGCGAGCGCATCGCGAGCTACCGCACCTACCCCCGCCTCGTGGGTGAGACGGGCGGCAAGGACTTCGTCGTCGCGCACCCGTCGGCCGACGTCGACGCGCTCGCGGTCGCCCTCGTGCGCGGCGCCTACGAGTTCCAGGGCCAGAAGTGCTCGGCCGCGTCGCGCGCGTACGTGCCGCGGTCGATGTGGCCGGCCGTCCGCGATCGTATGGTCGCCCACATCGAGGCGCTCTCGATGGGCGACGTCCGAGACTTCCGCAACTTCATGGGCGCGGTCATCCACGAGCGCTCGTACGAGAAGCTCGCCGGCTGGCGCGATCGCCTGTCGAAGGACGCCGCCGCCCGCATCGTCACGGGCGAGCGTTGGTCGCGAGAGCGCGGTTGGTTCTGCGGGCCCACGCTGGTCGAGGTGACCGATCCCAAGCACGCGCTGATGCAAGAGGAGCTCTTCGGCCCCATCCTGGGCGTCTACGCGTACGACGACGCCCAGTTCGACGAGACGCTCGCGCTCGTCGACGAGACGAGCCCGTACGCGCTCACGGGCGCGATCTTCGCGACGGATCGCGCCGCCATCGCAGAGGCCGTGGGGCGGCTCCGTCAGGCCGCGGGCAACCTCTACATCAACGACAAGCCCACGGGCGCCGTCGTCGGTCAGCAGCCGTTCGGGGGCGGGCGCGCGTCGGGCACCAACGACAAGGCCGGCAGCGCGTTCAACCTGCTGCGGTGGACGTCGCCCCGGACGCTCAAGGAGACGTACGTCCCGCCGAAGAGTGTAGAGTACCCGTATCAGGGGGCGGAGTAGGGCGGACGGCCCCGGCGGCGCCATGTCGTTCGATCGCACCCGCTCCGTGATGCCCCGCGCGGCGGACGGCTCGTCCCGCTTGCGGCTCATCGTCTTCTGCAACGGCGCGGTCGCGTCCTACCCGCTGCCGGCGCGAGGCGAGCTGATCGTCGGGCGGGGAGAGGAGGCCCAGGTGCGCATCGAGCACGCCACGGTCTCGCGCAAGCACTCCACGCTCGTGTGCGGCGACACGCTCACCATCGTCGATCACGGAAGCTTCAACGGCACGTCGATCGGCGGGCGCAAGATCCCCCCCAACGTGCCGCACGCGCTCGGCCTCGCCACGATCGTCGAGCTGGGCGACGTGATGCTCGTGGTGCAGGTCGACGGCGCGGCACCGGTCACGGGATCGAGCGCGCCCACGTCGTCGCGCGAGCGGCCCGACCTGTCCCCGGGCATGCAGCACCTCTACAAGCTGGCCGACCAGGTCGCGCAGAGCAACATCACCGTCATCCTCCGCGGCGAGACCGGCGCGGGCAAGGAGGTGCTCGCCGAGCACCTTCACCGGACGTCGGCGCGCGCGTCGCGGCCTCTCGTGAAGCTCAACTGCGCGGCGTTGCCCGAGCACCTGCTCGAGGGCGAGCTCTTCGGCTACGAGCGCGGCGCCTTCACGGGCGCGACGCAAGCCAAGCCGGGCCTCATCGAGGCCGCCGACACCGGGACGCTCTTCCTCGACGAGGTGGGCGAGCTGCCGCTCGCGACGCAAGCCAAGCTGCTCCGCGTGGTCGAGTCGCGCGAGGTCACGCGGCTCGGCAGCCT
>JAGQJA010000028.1:3530-5196 GCA_020430845.1 Myxococcales bacterium
GATGGTCGACGCGGGACAGTTCCGGCAAGATCTGTACTTTCGCATCAACGGCGTCAGCCTCTTCATCCCGCCCTTGCGCGAGCGCGTGTCGGAGATCCCTCGGCTCGCGTCGGAGCTCGTCGCGAAGTTCTGCAAGGAGTCGGGGCGACCGGTGATCTCGATCTCGGCCCCCGCGATGGCCGCGCTCACCGCGCACGCGTGGCCCGGGAATGTTCGCGAGCTACGGAACGTCATCGAGCGCGCGGTGGTCTTCTGCCGCGGGATCGCCCTCATGCCCGAGCACTTCGTCTTGCAGCCTCCGCGCGCGCGCAGCACCGAGCCGCCGCACGCGCCGGTGGTCATCCGCTCGTCGCCGCCGGTGTCGCCTCCAGACGCCTTCGCTGCGACCGCGTTCGCCGCGCCGCCCGCGCCCGCGCCTGTCCCCGCCGCGCTCAACCAGACGGCGGTCATCGCGCCCCCCGCGTCGGGCACGCCGCCGTCCGCGCCGCCTCCCGCCGCGCCCGCCGAGGCCTCCGGCACCATGCGCCTCGGGTCGTCGCTGCCCGAAGAGATGGAGCACCTCGAGCGCGAACGTATCCTCGCGGCGCTCGCCGAGTGCGGGGGCAACCAGACGCAGGCCGCCGACAAGCTCGGGATCTCGCGCCGCACGCTCTTGCGACGGCTCGACACCTACGACCTGCCCCGACCGAGAAAGGGCTGAGCGCGCGCCCCCTTGGCAAGCGCGCCCGAGCTGATTAATGAAGCAGCCGATGAGGTACGTCGCCGCTCTCGCCACCCTGATCCTCGCCGCGACCGCGTGCCGACCCAAGGCGACGCCCTCACCCGACGCGATGTCCGCCGTCGCGTCGCCGAGCGCCACGGCGACGGTCTCGCCGCTGAGCGCCGGCGCCCGCATCGAGGACGAGCGCAACACGATCTCGGTGGTGCGTTCGGTCGCGCAGTCCACGGTGTTCGTCACGCAGCATCGCGCGTCGATGGACTGGTTCACGGGCGAGGTGTCCGAGGTGCCCGCCGGCTCGGGCTCCGGCTTCGCGTGGGACGCGAACGGCCACATCGTCACGAACTTCCACGTCGTGAGGGGCGCCAACGCGCTGACCGTCACGTTCAACGACCAGCGCACGCTCGAGGCCACGTTGGTCGGCGTCGACCCGCGCAAGGACATCGCCGTCATCCGCGTGAACGCAGGCGCCAAGCCGCTCGTGCCCGTCAAGGTGGCCATGCACGCGCGCCTCGAGGTAGGCCAGAAGACGATCGCCATCGGCAACCCGTTCGGGCTCGACCACACGGTCACCACCGGCATCGTCAGCGCGCTCGGTCGTCAGGTGCCCGGGCCCTCGGGCCTCACCATCCGCGACATGATCCAGACCGACGCGGCGATCAACCCAGGCAACTCGGGCGGCCCGCTGCTCGACTCGGCGGGCGAGCTCATCGGGATGAACACGGCCATCTACAGCAAGTCGGGATCTTCCGCGGGCATCGGCTTCGCGGTGCCGGTCTCGACGATCCTCCGCGTGGTGCCGCAGATCATCCGCACGGGCCACGTCGAGCGCACGACGCTGCCCATGCGCCTCGACACCGAAGGGCGCGTGTCGCGCGCGCTAGGCCTGTCGGGCGTCGCCGTCATCTCGGTGCCCGAGGGCAGCCCGGGCGCGCGCGCGGGCGTGCG
>JAGQJA010000028.1:5310-19579 GCA_020430845.1 Myxococcales bacterium
GAGGCCGTGAGCGTCACGCTCCAGCGCGGGCGCGAGACCGCCACGGTGACGCTCCCGACCGTGGCCGAAGAGGAGTGAGCGCGCTCACGCGGTCCGCAGCTTGGTGACGAGGTCGTTGCCGATGACGAGCTGCATCGCCGCGCGCAGGTCCGGGCTCGCGCCGAGGAAGGCGCGGAGCTCGCGCGACGACCAGACGACGAGCACCACGTCGCCCTCGGCGTGCACATCGGCGGTGGGCGCTTGTCCCGAGAGGAAGCTCATCTCCCCGATGAAGCGCCCCGGGCCGAGGTGCACGTGTGGTCGTCCCTCGACGTGCACGTCGGCGTGGCCCTCGGCGATGACCATGACGCGGTCGAGCTCCTCGCCGCGCTCCACGAGCCGAGCGCCGTCGGCCTCTTCGCGCCACGTGGCGAGGTCGATCAGCTTGCGGAACTCTCGCGGCGACAGGGACCGGAACGCGAGCTGGTAGAGGCGCTGCTCGCGATCGGCCAGGCGCACAGGTCTGCGCTCGCGCACGAGCAGGACGATCTGCACCACGTTGATGCAGCCGAACAGCACGTTCCAGCCGATGGCGTCCCACATCGGGTCGGCGCGCAGGTAGAAGGTCGCCATGAGCAGCACACCCGCCACGACCGTGAGGACGCGCAGCCAGAGCATGTCCTTCACCAGGTACGAGCCGAGGTAGAGCACGTTCGCGATGTGGAGCAGGTAGGCCATCGGTGTTCCTTCAGGGCAAGAGGCTGTGCTCGCCCGCCATCGCGAGCGCAGCCTCCATCACGTCCGACATCGAGGCGTTGTCGCCGAGGCGCGCGCTCGCGTGGAAGAACCGCACGCTGCGCCGTCGATCCAAGAGCAGCGTGCCCCCTTGCTGCGAGGTGTCTCCCGCGGGCAGGTGTGTCGGGAAACCCTCGAGCCAGAGCCGCGCGGAGCGCACGATCGGGACGACCCCCCACGCTCCCCACCCCGAGCGCGTGAGCCCAGCGGCGCGTTGCGCGGCGAGCGAGGGATCGGTGAGCACGGTCAGGCCGATCCCCTCGAGCGCCATGCGGTCCACGAAGCGCGCCGCGTGGGCTGGCGTCCCGCACCCCACGACGAACGTGGCGACGCCGAGGTCGGAGAGCTCGGGGAGTCGGCCCGCGGCCTCGTGGACGTGCACGGCGCAGCCCGCGCAGCCGAAGTGCCTCACGAAGAGGGTGAGCGTCCTCGCGTCGCCCCACCAGTCCGCGAGGCGCTGCGACGTGCCGCGCGCGTCGACCACGTGCGCGTCGAGCAGCGCGTCGGGGACCCTCTCTCCGACCCTCAGCACCGCCGCATCCTATCCGCGCCGCCGTTCGCGGCGCACCGATTCGACGCGACACGCGAGGCGAATCGGAGGGTCGATCCGGTCGATCCGGCGGTAGCATCGCCACGATGACCCGTCGGACCGCGCTCCTCTTGTCGCTCCTCTCGGCCCTGGGCTGCAACAAGGACAAGCCGACCGGCGGCGCGGGCGCACCCAAGCGCCTCAAGATCGCGGTCGTGCCCAAGGGGACGACGCACGAGTTCTGGAAGAGCGTGCACGCGGGCTCGGTCAAGGCGGCCCGGGAGCTCGACGTCGACGTCGTGTGGAAGGGGCCGCTCAAAGAAGACGATCTCAAGGCGCAGATCGACGTCGTGCAGACGTTCGTCGCGCAGGGGGTCGACGGCATCGTCCTCGCGCCTCTCAACGACGCGGCCCTTCGCGCGCCCGTCAAGGCGGCCGTCGTGGCCAAGATCCCCGTCGTCGTCTTCGACTCCGACCTCCTGGGCGATGCGCACTCGAGCTTCGTGGCGACCGACAACGTCGCGGCGGGCAAGCTCGCGGCCGATCACCTCGCCAAGGTGGCCGACAAAGGTGGGGTCGTCGTGCTCCGCTACCAGGAGGGCTCGGCGAGCACGGCCAACCGCGAAAAAGGCTTCGTCGAGGGCCTCAAGGCTCACCCGAGCATGACGATCGTGAGTGACAACCAGTACGGCGGCGCGACGACCGAGTCGGCGTTCTCGACGAGCGAGACGCTCTTGGTCGCCAAGAAGGCGGGCGAAGGAAACGTCGCGGGTGTGTTCACTCCGAACGAGTCGACCACGTTCGGCATGCTGCTCGCGCTGCGCAAGGCGGGCCTGACCAAGAAGGTGAAGCTCGTCGGCTTCGACGCGTCCGACAAGCTGCTCGAGGCGCTCCGCGCCGAGGAGATCGAGGGCCTCGTCGTGCAGAACCCGTTCAACATGGGCTACCTCGCCGTGAAGACGATGGTCGAGGTCATCCGCGGAAAGAAGGTGCCTGCACGCATCGACACGGGCGCGAAGCTCGTCACCAAGGCGTCGCTCTCCGACCCGGCCGTGATGGAGCTCGTGAAGCCCGACCTCAAGAAGTGGCTCGACGAGTGAGCGCGGCGCCCGCCAGGCTCGCGGTACGCGGCGTCGAGAAGGCGTTCGGCGGGATCACGGTCCTCGCGGGCGTCTCGTTCGACGTGGCTCCGGGCACGCTCCACGCCCTCTTGGGAGGCAACGGCGCGGGCAAGAGCACCTTGATGCGCGTGGTGCTCGGGCTCGAGCGCGCCGACGCGGGTGAGCTCCGCCTCGACGGCGCGGACTACCGCCCGCTCGGGCCGGCCGACGCACGCGCGCACGGTGTCGTGATGGTCCCTCAGGAGCGCACGCTGTGCCTTCACCTCTCGGTCGAGGAGAACGTGACGTTGGGCCTGCCGCTCGGTCGCTTCGGCCTGGTGGGCGCGCGACCGCGTCGCGAGCTGGCCGCGCGAGCCCTCTCCGCCGCCGCGGGGGACGCTGCGCGGATCGACCTCGGCGCGCGCGCGTCGAGCCTCTCGGTCGCCGACCAACAGCTCGTCGAGATCGCGAGAGCGCTCGCCCACGCGGGGCTCGCAGACGACGGCGCGGTTCGCGCGAAGGTGCTCGTGCTCGACGAGCCGACCAGCAGCTTGGGCCGCCGTGACGCCGAGAGGCTCTTCGAGCGCGTCGCGGCGCTCACGGCCCGGGGCGTGGCCGTGGTGCTCGTCTCTCACTTTCTCGACGAGGTGCTCGCGCACTGCGACGGGTACACCGTGCTCCGCGACGGCCGCGTGGAGGGCGAGGGCACGCCGCGCGAGGCGGGACAGCAGCGCATCGTGCGCGAGATGCTGGGCGAGCTGCCCCGGCGCGCGGAGCGCACGGCGAGGCCCCGGGGCGACGCCGGAGAGGCCTTGCGGGTCACGGACCTCTCTGGCGAGCGAGCGCCGCGCGGCGCGAGCTTCGTCGTGCGGCACGGGGAGATCCTGGGCGTGGCCGGGCTCGTCGGCTCGGGTCGCACCGAGCTGCTCCGGGCCGTCGCCGGCCTCGACCGGCGCGTGTCGGGGACGGTCACGGTCTCTGCGCCGGGGGGCCTCGGCATGCTCAGCGAGGACCGCGGCGGCGAGGGCCTCATGCTCTCGCGGAGCGTCTCGGACAACGTGACGCTGTCGCCGCGCGGCCCGCGCGTGGTCTCGCCGGCGCGCCTGCGGAGCGAGGCGCGCGGCTGGATGGAGCGCCTGTCGGTGAGGGCGGCGGGCCCGGCGCAGCGCGTGCGGGAGCTCTCGGGCGGCAACCAGCAGAAGGTCGCCCTCGCGCGCCTGCTGCGTGAGGATCACGGCGTGCTCCTCGTCGACGAGCCCACGCGCGGTATCGACGTGGGCAGCAAGGCGCAGATCCTCGATCTCTTGCGCGAGCTGGCGGCGCAGGGCAAGGCGATCGTCGTCGTGTCGAGCCAGCTCGACGAGCTGCTCGAGGTCGCCGACCGCATCGCGGTGCTCCGGCGCGGCGTGCTCGGCGAGGCGCGCGACGTCGCCGCGTGGGACGCGCACCGCCTGCTCGAGGAGGCCGCGGCGTGACGTCGGCGCAGGGCGCAGGTCGGCGCGGGGTGTCCCAGCGCGTGCGCGGCGTCCTGGCCGAGCGCCCGTGGATCGGGCCGCTCGCGGCGCTCGTGGTCGTCTTCGTCCTCTTCGGCCTCGCCACGCCCGAGACGTTCTTGCGGACGCAGAACCTGCTCACCATGGCGCGCCAGACCGTGGTGGTGGGCGTGTGCGCCCTGGGGATGACGATGATCATCGTCACGGGCGGCATCGACCTCTCCGTGGGCTCGGTCGTGGCCCTCACGACCGTCATCATCGCCGCGCGGCTCAGAGACGGCGCGGGCCCGGTGTCGGCGGCCGTGACCGGCGTGGCCGTCGGCGGCGCGGTCGGCGCGGCCGTGGGCGTGCTCGTCGGGCGTTTTCGTATGATGCCCTTCGTCGTGACGCTCGGCACGATGAGCGCGCTGCGCGGCGTCGCCAAGGGGATCGCCAAGGAGCAGAAGATCGACTGCGATCCGCGCGGCCTCGACACGCTCCTCGTCTCGGCGCAGGGAATGGGCCCGGGTCTCTTCGTCGCCCTGGGCCTCGCCGTGTTGGTCGCGCTCACGCTCACGTACACCCGGTTCGGCCGCCACGTCTTCGCCGTGGGCAGCAACGAAGCGGCGGCGCGCCTGGCGGGGATCGATCCTTCACATGTAAAGCTCTTGGTCTACACGCTCGCCGGGCTCGCGTTCGGCGTGGGCGGCGTCATGGAGTTCTCGACGCTCACGGTCGGGGACCCGACCGACTCGATCGGGCTCGAGCTCGACGTGATCGCGGCGGTCGTCATCGGCGGCGCGCCGCTCGCGGGCGGCGAGGGGAGCGTCGTGGGGTCGATCCTGGGCGCGCTGCTCATGACCGTCATCAAGACCGGGGCGGTCCACCTGGGGCTCCCCACGTGGGTCCAAGAGATCGTCACGGGCGGGATCATCGTCGTCGCCGTCGCGCTCGACCGGGCGCGGTACGCGAGGCGCTGACTGCACCTCGCCGAGCGCCGCCGCTCGCGGTACCCTGCCGCGCGATGGAGGCGACGATGAAGCTGAAGGACAAGATCGCGTTGGTCACGGGGGCGAGCCGCGGCATCGGCCGGGCCGCGTGCGTCGCGCTCGCGCGCGAGGGCGCGAACATCGTGGGCACGGCGCGTACGGCGGCCGACCTGTCGACGCTCGAGGCCGAGCTGACGAAGCTGGGCGTCAAGAGCACGATGATCGCGGGCGACGTGACGCAGGCCAACGACGTCGCGCGCGTGGTGGACGGGGCGCTCGGCGCGTTCGGGCGCGTCGACATCCTCGTGAACAACGCGGGCATGGGCGGCTACCGCCCGTTCCTCGAGTGGTCCGAGGCCGACTACGACAAGATCATGGCGACCAACGCCAAGAGCACGTGGCTCTACTGCAAGGCCGTCATCCCCCACATGCTCGAGGCGGGCGGCGGGCACATCGTCAACGTGT
Source organism: Myxococcales bacterium (assembly GCA_020430845.1). GTDB lineage: Bacteria > Myxococcota_A > Polyangia > Polyangiales > Polyangiaceae > Labilithrix. Next base: position 10,640 of record JAGQJA010000028.1, read on the forward strand.
CGAGCGTCGCCGGGCTCGCTGGCTACCCGCACGAGGGCATCTACTGCATGTCGAAGTTCGCGCAGGTGGCGCTCTCGCAGTCGCTCGACCGCGAGTTCTACAAGCAGAACATCAAGGTGAGCCTGGTGTGCCCCGGCGGCGTGCACACCCATTTCGCGATCGGCGACGGTCGCACCGAGGGCGCGCCGAACCTCGAGGAGTTCTCGACGGCCGAGGACGTGGCCGAGGCCATCGTGCTCGCCGCGCTGCCGCGCTCGCGGACGCGCGTCGTGAACGTGATCCTGCGGCCGATGAGCGAGATGACCTGACGCGTCGGGCGGCCGGCGGGCGGGGCGACAGGGCGGCCGCGTGGGCCCGTCACCCGCGCGCGCGCCGCTCGGCCGCGATGAGCGTGTTGTCGAGAAGGTACGCGATCGTCATCGGGCCCACTCCGCCGGGGACGGGCGTGATGGCGCCCGCGCGCTCGGCCGCCTCCGCGTAGGCCACGTCGCCCACGAGGCGCGTCTTCTGCTGTCCCGCGGCGTTCTTCTCGCCGGGGACGTCGACGCGGTTGATCCCCACGTCGACGACGACCGCGCCGGGCTTGACCCAGTCCCCGCGGATCATCTCGGGGCGACCGACGGCGGCGACGAGCACGTCGGCCTCGCGGCAGAGCGCGGCGAGGTCCTTGGTGCGCGAGTGGGCGATCGTGACCGTGGCGTTCTCGGCGAGCAGCAGCTGCGCCATCGGCTTGCCCACGATGTTGCTGCGCCCCACGACCACCGCGCGCGCGCCCGAGAGCGGCGCCTCGGCGAGCGCGAGCAGGCGCATCGACCCGCGCGGCGTGCACGGCACCAGGCTCGGGCGCCCCGACGCGAGCAGGCCCGCGTTGACCGGGTGGAAGCCGTCGACGTCCTTGGCGGGCGTGATCGCGTCGAGCACCTTCTGCTCGTCGATGTGGCCGGGGAGGGGGAGCTGCACGAGGATGCCGTCGACCGCGTCGTCGGCGTTGAGGCGGTCGAGCAGCGCGAGCAGCTCTTGCTCGGTCGTCTCGGCAGGCAGCGTGTGGAGCTTGCCGCGGATGCCGACCTCGAGGGCGGCCTTCTCCTTGTTGCGCGTGTAGACCTGGCTCGCCGGATCCGACCCCACGAGGACGACCTCGAGGCCGGCGGGCCTGCCGCGCTCGGCGGCGAACGCCGCGGCACGGACCTTCACTTCGGCGCGGACGGTCTCCGCGAGCTTCTTTCCGTCGAGGATGCGCGCAGTCATGCGGCGCACCATACACCGCGCGGCGCGCGAGCGCGCCCGTCAGCTGATGCGAAAGACGCGCGCCAGGACGCGGTCGAGGTGATCGAGGTCGGCGTACGGGATGACGATCTCGCCCTTGTTGCCCTTGTCCTTGACCTCGACCTTGGTGCCGGCCGCGCGCGTGAGGCGCTGCTCGAGATCGCGCACCGACGAGCTCTTGCCGCTCGCCGCCGCTCCCTTGCCGCCCTTCTTGGCCTTCACGCCTCGGACGAGGGCCTCGCACTGGCGCACGCTCATGCGGCCGCGCAACACCCGCTCCGCGAGCTCCTCCATGCGCGACGGGTCGGCCACGCCGAGCAGCGCGCGCGCGTGCCCTTCGGAGAGCTCTCCGCGGATGACGCGGCTGCGGACGCGCTCGGGGAGCTTCATCAGGCGAAGCGAGTTCGCGATCGTCGTGCGGTCCTTGCCCAGCCGCTCGGCGAGCTGCTCCTGCGTGTAGCCGTGCTCCTTGAGCAGGCGGCCCAGCGCCTCGGCGAGCTCGACCGGGTTCAGGTCCTCGCGCTGGACGTTCTCGATGAGCGCCAGCTCGAACGCCGCCTTGGGGGTGACGTCCTTGACGACGACCATCACCTCCTTGAGGCCGGCTCGCTGCGCGGCCCGCCAGCGGCGCTCGCCGGCGATGATCTCGAAGCGGTCCTGCCCGGGCACGCGCCGCACGACGATCGGCTCGAGCAGGCCGTGCTCGCGGATCGACTGGGCGAGCTCCTCGATGCGCTCCTTGACGAAGTGCTGGCGCGGCTGCCCCTTCTGCGCGACGAGGCGCTCGACGGCGCAGCTGAAGACAGACTTGTCGCCGTAGGCCGCCGGCGCCTTGGGGGCCGAGGGCAGGAGCGCGTCGAGGCCGCGCCCGAGCGCGCGTCGCTTGCTGGGCTCGCTCACTTCGCCGCCCCCGCGGCGCGGCCCGTCGCGCCCTTCTTCTTGGTCGCGCGGCTGCGTCGCGAGAGCAGCTCGCGCGCGAGCGACAGGTAGCCCTGCGCGCCCTTGGACGACGCGTCGTAGAGCAGCGCGGGCTGACCGTGGCTCGGCGCCTCGCTCAGGCGCACGTTGCGCGGGATGATCGACTCGAACACGAAGAAGTGCCGGCGCACCTCGTCGGCGACCTGGTGCGCGAGGTTGTTGCGCGGGTCGAACATCGTGAGCACGACGCCCTCGACCTCGAGGCCCGGGTTCATCCCGTTCTTGACGCGATCGATCGTCGCCATGAGGTGCGTGAGCCCCTCGAGCGCGTAGTACTCGCACTGCAGCGGCACGAGCACCGTGTCGGCGGCGGCGAGCGCGTTGACCGTCAAGAGGCCGAGCGACGGCGGGCAGTCGATGAAGACGTGATCGTAGTCGCCCAGCACGGTGGCCAAGCCTTGCTTGAGCTTGAGCGCGCGGCGAGGATCGTCGACGAGCTCGAGCTCGGCGGCGACGAGATCTTGCGTGGCGGGCGCGACGAAGAGCGACGCGATCGACGTCGGCGCGACGACCTCTTTCATCGACGCGGTGCCGATGAGCACGTCGTACGTCGTGCGTTCGCGCGTCCCCGGGCGCACGCCCACGCCCGAGCTCGCGTTGCCCTGCGGGTCCATGTCGACGAGGAGCGTGCGTCGCTCTGCGGCCGCCACGCTCGCCGCGAGGTTCACCGCTGTCGTCGTCTTCCCGACGCCGCCCTTCTGGTTCACCACGCAGGTGACGCGGGCGCGCCCCGCTGTCGCTTGGGGAGGCATATGCGTAACGACTTCTAGCCCCGTCGATGAATCGGCGCCGTTTTTTTTCGTGTCGCGCGGCTCGCATGTATGGTGTGCGCAGATGTAGGTGAACGTAGGCGAAACGTTCACCACACGGAGGGCGCGACATGAAGGACACGCTGAGCCGGGCGCTGAACGACGACGACGCCGAGGGGGAGCTCATCTTGCTCGTCCCGTTCTGGCGACCGCGCCGGACGGGCGCGCCGGGCGCCATCTCACGCGGCCCTGCGGTCGTCCTCTCGTTCGACGAGCACCGCGCGCGCCTCCGCGAGAGGTCTGCAGACGCCGGCCGCACTCCCGAGCGCCGCTGACCCGAGCCGAAATCTCCGCCCGGGGCTCCGGGCACATCGACGTGACTTCCTTTTTCGTGGAGGAGACGAATGGGCGTTCCCAAGAACTATCGAAGCTTGCAGGAGTTCGAGCGCGAGGAGCTGCGGCCGGGCATGAAGGTCGGCTTCACCCTCGATGATCTGACCCAGGAGGCGTCGTTCGAGGCCAGCGACATGCTGTTCGACGACACCTACGACGCGTACGACCCCGATCGAGAAGACGACGACGACTACTGAGTCGCGCGAAGGCGCGGAGGGGTCCTCCCGGCCCTGCCGCGCCGAGCCGCGATGCTTCGCTTATCCGCTTCGAATGCCCCCGGCCGCGAACGCCTCTCGCGCCGGGGGTTTTGCCATTTCGCACGCGCGGGTTTTCGGTACGCTGACGTCGATGACCGGTCTCCGGCCTCGCATGCTTCACCGCTTCCGCGTGATCACGATCGCGCTCGCGAGCTTGCTCACCATGCCCGCCGTCGCGCGCGCAGACGGCCCCGCGCCCTCGCCGAGCGCCGCGCCCTCGCCGAGCGCCGCGCCCGCACCGGCCGACGGCGCGGACGCCGAGCGCGCGACGACAATCCGGCGACGCGGCGACGAAGAGATGGTCAACGGGCGCGCCGCCGAGGCGCTCGCGGCCTACAGCGAGGCGTACGCGCTCACGAAAGACCCGGCGCTGCTCTACAACAAGGGCCGCGCCTTCGAGGCGATGGGCGACTACCCGTCTGCGCTCGAGCAGATCGAGGAGTTCGATCGTGTCGGCACGCCCGAGCTCAAGGCGCGTGTGCCCGGCCTCGCGCGCCTGCTCGCCGAGCTGCGCCAGAAGGTGAGCCAGATCGCGATCGTGTGCGACGTCGACGGCGCGACCGTGCGCCTGCGCGATCGCAAGCTGGGCGTGACGCCGATCACGAACGTGGTGCGCGTGCACGCCGGCACGGGCACGCTCGAGATCACCAAAGAGGGGTACTACCCCTACAAGCGCGAGCTGCCGCTGCCTCCCGCGGGGCTCGCCAGCGTCGAGGTGCACCTGTCGTCGCGGGCGAGCTCGGGGCTGCTGCGTGTCGCGTCGTCGGTCGCCGGCGCGCGCGTCACGATCGACGGCAAGCCCGCCGGGACGGTGCCCACCGAGGTCGTGCTCCAGGCCGGGACCCACAGCGTGCAGCTCGATCGCGACGGGTACAAGCCCGCCACCAGCTCCGTGCTCGTCACGGCGGGCGAGAACAAGTCGGTCGACATCGGGCTCGAGGCCGAGGCGCCCATCACCAAGAAGTGGTGGTTCTGGACGGGCATCGGGGTGGTCGTCCTGGGCGGCACAGCGACGGTCATCGCGCTCACCTCGGAGCGTGACGCGGGCTCGGGCACCATCGCGCCGGGTCGCATCACGGCGGGGCTCTCGGGCCTGTCGTTCTGAGCCGCCGGCGCCGGGTGATAGACTGAGCGCGTGGCGAACCGCGCCCCGTCATCGCCGTCACTGGTCGAGCCCGGGACCGTGCTCGGCGGTCGCTACGAGATCCGACGCGCCCTCGGCGCCGGCGGCATGGGGGCCGTGTACGAGGCGATGCACCTGCGGCTCGGGCGGCCCTCGGCCATCAAGGTCCTGCTGCCCGATCTGGCCAGCTCTCCAGAGTTCCAGGTCCGCTTCGAGCGCGAGGCGCGCGCCGCCGCAGCCCTCAAGAGCCCGCACGTCGTGCGTGTCTACGACGTCGACACGACGCCCGATGGGCTGACCTTCATCGTGATGGAGCTGCTCGAGGGCAACGACCTCGGGCAGGAGGTCGACCTCCGCGACGTGCCGTACCCCGAGCTCGTCGACTGGATCGTGCAGGCGTGCGCGGGGCTCGCGGAGGCGCACGCCCGCGGCATCATCCACCGCGACCTCAAGCCGGCGAACATCTTCTTGGCGCGCGGGCCGGACGGCGCGCGCGTCGCGAAGCTGCTCGACTTCGGCATCTCGAAGAACGCGCAGGAGCGCACCGCGATCACGCGCCCGATGGACGGCGTGCTGGGGACGCCGTCGTTCATGGCGCCCGAGCAGATCCGCGGTCGCCCCGCAGACGCGCGCGCCGACATCTGGGCGATGGGCGTCATCGCGTACTGGCTGCTCTCTCGGACGTGGCCGTTCCACGGCTCGTCGGACCAGGCCTACCTCGCGGCCGCGCTCGTCGACCCACCTGTGCCGCTCTCGGCGCGCCGTCCCGACTTGCCGCCGCGCCTCTGCGACGTGGTCATGCGCGCGCTCGCGAAGAGCCCCGACGATCGGTGGCCGACCGCGGCGGCGCTGGGTGCGGCGCTCTCGCCCTTCGGCGCCGGCCACGGACCCGTGGCGGGGCGCGTCTCGCGCTCCGAGTCCGATCCCGACCTCTGGCGCTCGGTGCCGCCGGCGGCGCCGTCTGCGCGCGCGCGGGTCGTCGTCGACGCAGACGCCCAAGACGCCACGCGGACGATCATCGGCACCGGCCCCACGCACGCGACGGCTGCCTCCGGCCGCTCCGCCCCGCCGCGGCGCTTGGTCACGCTCGTGTCGGTCGCGCTCATCGGCGGCGCCATGGCGTCGCTCGTCGTGCTCGCCGCGTACATCGCGCTCGCGCCTCCGTCGGCCGCGGCTCGGGGTGAGCCCTCGGCGCGACCGCCCACCGCCCGTCCGTCGGCGAGCGCTGCGCCGGCTCCCGAGACGACGGGGCCCGAGCCGGCCGCGCCTCCGACCGCCACGGTCGAGCCGGCCGCGCCTCCGACCGCGACGGTCGCGCCCGAGCCGTCCGCGTCTCCCGCGACGACCGCGTCTGCGTCGCCCAAGCCTCGCGACCCACGCGCTGCGCCTCGCCGCGCGCCCCCCGCGGGCGCGACCGGGACCGCGCCGACGGCGCCTCCGACGCCGAGCGCCGACCTCCCGCAGTTTCTCTGATCGCGTCGGGCAGGCCGGGAAGGCTTGACCCGTGCGGAGGGGTCAGTAATGTCCTGCGCCCTACACCATGCAAATCAGCGTCCAACGACTCTCACCCGTCGAGCTCGAGCTCGAGATCCACATCCCTGTCGAATCCGTGAAGGCGGAGTTCGACAAGGCGTACGTCACCCTCGGCAAGCGCGCCCACGTCAAGGGCTTCCGCCCGGGCAAGGCGCCTCGCGACGTGCTCAAGAAGCTCTTCGGACCGCAGGTGGTGAACGACGTCGCGAACGCGATCGTCAACGACACGCTGCCCAAGGCGCTGACCGAGCAGAACCTGACGCCCATCAGCCAGCCCGCCGTCGAGGCTGGCAAGATCGACGTCAAGGAGCCGTTCTCGTACAAGGCGCGCTTCGAGGTCCAGCCCGAGATCGCGGACGTGAAGTACGAGGGCTTCGAGCTCTACCGGCCCAAGGTCGAGGTGCTCGACGCGAGCGTCGAGGAGCAGCTCGAGGGTCTCCGTCAACGGCACGCGGCGCTCAAGGCGCCCGAGCCGGCGCGCGCCGCCAAGGAGGGCGACGTGGCGACGATCGACTTCACGCTGTCGATGGACGGCAAAGAGGTCGAGGGCGGGGGAGGCGAGGGCGTGCAGCTCGAGCTCGGCTCGGGCCAAGCGCTGCCGGAGATCGACGCGGCGCTCCTCGGCAAGAACGTCGGCGACGAAGCGTCGGCGGAGCACACCTTTCCCGACACGCACCCGCGCAAGGATTTCCAGGGCAAGAAGGGCTCGTTCAAGATCAAGCTCACCGACCTGAAGGAGCGCGTGCCGCCGGCGCTCGACGACGACTTCGCCAAGGACATCGGCTTCGAGACGCTCATCGCGCTCCGCGCCGACGTGCACACCAAGCTCGAGAAGCTCGCGAAGGACCGCTCCGAGACGGTGCTCGCCGAGCAGATCATCGCCAAGCTCAACGAGCTCAACCCGTGCGACGTGCCGCCGACGCTGGTCGAGCAACAGTGCCACATCATGGAGCAGGAGCTCGCGATGCAGGCGCGCCGCGCCGGTCAGCGGTTCACCAAGGAGCAGGCCGAGGCCCTGCACAACCACGTGCACGAGGACGCGTCCCGCAAGGTGCGCGCCGGCCTGCTCATGGCCGCGATCGCCAAGAAGCACGAGTTCAAGGTGACCGAAGAGGACATCGAGAAGGGCCTGGCTGAGCTCGCCGAGGAGACCGGGAAGAACGTCGCGAAGCTGCGCGCTGAGTACCGCGAGAAGACGAAGCGTGACATCCTCGTGGGCATGATCCTCGAGGACAAGATCCTCGACTTCATCGAAACCAAGTCCAAGATCATCGACGGCGACCCGCCGGCGGCCGCAAAAGAAGCGGCGGCGGACGCTGCGGCATCCAAGGACGACAAGACCGAAGAGAAGAAGGAGGCCTGAGCCATGGCGAAGCGCCCAGAGACCCGCACGCAGGCGATGCTGACGCTCGAGCGGGCGAAGGACTTCATCCCGTACCCGACCGTCGTGGAGACGACCCACCGCGGTGAGCGCAACTGGGACATCTTCAGCCGCTTGCTGAAGGACCGCATCGTCTTCCTCGGCACCGAGATCAACGACGACGTCGCCAACATCGTCATCGCGCAGTTCCTGTTCCTCGAGAGCGAGGACCCGGACAAGGAGATCATGCTCTACATCAACTCGCCCGGCGGCGTGGTGACGAGCGGTCTCGCGATCTACGACACCATGCAGTACGTGCGCTCCGAGGTCTCGACCACGTGCCTCGGCATGGCCGCGTCGATGGCGGCGGTGCTGCTCGGCGCGGGCGCCAAGGGCCGCCGCAGCGCGCTCCCCAACGCGCGCATCATGATCCACCAGCCGCTCGGCGGCGCGCGGGGTCAGGCGTCGGACATCGAGATCCAGGCGCGCGAGATCAAGCACCTCAAGGAGGTGCTGACCGACATCATCACCAACGCGACGGGCAAGAGCCGCGAGCAGATCCTCAAGGACATCGATCGCGACTTCTACCTGGGCGCCGCCCAGGCCAAGGAGTACGGCCTCATCGACAACGTCATGCTCCCGCCCAAGCGCAAGGGTGAGGGCAAGGACAAGGACAAGGACAAGTGAGCGCGAGGGGCGCGTCCGGGCGGGGCCACGTGTCTTGCCCGGCCGGCGCCCAGCGCATAAGCTTGGCGGACTAGTACCGCTTGCCGGTTTTGCTGGCGGCGTGAGCGAGGGCGAGCGTGGAGCGACGGCGGGACGATCACAACGGCGGAAACCTGAGCTGCTCTTTCTGCGGTAAGTCGCAGAAGGAGGTGAAGAAGCTCATCGCGGGCCCGACGGTGTACATCTGCGACGAGTGCATCGGCCTCTGCAACGACATCATCGCCGAGGAGGTCGAGAAGGACGAGCCCTATGCCGGCTCGGCCCCGATCCCCAAGCCCGCCGAGATCAAGACGATCCTCGACGAGTACGTCATCGGCCAGGAGCGCGCGAAGAAGATCCTCTCCGTCGCGGTGCACAACCACTACAAGCGCATCGACTCGCGCGTGGCCGCAGAGGACGTCGAGCTGCAGAAGAGCAACATCCTGTTGCTCGGACCCACCGGTAGCGGCAAGACGCTGCTCGCGCAGACGCTCGCCAAGATCCTGCACGTCCCGTTCGCCATCGCCGACGCCACCACGCTCACCGAGGCGGGCTACGTCGGCGAGGACGTCGAGA
>JAGQJA010000364.1 GCA_020430845.1 Myxococcales bacterium
TCGAGCGCGAGCCGTGGGGCGCGCCTGTGCTCACGACCGCGCGTCGTTGCCGTGGATCATCGTGTCCCCATGGCGCCCTGAATGCGCCGGAAATGAGCACCGTAAGTGTTGGGAATCACTTGTGGCTCCAGTGTGGGTGATTGTGCGCGAATCTTGCAGCCTCGGCGGACATGCTCGACCTCGCTCGCTTGCTCTCACGCCTCCGCGGCTTCGGCCTCGCCGCCTTGCTCGCGGCCCCCGTCGCGTGCTCCTCCACACCCGACGCGGCCACCGGCTCCGACGACATCGTCGAGCTGCCGCACACCGACGTGAAGAACCAAGCGATCGGCAACTGCTGGCTCTACGCGACGGCGAGCTGGACCGAGGCGCTGCACGCCGCGGCGACCGAAGAGAAGCTCGACCTGTCCGAGAGCTACTGGTCGTACTGGCACTGGTACCTGCAGGTGCTGTGGAGCGCCGACCCTTCGCCCGACAACGCCTTCGGCAACCTCGAGCAGGTGAACACCGGCGGCGGCTTCGCCATGGCCGCGCACATCCTCAAGTACATGGGCGCGATGAAGGAGGGTGACTTCATCCCCGAGGACGAAGGCGCCCGCACGTCGCGCCGGCAGTCGTCGGCGCAGGCCGCGATCAACAAGTCGCTCCGCGAGGGCGCGCTCAAAGACCGCGCGGCGCGCGCCGACATGGACCTGCTGCGCAAGGAGATGGACGCAGCGTGGGGCCTCAGCCCCGAGGTGAGCGCGCGGCTCGACGCCGCGTTCGGTCGCAACCTCGAGAAGAGCCCGGACGCAGCGAGCACCGAAGAGACCAAGGTCATCCCGTCGTCGAAGCTTCTCGTCGCCGTGCGCGATCCGGCGACCAAGGAGAAGGTCAACGTGCCGCTCGCCGACATCTTGCCGTCGGCGATCGAGGGCATCCCGGGCGGCAGGTTCGCGTGGCAGGAGGTGGCGTACCCGACGACGCCGACCGAGCGTCGCGCGTTCATGAAGCGCATGCAGCGCGCGTTGCACGACGGGATGCCGCCGCTGCTCACCTTCCTCGTCGACTTCGCGGCGCTGCGGGGCAGCAAGTTCGCCGACGTGCCCGCGTCGCCGGGCCGGCAGGGTGGTCACATGGTCGCCGTCAGCGACTACCAGGCCGAGAACGTGCCGGGCTTCGGCACGCTGCTCGCGGGCAAGCTCGAGTCGCGGCCCGAGGCGCTCGACGCGGCGCTCGCCGACGAGGTGCAGATCCCCTTCATCCGCGTGAAGAACTCGTGGGGCCCCACGGGCGGCGGCGACGAGCTGTCGGTCTCGGGGCACTACGATCTCTACATGAAGTACCTCGACGGCCCCGCGTCCTTCTGCCTCGACGCGAACGGCGAGACCAACCGCGACAACTGCCGACCCGAGACGCCCTTCACGTCGCTCGTGCTGCCCGCCGGCTACTGACGGCGATCCCGCGTGAAGCGCGAGCCAAGGAGGTCTCTCCGGAGGCGGTCCGTATCACGAGAGATGGGAGGGCGCCGCGTCGTCACAGGAGCGTGTGTGCTGGCGCTCGGGCTCGGGTCCGCGTGCCACGGGCGTCGCCCCTCGGCGGACGCGCGGACGCCGACGGTCGCGCGCGCGCCGGTCGTCGACGCGTCTTCGCGTCCACGTGAGCCCCCACCGGCCGCGCCGGCGCTCGATCCCGCGACGTTCACGGTGCGCGTCGTGGCCGCGCTCGCCGCGCCGGCGCGGCTGCACGCGTGGGGCCCTTCGCGCGTGATCGTGGACACGGGGCTCTTCGTGTACGAGGCGCGCGACGAGGGGCTGGTGCTCCTCGGGGAGCCGGCAGACTACGCGCACGACGCGGGCGGAGAGGATCTGGTCGGGCTCGCGTCGCGCCCGCCTCCGCGCACGGCGTGGGGGACCGAGTCGCGTCGCATCGCCGCGACCGACGGCCGGCTGCTCGTGGCCGAGAACCGCACCGTGCGCGCGTGGGACGGAGCTCGGTGGCGCATCGCGCGCGACGTGGACCCGAACGACGTCGTGTACGACACGGCAGACGAGGCGCCCGCGGCGGTCGCGCGTGACGGCGCCCGATGGTCCGCGCGCGGCGCGCAGGTCTTCCGCGCTGCCGCGGGCGGGGAGCCGGAGCTGGTGCCGCTGCCCGAGCCCGAGCCGACCCTCGCGCGTCCGCACTTCGTGGGCGAGTTTCCCGACATCCTCTCTGCGGTGCACGCGATGACGCCGTCGGGCGTGCGGTACTGGCAAGCGACGTGGCTCGAGACGCCGCCGGTGATCGGGCCGCGCTCCGAGATCGTGCAGATCGCCGCGAAGGGAGACGGCACCGTGTGGATGGTGCGCCTGGCGCGTGGAGACTCGATCCACTGGAGCGCCGTGCTCTATCGATGGGGCCCGCCGCGCGTCACGGCGTCTGTCGTGGGCACGGTGCTCGATCAGCAGGTCGCCGTGCGCAACGCCCGCGGCGCGCGTCCTTGGGATCCGGCGTGCCCCCAGGCGTTCGTCGTCGCCGCCGGAGATCCCACGGGCGCGCGGGCCGAGGTGAGCGCGCTCGCCGCGCGGCAGGCGAAGCGAAACATCGCCGTGCACCTCGTCGAGGGCCGTCTGGGTGAGCACGTGGTGCGCGGCGCGCTGCTCTACGCGCGCGAGCCGTTCATCCGGCCCCACGTCTTCGCGGCGGCCGTCGCCGAGGCCGACGCGCTCGTGTCGATCGGCGGACCCACCGAGCGCACGTGCTCGGTGCCCGTCGTCACGCGCGAGCTCTAGACCGTCGGCCGATCGACCCGACGCGTCCCGCAGACCCCGCGATCCAGCGGTCGCCGCTCCACCAGGAGGAGCCGCGCGGTCCTACCTGGCGCACAAACGCTGGAAAACTCCGCTCTCCCGGCCGCCCCTCGCGCCGCGATGCGCGCGGCCCGCTTCGTGCTCTACGGCGATGCGGAGGTCGACATGAGCGCTCTCGAAGTCTTTCCCTGCGCGGTGCTCGCGCTGGGCCTGTCCGCGGTGATGGCGTGCTCGGCGCCGCCCGACTCGAGCTTTCGCAGCGGCACGCAGCCCAAGCCGGGCGATTCGACCGCGCCGAGCTTCGATCCGGCCAAGGGCGGCGACGCGCCGGTCGAGTCGGGCTCGACGCCGACCGCGGGCGCGACGGTGGTCTTCGGGCACAGCGCCGACACGCTCTACCGCATGGATCCGACGACGCGTGCGGTCACGGTGGTCGGGCGCTTCGACTGCGCGTCCGATGTCACGGATCTCGCGGTCGACGGCGCGTCGAACGGCTGGGCCTCGAGCTTCGAGGGGCTCGTGCGCGTCGACCTCACCACCGCGCGATGCACCTCCGTCGCGCGAGGCACGTACCCCAACTCGCTCTCGTTCGTCCCCAAGGGCACGCTCGACGCGAACGCGGAGGCGCTCGTCGGCTACGACGGCGACCGCTACCTGCAGATCAACCCTCAGACGGGCGCGACACGCGAGATCGGCCGCCTCGGCGGCGGCTACGAGTCGAGCGGCGACATCGTCGCGGTCGAAGGCGGCGGCGCCTTCCTCACGGCAAAGCGTGCAGGTTGCAACGATTGCTTGCTGCAGGTCGACCCGAAGACCGGCGCGATGGTCCAGGACTACGGCCCGGTCGGGCGCGCCGACGTCTTCGGTCTCGCGTTCTGGGGCGGGCGCCTCTACGGCTTCTCCGACGCGGGTGAGCTGTTCGAGATCGGCGTCGCGAGCGGTCGCGTGGTCATCAAGACCATCGCCATCCCGAGCGCCCCCGCGGGGCTCCAGTTCTGGGGCGCGGGCTCGAGCACGACCGCGCCGGTGAAAGCCGACGACGGCAGCAGCATCCCGATCATCGTGCGGTGAGCGCAGAGGACGCAGACGCAGACGCAGACGCAAACGCAGGCGTATGCATGTACATGCATAGACGCAACGCAAGTTGGCGCAACTCAAGTGTTGCCACAGCCGCCTCGACTGCTAGCGTGTTGTTGCCGCACACGGCTCCGGACGTATTCGGATTGGGGGAAACCATGCGCTCGCCTCGCCTCGCCTCGCCTCTGGCGCTGATGTGCCTGTGCCTCACGCTTTCAGCAGGTAGAGCCGCGTACGCAGGACCGTTCGTCACGATCGAGGCGGTCAACGACTACTCGCAGTGCAATGGTCTGTCCCTCTCGGGCTCCGTGCAGAGCGCCGTCGGATTTCGCGACGCGCTCGTGTACTCTGGAAATCCGGCGAACTACCAGTACGGCGTCTCGTTCATCGACAACAACGTCTGGACGACGGACTTCTACGATCCGGAGGGCACGGGGTGCGTGCCAGGAAATGTCGGATGTGGTGGTGTCGACGAAGACGACGGCTATTTTGACAAGAGAGGTACGGCGTTCTCGTACTACGCGGGGCACGGCGGTGGGTACGTCCCCGACGCGCGGTGTGATGATCCAAGCCTGCCGAACTGTCAGCCGTGCATCGCGAGCTGGCAGTGCGGCAGCGGCCTGCCCGGCGCGTGGGCTCCCATCCCGAACGGCAGCGCGCCCGGATTCTGTCGGGCGCTGCCCGGCGAGTCGCCGGGCAGCTGTAGCTACACCTCCACGGGAGGGCGCCAACTCGCGCTCGGGAACTGCACTGCAGGGCCGGCCCGCGGCGGAAGGGTGAACTACACGCTCGGCGGTTGGGTCAACTGGGGCGAGAGCAGCTGGTCAGGAGCCTGGGGGGGCGCAGGTACGGTCGGGGGGACGAATGTCGTCGTGCTGGCGGCGAGCTTCGCCGAAATGAGCAATCGAGGGCAGGAGGTCTGGCCTTCTTTCGGGGGCATTCACATGCTCGCGAACGTGCTCGTGCACGAAGGCGATACTGCCGACGAAGGCTCCCGCGGCTTCTGGTTCGGGATGAAGTACATCGCGGACCCGGCGAGTACCGTGAGCCAGGGTTGGATGGACGCCGTCCCGTCGATGCCAGATACCGGCACCCCGAATTCACGGTGCAGGAACTACGCCCAGGAGGTTTACGGCGGCGGCCACGGCGTAAACGGATGCGGCGGACACATCATTACATCGCTTGGGGCCACACAGATGGAGGCCTCCTCGCTGATATGGGAGAACTGGTTTTCGGTCCGTCCCGACGTCAACGACGCAAAAGGTACTGGATACTTTCACGCGCGTTGGATGTGCAACTTCGACTGCGACACGTATCCGTTCGCGTACTAGGGGACAGGGGGGATGTGATGCAACGTATGCAAGTGTACTGTTCCGTCGTGCTCGGCGGACTCCTGCTCCTCGGGGCTTCTCACTGCGGCGCGGCTGACGAGGAGCCAGTTGGCTCAGTCGGGCAGAAACGCGGCGGCGGTGGTGCGGGCACGGGCACGGGGCTTGGACGGCGCTCTCAGGCCGCGAAGCCAGTGGCGGTCGCCCGGAGGCCCGCGACGCTTCTCTCCGCGAGCGACCTGACAGCGGACCGCGTCGCGGCGTTCAGGCAGACTCGGGCGACGTCGCGCAAGCTTTCCGAGCCGGAGCACGCCGAGCACACTCCCTTCGGCGTTCGCCTGGTCGGGCCGGCGCAATCGTTCATCGCTTGGGCCAACGGCTACTCAGAAACGTCGACGCACGCAGACGCGCCTCTTGGCGCCGGTCCGTACTATCGATCGCCCGAGGCGCACGAAGTAGCCGTACGGAGCTACTTCGCGTTGGCAGGCATCCCGGCGGAACAAGTGGGGCGTGCGAGCGTCACCGTGGCGGTCGACATGACGGGCCCGATGGATCGGTCCGCCGACACGCGCGTCGCACAAGGCGTCACGACTGTGATTCATCGCACGATCGACGGCGTCGAAGTGCCGGACTCGTTTGCGTGGGCCAGGCTGAACGCGCAGGACGTCGTCGTCGCCGAGCGGGTGTGGTGGCCGGACCTCCCCGGCCAGATTCGGCTCCAGATCGCCGAGTTCAAGGCCGCGCTCGGCGCGAGCTTCCGGTCCGCGCTGCCGCCGTCTCTCGCGACCAAGGACGGAGAAGTCTGCGTTCACCACTCGCTGCCCATCGGACATCGCTGGTATGCGATGGTGACGTGGGACACACTGGACAAGACGACGACCAGGCACTTCGACGTGCATGGAAGAGAGGTTACGTTGAAGAGCTGGGACGAGGACGCGGGAGACGCGAGGCCGTGAGGGCGGCGATGATCGTTGCCGTGGCGGCGGTGGCCGTCGTCGTCACCGCGAGCTGCACCGAAAGTCAGGTACAGCAGAGCGCGTGCTCCACGGGGCCCGTGCACACGTACGAGTCGGTCGTCGCGTTGCCCGTCGAAGACGTCGACTCTGAGTCTGCGCCCGTGTGTGTGCCGCACTGCGGCGGACGAGCGAACCATGACCTCTTCCTGGGGGTCGAGGCCGTGCCGAGCGGAGCCTGCGCGCAGGGTGAGCCGGATTGCCGCTTCACGCTGCAGGTGCTCTGTTGCGGAGGCGGCGGCGGACCGCGACATGGAGCGCTGTGCCGGTGCCGGGGAGGCACGTGGGCGTGCGTGCTGTTGCGGCCCCTCGGAGCGGGCGTATGCCTCTGCGACGAGGACGGTGGTTCTCCGC
>JAGQJA010000365.1:0-10377 GCA_020430845.1 Myxococcales bacterium
CCCGCGTCCGCACCCGCCCCCGCTCCCGCCGACGCACCCACCCCCGACGCCCCACCCCGCGACGACGTCTTCGCGCTCTGCACCTCGCCCGACACGGTGCACCTGACGCTCGACCCCTCGAGCCCCACGTACGCGGAGTGCTGTCCGGTGGGCCCGGGCAGCACGCTGATGTGCATGACCCACGCGTCGCACCAACACACGCCGCTCGTCGTGAGCGAGCTCCTGTTCGTCGACATCGCGACGGGGCGCCGGTCGGCGGCGCTCGGGGCGATCGCGGCCAACCTCGGGATGTCGCGCCCGCCGCGCCCCGTCGTCGGGCTCCGCGCGAAGACCGACGCGTCGGGCTTCGTCCTCCACGCGACGTCAGCCGCGGCGTGCGCGAGCCCGCGGGTGTGCGCGATGGACCGAAAGTCGGAGCCTCCCCCGGGCTCGCCGCCCAACTGCATGTCGCCCGCGAAGCTGTGCTCGGCCACCGGAAAATACATGTGGGAGCATGGATTTCCCGTAAAACGCTGACATTTCCAGCCCTTGTCGAAAAAAGATCGCCCTCGTGCATTGTGCCGTGCGCGCCGATCGGCGAAGACCGCGAGCGCGCAGTCGAGCGCGTCGCGCCGCCTGCGCCAGCCACGACAAGGGAGGTTCACGATGAAGAAGTTTCTCGTTCTCTACCGCGCGCCGAAGGCAGCCTTCGAGCAGATGATGAAGGCCACGCCCGAGCAGCAGAAGGCGGGCATGGACGCGTGGATGGCTTGGGGGAAGACGGCCGCGTCGTCGCTCGTCGACATGGGCGCGCCGCTCGGCAAGTCCCTGTCCGTGAAGAAGGCGAGCGTCACTCCGGCCGACAACGATCTCGGCGGCTACTCGATCATGCAGGCCGAGTCGAAGGAGGCGCTCGCCAAGACGCTCGAGGGGCACCCGCACTTCATGATGGACGGCGGCACCATCGACGTCGTCGAGGTGATGCCCATCCCCGGCATGTGACAGGCCCGCCGACGCCGCGTCTCTCTGCTCTGTGAGCGCGCAGAGACGCGGCGTAGGCCGCCGCACCGAGCCGGCGAGCCGTGATAGCTTTGCCGACGTGCGCGTCCTCTTCTTGTCGCCGGGCTACCCCGCAGAAATGATCGGCTTCGTGCGCGGCCTCGCGGAGGTCGGCGTGGGCGTGTGGGGCGTGGGAGACACGCCGCGCGAGAACCTCTCCGACCGGGTCAAGCCGTACCTCGTCGACTACCTCACCGTCCCGCGCATCCTCGACGAGGGCGACGTGATGGAGCGCGTGTCGAACTGGCTGCGCGGCATGCACGTCGACCGCGTCTTCACGCACTGGGAGCCGCTCGTGATGCTCGCCGCGCGCCTGCGCGAGCGTTGGGGCACCCCCGGGATGTCCGTGGATACGGCGCGCCGCTTTCGCGACAAGGAGCTCATGAAGGAGCGACTGCGCGAGGCGGGTTTGCGCGTCCCTCGCTCGCGCCGCGTGCGCAACGCGGCCGAGGTGCACGCCGCGGTCGAGGAGATCGGCTACCCGCTCGTCCTCAAGCCCATCGCGGGCGCGGGCTGCGCGAACACGTACGCGGTACGCAGCGCCCAGGAGCTCGACACGGCGCTCTCGCGCCTGGGCAACAACGTCTCCGAGGCGAGCTGCGAGGAGTACATCGAAGGCGAAGAGCTCACGTACGACACGATCTGCATGCGCGGCGAGCCGAAGATGGAGAACGTCTCGGTGTACCTGCCCAAGCCGCTCGAGGCCTCGACGGTCGAATGGCTCAGCCCCATGTCGGTGAGCATCCGCGACCTCTCCCAGCCCCGCGTCTCGCCCGGCGTCACCCTGGGGCGCGCCGTGCTGGGCGCGCTCGGCATGGACGACGGGTTCACGCACATGGAGTGGTACCGCACGCCCAGCGGCGAGGCCGTCTTCGGCGAGATCGCGTGCCGCGCGGGTGGTGCGGGGCTCGTCGACCAGATGAACTACACGTGCGACGCCGACTTCTACCGCGAGTGGGCGCGCGTCACGTGCTGGGGGCACTTCGAGGGCGACGCGACGCGAAAGTACAACGTGGCGATGGTCTTCAAGCGCGCGCGTGGCTGGGGAAACATCACGCGCATCGAGGGCCTCGGCGCGTGGCTCCACGAGTGTGGGCACTGGGTCGTCGAGGAGCGGCTCTCGCGCCCGGGCACGCCGCGACGCGACTGGAGGCAGACGCAGCGCGCCGACGGTCACCTCATGGTGCGCCACCCCGACTGGGACGAGGTCATCCGCATGGCGAACCTCGCCGCCACGCAGATCCAGATCCACGCCCAGTAGGCCTCGCATGGCCCTTCTCCGCTCCGCCCTCCGAGTCGTCGTCGCTGCGCTCGCGCTCGTCGTCGCGACGTTCGCGCTCGAGAGACCCGCGCGCGCGGCGATGATGTACCACCACGACCTCACGTCGCTCGCGCTCGAGGCCGACGTCGTCGTGCGGGCGAGACAGACGGCAGAGCGCAAGGTCGACGCGTACACGACCGTG
Source organism: Myxococcales bacterium (assembly GCA_020430845.1). Taxonomy (GTDB): domain Bacteria; phylum Myxococcota_A; class Polyangia; order Polyangiales; family Polyangiaceae; genus Labilithrix. Next base: position 2,502 of record JAGQJA010000365.1, read on the forward strand.
CGCTCGATGCAGGTGACGCGGAGCTACAAGGGCGACCTCACGGCGGGCGCGTCGTTCGACATCGCGTACGACCTCTACGCGATGTCGACGTTCGACAGCTGGGGAGCGCCCCCCGACGCCGGCGCGGGCCCGGTGCTCGGCCCCGAGCTCGTCTTCTTCTTGAGGCGCGCGGAGGCGCGCGCCGGTCAGCCGGTCGGCGCTGGCGGCGGCGGCTACTGGATCGTGCCGAGCGGGCTGCGCATCTTCCTCGACGGCAAGGCGCACCGCTTCGAGCAGTGGAACAACCCGGGCGGCTACGTCCCCGTTCCACAGGGTCACGACCCGTTCGACATCTTCGGCGATCCTCGGGGCGGCGCGCCGCTCGACCTCGCAGGGCTCGAGGCAGAGATCACCGTCGCGGTGCGGCGCGCTCGAGACGTCGAGGCCGCCCTCTCCGCCCCCGACTCGCCCGCCGCTCGGAGGCGACTCGTAGAGCTCGCGGGCCCCGCCCCCGAAGACGCGCCGGCGAGCACCAGCCTCGGCGGGTTCTACGCAGACTCGGTCGCCAAGCGCGTCGTCGAGGCCCTGGCCAAGACGGGGGATCTCACGGCGACCCTCGAGGCGCTCGCGCGGTCTTCGGGCGTGTCGACGTTCGGCCTGCGGGCGAGCTTCGATCTCACGCGCGTCCTCGCCGCCGCCGAGGACGAGAAGCTCCCGACCGCGTCGCGCGTGGCCGCGCTGCGTCTCGCCGACGGGCGCTGGTACGACATGCAGAAGACCCCCGGCGCCGACGCTCGCGTGGTCGCCCTGTACTCCGACAAGGAGCCCGACGTGCGCATCGCCGCGCTCGCCGTCCGCGCCACCGACAAGCCGACGGAGGCGCAGAAGGCCGCCGTGCTCGCGCGGTGGAAGGCCGAGACGGACGACCGCGTCCGCGTCGTGCTCGTCGCCGCGGCCGAGTCCCGCGGGCTCCGCGCCTCGCTCCGGCGGGCTGGATCCATCGTCACGGCCACACGCGCGCGCGACGTGCTGACCGTCACCTGGGCCGATCCCGACGACCGCGTGAACCTCATGGTCAAGAGCGTCCGCGTCGTCGCGCGACGCAGCGGCGAGCCCGATCGGGCGGCGGACCTGACGAAGGCGGCCGCCCACTACAGCAACGGCTCTACCGGCAGCTGGGTCGCTCGCGTCGCGTTCGATCCGCCGCTCGCACCGGGTGACGTCGCGATCGACGTCGACCTCGTGGTCGAGGACCTGAACAAGCGCCAGCCCGACGTCGCGAAGCACATGGCGCTCGGCACCATGTCGGTCGCCCCCGCGCCCACGACGCCGCCCGGCCCCACGGCGGCCGCGAGCGCGCCCGAGCCCACCGCCTCGGCGCACGGCGCGGCGGGCGACGCGGGAGACGCGGGGCACGCTCCCCTCCCCCCGCGCCGCTCGTCGTGCGCGTGCGAGCTCGCCGTTTCGGGGCGCTCCGACGTCGCCGCGGTCTTTGCCGCCGCGCTCGCGCTCGCCGCGGTGGGGCGGCGCCGGCTCAGTGCCAGGACAGCAACCAGTTCCGACTCGCGCTCTCCGAGCAGTCGCGCGTGAGCTGGACGGGACCCGACGCGTTCGTCAGGCACCGGTTTGTTGTACCATGCACATACTGGACGTGACCCGAGGGGGTGAAGGTCATCGCGAAGTTCTGCTGACGGGTCTGGTCGCACGCCTGCACCTCGACGCTCACGGCGGGTAGCCAGCGTAGGTTCAGACCGCTGAGGCACTTGCCTAGCGCGGCGGACATGATCGCGTTGCCCCCTCCCGCGTTCTGCCCACGGTCGTCGAAGTAGAACTCCTGCTCCTTGCGCCGCGGGTCGCACTCCGCGACGCGAACGAACGGGCTGACGTCGAGGCACCGGCGTTGCCCCTTGTCGATGACGTAGAGCGAGAACGGCGTCGCGCGGCCCGAGTCGCGGACGGCGAACACCTCTTCTTGCGCGGCGAGAAGCGGGACGAGGTCGGTCACGCTCGCCACGAGCCCGCGCGCGCCGGTGCCCGGGCTCGGCGGATTGGCGTACACGAGCAGCCCCTTGACCCTGCCCGCGTCCCCGCAAGCGAGGCCGAAGTCGCCGCCCGACGCGGTGTCGAGGACGACGGTGCTCGCCGCCCCATCGAGGAGCAGGTACGGCAAGCCCTGGAGCGGGGTCGCGGAGAACACGGCAGCTCGCTCCGATCCGTCGGCGAGGAGCTGCTGGCACCGCACCGACGTCGGGCCCGTGTACGGGCGCGTGTCGAGCGTGACGGGGCGCTCGGTCAGCGACGACGCGAGCCTCAAGAGGACGAGGCTGCGCTCGGGCAGCTCGATGGCGTCGACGACGCGCACGCGCTCACGACTCCCAGCAGAGTTGGGGCGCGTCTCGACCGTGAGGTCGATCGTGCCCGTCACCGAACGGAGCCCATAGCGAGACGTCAGCACCATCGTGGGGCTCATCAGCGCGCCCTGCACGGTGCCGAGCGCGCTCGAGCCGCTGATGCGCACGATGCCGTTCATCGACGCGGCGGCGCTGGTTCCGGAGCCCCCGAGGGCGGCGCTCGACTGCGACACCTCTTCGGGCACCTCGGCGCCGTCGAGCGCGCAGGCCGAGAGGGAGAGGGCGGTGAGCACGAGTGAGAGACAGGCAGAGCGACGCATCATCAGAGGCCTCCGTGGGGTTGAACCGACTGTCGGCTCAACGCGGGCGCGGGAGGCGGCGTGACCGCGATCGACGTCACCCGAACGGACGACGACCGTCATCACCCGAGGCTCGGATCCATGCGCAACGACTAGAAAATTCCAATGTATGCAAGTGTAGGCACATTGGCCCGTCGCTTGCTCTCCTGCGCGACATGCCCACCCCGCCTGATCGCGCGCAGACCTCGTTTCTGCGCAGTGTTCGTACGCCGCTCGTGCTCGCCCTGGTGATCGCGAGCACCACTGTGATGTCTCTAGCCTGCGACGGCACCGTCGATGCGCCGCCGCGAGGGACGCAGCCGAGCGATCCCTCCGCGCAGAAAGATCCGACCGCACCGCAGGGCAACGGCGATGCGTACGATCCGGCGTCGCCTTCGAACCAAGGCCCCGCCGTCAACCCCGACGGGTTCGCGGCCGTCAAGCCGATCATCGAGAAGCACTGCGGCGAGTGTCACCACGCGGGCTCTCCGCTCGACCTCGCCGCGGGCATCGACGCCGCGACCGCCGCAAAGGTGTCGAAGACGCTCGCCGACGGATCGATGCCCCCCGCGCCGCGCGGCAAGCTCGCGCCCGACGAGATCGCCAAGATCGAGGCGTGGCGCTCGGGCGCTCCTGGGCAGGCGCCCCCCGCCGATCCCGCGCCCTCGAGCACGCCCGTCGCGCAGCTGCTCGACGCGGCCACGCTCGCCTCGTACAAGGCCGCGTTGCCCAAGGTCGCCTGGGGACGCCTCGCGCAGATCCTCGAGAGCCCGTCGACGCTCTTCTACGACAAGCGCGTGATGCCCGGCGTCTACCAAGACACCGTGGGGACGGGAGGCAACTTCCCCTTCGGCGCCCGGTTCAACAACTCGGGCAAGAACCTGATCGTCCCGGCCGGCAAGAAGCTCTTCTCCGCCGACGGCTCGACGTGGGCGTTCCCGTTCGGGCACACGGCCGGCGCCGACGAAGCGCCCAACGTCGTCGTCGCCAACTTCATCAGCCTCCCCGTCGAGGCGAACAAGCCGATGCCGGTCGCGTACCGCGTCGAGCAGACGCAGCAGGCAGGCTTCCCCAACACGCGCTGGAACTGGAGCTTCCCCACCGGGACCGTCGTCGGAGAGATCCTGATGGTCAAGGACGGCGCGACGCTGCTCACGACCGAGATCCGCACGCGCGAGCGATTCAAGGACGCGTGGGCGACGAACGTGTTCCGCCCGTTCCCCACCGCGGGCATCCTGGCCGCGGCGATCAAGGGGCGGCGCGCCGACTGGCAGGCCACCCCCGCGCTCGCGACGCTCGTGACGTCGCTCGAGGACATGACGACGCTCACGCCCAAGCGCCTCGGCTCGCCCGCGTTCGACGACATGGTGGTGCTGCAGGGCTCGGTCGATGCGCCGCTCCCGGCGATCGGCGACGACGCGCTGACGCGTGACCTGCTCACGAGCACGGCGTTCGTCTCCGCGTACGGGACCGCCTGGAAAGCGAGCGGCGCGGCCAAGGCGTTCGGCCCCACCGGTCCGGCGTCGGGCCTCTCGGTCGTGCCGGCGCGTTTCGACTCGGGCTTGCTCGAGGTGCGCGAGAAGACGTGCTCGAAGTGCCACGACCAGGGCGGATGGTTCATCGGCAGCCTGGTCGACGACGCCGTGCTCTACGGCGACGTCTGGGGCGTCGATCGCATCTTCTCGTTCTACCCCTTCGACCCGTCGCGCATCGAGGCGAGCGGCAACGAGAACCGCGTGGTGCGCCCGGCGTTCGCGCAGGGCGCAGTCTTCGAGCGCTACGACGCGGCCAAGCACTCGGCCGAGCGGTACACGTTCTACAAGCCGCAACCCTGAGTCGCGCACGCGCGCAGCGGCGCGGTCAGCTCCGCGGCGCGACGGCGTACAGCGCGCGTTGCCTCAAAAACGACACGGGCAGGCCCCAGGGGCGTGGCGCGCGATGCGTCCCCCGGGCCCGCTTCGTGCTGAGAAGAGCTTCGTCCACCGCTTCCACGACGAGGACTTCTTGGCCGCTAGCCCCACGCGATCACGCAACATCACGGAAAACCTGAAGACTACACTCGACCAGGACGTAGGAGCGCCGCGCGCGGTGCTCCGCGAGGTGGATCTCGCGCTCGATCCAGTCGAAGAGGCCCAGGCGCTCGAGAGCGCCGCCGACGAACGCTACGAGACGCGCGCGGCGCTCGGCGAAGGCGGCATGGGAGAGGTGCTCCTCTGCCACGACCGGCGCATGGGGCGCGACGTCGCGATGAAGGTCGTCCACCGCTCGCGGGCCGACGGCGCCGACCTGCGCGCCCGCTTCTTGCGCGAGGCGCGCGTGCAGGGACGCCTCGAGCACCCGGCCATCGTCCCCGTCTACGATCTCGCGCAAGACGCGTCGGGTCGGACGTTCTTCACGATGAAGCGCGTGCGCGGCGAGACGCTCGAGGTCGTCATCGCGCGGCTCGCGGCGGGCCAACAGGGCGCTCAGGCGCAGTACACCCAGCACAAGCTCCTCGCCGCGTACGCGCGGGTCTGCTTGGCGATCGACTTCGCCCACGCGCGCGGCGTCGTCCACCGCGATCTCAAGCCCGCGAACGTCATGCTCGGAGACTTCGGCGAGGTGTACGTCCTCGACTGGGGCGTCGCCAAGGTGGGGCCAGGCGACGAGACCGACGACGACGACGAGCCGGCACCCGACGAGTCGGGGGAGCGCCCCATCGCGTGCTCCGGCGACGCGCGCACGGCTGCCGGAGTCGTGCTCGGGACGCCCGCGTACATGCCGCCGGAGCAGCTCCGCGGCCAGCGGGTCGACGCGCGCACCGACGTGTACGCGCTCGGGGCCATCCTCTACGAGATGCTGACCCTCTCGTCGTTCCACGATCGCCGCACGGGCACGCCCATGGGGCTCGACGACGCCGAGGCCGAGGCGAACATCCCACCCGAGCTCGACGCGATCTGGCGAAAGGCGACCGAGGCCTCGCCAGCGGCGCGATACGCGTCGGCGCGCGAGCTCCACGACGCCGTCGAGGGGTACCTGAGCGGTGACCGCGACCTCTCCGCGCGGCGGGCTCTCGTCCAGACGCACCTCGAAGCGGCGCGCGCGCTGCGTGCCGTCCGACCCAAGACGCTCGCGACCCGCTCACGCGCGCTCGCCGAGGTCGGACGAGCCATCGCCCTCGACCCCAACGACGTCGAAGCCCTGCGCATCTTGGTCGAGCTGCTGAGTGAGCCGCCCGAGGTCGCGCCGCGCGAGGTCGTCGAGCAGCTCGAGCACGCCGACGCCCAGTCGCGCGCGGTGGGCCTCAAGAAGGCCATCCTGCTGTATGCGCTGCCGGCCCTGATGTTCTTGCTGCCCGGCGCGTACGTCATGCACGTCAAGAGCGCCGGTTACGTCGCGCTTTGCTTGGCGGCGTTCTTCCTCGCGTCGGCCGCGGCGGCGCTCTCGTATCGCTTCCCCAAGATCACCCGCCACGTGCCGTGGGTCACCGTGGCGAGCTCGATCGCCATCGCGTGCGCGTCGGTGCTCTGCGGCGTGTACGTCTTCTTGCCCACCCTCGTCGTCGGAAACACGATCTGCCACGCGGTCACCGGCCGCAGACAGCACCGTCCGATGATCATCGGGCTCGGCGTGCTCGCGATGCTCGTCCCGGTCACGCTCGAGCTCATGGGCGTGGGTCCCAACTCCCACGCGTTCGTCGACGGCGCGCTGGTACTGCGATCGAGCATCTTCGACCTGCGCGAGGAGAGCACTCCGATCTTCCTCTTGCTCGCGAACATCGGGATGCTCGTCTTCAGCGTGCGATACGTGGGTCACTACCGCAACGCGCTGGCCCACGCCGAGCTCCGTCACCTCTCGCAGCTGTGGCAACTGAGGCAGCTCGTGCCCGAGCGCGCGCGGGCCGCCACGAGCGAACCGCCGCGCGCGGCGTGACGCGCTACTCGCAGTAGCCCTCGGCCACGAGGCTCGTTGTCGCGACGCAGCTCCCACCATTGCACTGCGCCTTCACTTTCGGATCGCAGGCGATGCGACCGGTGCTCACGGAGGCGTCGGCGCCGCAGAGCGCACAGTTCTCGCGAGCGACGCACGTGGCTGAGTCGAGCGCCACGACGCCGCAGCTCTTGAAGGCGTGACAACACACGAGGCCCCGCGCGCAGTCGCCTTCGTCGTCGCACGCGACCGTGACCTCGGGCGACTCTCCCGGCTGAGGTGGGGGACAGGTGGGGCCGGAGGTACACACCGCGCGTCGAGAAGTGCTGGAGACCTCGCGATACACGCAGCACGCCTCCCCCGCGCCGACGTCGCACGCGCCGATGCCACACTTGACGGTCCGGCCGCTGGACGCCGCGTCCTTGCCCGGCCGGGGGCCGCCGTCGTCCTGAGGCGGAGGCGGAGCGTCTGCAGCGAAGGCATCTTGCGCCGACGCGTCACTCGACGGAGCGGGCGGCGTCGTCGAGCTCGAGAAGCTCCCGCAACGGACGAGCAGGGCGGCGAGCCCGAGGGCGAGCGCGAGCTGAGCAAGACGCATCCGGTGAGCTTACCCTGGCCGCGTCTCGCGCGGAATCCGCCACAGCCGACCGCTCAACACACCTTGTGGCGTCGCAGGCGCTCGGCCGGCTCGGGCTCTCCGTGCCCGGCCTCGGCGACAGGGACGAACTGCCCCACGTCCGGTGAGAACGCGTGCACCGAGCCGTCCTCGATGTCGTAGACCCACGCGTGCAACGTGAGCTGGCCGCGCATCAGCCGAGACATGACGGCCGGGTGGGTGCGCAGGTTCTCGATCTGCGCGAGGACGTTCTCCTCGACCGCGGTGTCGACGAGGGCTTGGCCCTCGAGCGCGCCGTAGCTGTCGCGCATGATGCGTCGGGTCGCTTCGGCGTGGTCGAGCCACGCGCGCACGGCCGGCAGCGCCGTGACGCTCTCGGGCGCCACCATGGCCCCGACGGCGCCGCAGTGCGTGTGGCCGCAGACGATGATGTCCTTGATGCCCAGCACCTCGAGCGCGTACTCGACCGTGGCCGCCTCGCCGCCGTTCGACCCCCACGCCGGAACGATGTTGCCGGCGTTGCGGAGGATGAAGAGCTCACCCGGCTTGGTCTGGGTGATGAGGTTCGCGTCGATGCGCGAGTCGCTGCACGTGATCATCAGCGCGTCGGGGCTCTGCCCCTCGGCGAGTCGCGCAAAGAGCTCGCGCTGCGGTCCGAACACGCCCGACTGGAACTGATGGAT
>JAGQJA010000365.1:10444-17677 GCA_020430845.1 Myxococcales bacterium
GAGCTCAGTCGCGCGAGCGCTTCTTGACGCTCACGAGAATGGCACGCGCCGACTCCTTGACGCTCGCGTCCTTGGGCGCGAGCTCGAGCGCCGTCTCCACCTCGTCCTGCGCGCGCTCCAGATCCCCCTTGGCGACGAGGATCGCCGCGAGCGTGATGCGGTACGCGGCGTTGGTGTGGCGCATCAACACGGCGCGCTCGGCGAGCTGCAGCGCGCGCTCGAGATCTCCCGAGCTGAGGTGGAGCGAATAGGCCGCGCGCTCGGCGGCCCCCGCGTCGGGACGCGCGAGGAAGGCCTTCTCGTAGTGGACGGCGGCGTCGGCCCACTGGCGATCGCGCTCGGCCGCGCGGGCGACCGACATGCTGCGCTCGAACCGGAGCTTGCGCGCCTCGGTCTCGATGGCCTCGAGCTTGCTGCGCACGTACGGGTCCTCTTCGTGCCCGAGCGCGAGGCGATAGTTGCGCTCGGCCGCGATGAGGTCGCCAGCGGCGGCGGCCTCGTCGGCGGCGCGTACCATCATCTCGATCCGCGAGCGCGCCGTGGCGTCGCGCGCGTTGGCGATGAGCCTCCGCAGGCGATCGTCCGTCGGCGGCGCGATGGCCGGAGGCGCGAGAGACACCACGATGGGCGGCGGGTCCACCGCGGGCGCGTGGATGATCGCCGCGGCCGGGGGGCTCGAGGGCCCCTTCACGACGTTCATCTTGCGCGAGAGTCGCCGCATCGCCGCCTTGCTCGGTTTGCGCGGGGGGAGGCTCGGCGTACGCGGCGGGACGCTCGCCTTGTGCGCGGGCGGCGCCTTGGAGCGGCGCGCGGTGGTCTCTGGTGCGGGGGGGAGGGTCGCGTCGTACTTGGCGCGGAGCGCAGCGTCGACGAGGGTGTCGTGCGCGTCGGTCACGAGCCGGAACACGCGGTCGATCGCCGCCCGCAGCTTGCCGAGCTTCTTTCCGAAGAATCGGTCGGGGTGGTACTTGGCCACGAAGCCGAAGTACGCGCGCTTGACTGCCTTCTTGTCGGCGCCGCGCTCGAGCGAGAGCCTCTGGTACAGATCGCGCGCCGGCAGCGTGGCGTCGAGCTCGAGGATCGTCGCCTGGACCGCCTCGGACAGCTCGCACACGTCGTCGTCGACCGCGCGCGTCTTGGCCGGCGGCACCTCGGCGGCGCGCTGCGAACGGAGCGACTTGCGCGAGCGGCGCGGCTTGTCCTCGGATGCGCTGGCCGCGTTCCCGCGCAGCGGCTCGGGCGGACGCCGGGACGAGCGCGGCGGCTCGGGCGGACGCCGGGACGAACGCGGCGGCGGACGGCTCACGCGCGCGGGGCCCGGGCCGGGGCGAGGCCGCGCGTGGTGGTCTTCTTCCGCACGCGGATCGGGGCGCGAGCCCGGACGCAAGCTGACGCGTTCGGACCGCGGATCGTGCCGCGCGGGCCGCAAGCTCCGCCGGTCGGCGCGGGGCGGCACCCGCGAGCGACGGCCGCTCGCCGACGCCGCGCCGAGGTCGACGAGACGCGAGGCCATCGCGAGCGCGTCGCCGAGCGGGATGCTCGCGATCTCCCCGATCTCCTCGAGGGTCAGTCGCCCATCGAGCTGCGAGAGCAAGAACGCCTCTCGCGCCTCGAGTGGCAACTTGCGTAAGTCACAATCTACTCGCGTGAGGACAGAAGAACCCTGCATCGATGTGTGGCCTCATCCTATCGAAGAATGGTGCCGACGAAAGGGGCAGTCGTCACCCCGACACGCGCCGCAGCGTGTTCTCGTCGCGATGGTCGAAGAGCTCCGCGCGGTTCTTCATCTTCATGTAGGTGTGCTCGTCGTAGTGCAGCGTGTCGTCGTCGATCACCTCGACGGAGAGCGTGTACCGGACGGTCTTGAACTCCTCGGTCAAGAACGGGCTCGAGCAGATGCCGAAGACCTCGTCGCCGGCCTTGGCCTCCAGCGCGAACTTGCGCGCGTCGGCCTTGGCCGTCCCGCCGGCGAGCACCGCCATCCCGCGCGGCGGCATGAAGCTGCGCAGGATGAGCCCAGAGGCGGCGTCCCACATCCAGTAGCCCAGCTCCTCGTGGAACGGGTCGGGTGAGCCGATGCGCCACGCTTTGGTGGAGTAGCGCAGCCCGTAGAGCGACTGCTCGTGGTTGTCGACGCGGCCCGTCGGCTCGAAGACCATGCGCTCGCGGTACTTGCTCACGGCGAGCTCGCGGTTGTCGTCCTTCTTGTCCGAAGGCGCGCGGTCGGTGCCCTTTTCGCCTTCCCAGACGCCCAGCAGAGGCCCCAGCGGCCCGAGGTTCGGATCGAAGCTCATCGGCCGACTATACACCGACCAGGGAAGCTTGCGGCGCGCCCACCGTATGCTCGCTCGCATCCCTTTTCTTGGAGTCTCCTATGCGCCGCCTGGCCCTCGTGCTCTTCACCCTCCCGCTCGTGAACTGCGTCATGCTGCAGCGCCCGGCCGGGGACCCGCAGTCTGCCCCCGAGACCAACGCGGCCGCCCTCGAGCCGACCCCGTCCTCGCCGTCGACCGCCGGCGGCGCGATGAGCCCCGCGCCCGCGCCGCACGCGAGCCCCGCCCCGGCCGCCCACGTGCCCACCACGGTGCAGATCCACAGCGACTGCCCCAAGACCACCCCGATCTTCTACGGCGACAAGCCCAAGTTCGGCAGCGGCACCAAGTCTTCGATCGGGTCGAACACGACCACCAGCGCCCCGCGCAAGGCCGACGGCTCGCTCACGGTCTGGATCATCGACGAGCACGAGAACGGCGTCGCGAACGTTCGCGTCGACGCGTCCACCAAGCGCGTCGAAATCGATCGTAGCTGCAAGAACATCAGCGCGCGCTGACGACCGCCCCTCAGGCGCGCGGCTTCGTCAGGTACATCGCGAGCGCCTCGGCGTCGTTCGCGGCGGCGCGCGCGTGCTCGGGCCTCACCTCGCCCGCGAGCACGCGGTCGGCCAGGCAGCGCTCGAGCGTGATCATGCCCTCGCGCCGCCCCGACTGTAGAACGCTCGTCATCTGCGCGGTCTTGCCCTCGCGGATCATGCTCGCGGCTGCGTGGTTGACGCGGAGCACCTCGAGCGCCGGGACCCGCCCACCACCGCGCGCGCGGGGCAGCAGTCGCTGCGCGATCACGACGCGGAGGGAGTCGGCGATCTGCGTCCTGATCTGACCTTGGCGCGTGGGCCCGTACGAGTCGACGATGCGTTCGATCGCCGACGCCGTCGAGCCGCTGTGGAGCGTGGTGATGACGAGGTGGCCCGTCTCGGCCGCCGTGAGCGCTAGGGCGATCGTCTCGGGATCGCGCATCTCACCGACGACGAGCACGTCCGGGTCCTCGCGCAGCGCGTCGCGCAACCCCGTCGTCATGTCGGGCACGTCTCGGCCCACCTGGCGCTGACGCACGATGGAGCTCTCGCCGCCGCGGAGCACGTACTCCACCGGATCCTCGAGCGAGATGAGCGCGATCGAGCGACGCCGGAGAGCTTCTTGCGCCAACGCGGCGAGGGTCGTGGACTTTCCCGAGCCCGTGGCGCCGCACACGATCACGAGGCCGTGCGGGATGTCGCACACGTCTTCGAGCGGCACGGGGAGGTCGAGGCTCGCGAGAGACCCCGGCGTCCGGCTCAAGAAGCGGACGGCGGCGGCGTTGCCGGCCGACGAGCGGTACACGTGCACGCGTGCCACGGCGCCCGTGCGCAGCGAAACCGACAGCTCGGTCGAGATGCCGCGCGCGAGCCTCGCCGCCGTGGCGTCGTCGAGGCCGAGCGTCGACACCACGTCCGCGACCGATGCGTCGTCGAGGCGACGGAGCCTGCCGTCGACGCGCACCATCGGCGCGTCACCGTCGACGAGGTGCAGATCGCTCGCGCCCGACGCCTGGGCGCGCGCGACGATCTCGGAGTCGGCGACGCCCGGGGCGCGCGTGTCGTGCGTCGGAGGCGCGAACGAAGCCGCCGTGGGCACCGAGGACGGGCTCGGAGCCGACGCAGGAGCCCTCTCGGGCGCCATCGTCGACGGGGCGGCCGCGCGCGCGAGCATCGAGCTCTTGGACGACGCCCGTAAGAAGTTGGCGTCGAAGCCGCCGTCGGCGCGGGCCATGAGCGAGACCTGGAAGGCCTGCCCCGCCCCGCTCTCGTACACGGCCTCGACGCGCCCGCGCTCGCGCATGCTCTGCTCGCGGACGGGGTCGAGGATGTCGCCGAGCAGCTCGCGGAGCGTCTCCTCGCTGATGGGCGGCATATTGAGCCGCTTCACGGCTCCGTACGCGAGCATCCTCGGCTCGCGGTCGGTTCCGACGCGCAGCTCGTTGGCGCCCTGTTGCAAGACGATCGTGAGGAGGCTGTCGATGCGCGCCATGGGTGTGTCTGTCGGAGAAACGTAGCGCCATCTGCGCCCTCGAGGCTCGAGCAAGCGAGGGGCGCTCCAGATTCCTGGGCGCCGCCCGCCTTCGCGTCGATTTCTGCCCGTGCCGACGTCAGGTGCCGGCGCCCGTCACTTTGCCAGCGCGCGAGCCAGCTCGGCGTAGAGGTGCACGTTCGCCTTCACGGTCTTCGTGTACACGCCGATGTGCATCGACTCGTCGGGTCCGTGCGCGCCCGTCTCGGGATCGATCACGCCGTTGAGCACCAGCGGCAGCTGGGAGAAGCGGCGACCGAAGAGCGCGACGAACGGGATGGATCCGCCGAGCCCGACGCGGAGCGGCGCGCGGCCCCACGCGGCCTCGTACGCGCGGTCGGCTGCGTCGAATGCTGGCCCTTTCGCGACGTAGTCCCACGACGACGCCGCCCCCGGCAGCTTGGTGAGCGCCACCGCGAGGCCGCCGGGCACGTCGCGTCGGAGCTCGGCCGCGACCGCGTCGAACAGCTCGTCGGACGTCTGGCCGGGCGCGATGCGCAGGCTCAGCTTGGCCGAGGCCGACTTGCGGATGGCGTTCTTCTCGGATCCAGGCGCGGGGAACGTGGTCGAGAGCACGGTGACGGCCGGCTGACGCGCCACCCACGCGGCGTGCGTGAGACCGCGCTCCGGCAGCGGAGAGACGCCCTCGACGAGACGCGCCCCCGAGCGAATCACGTCGGCCGTGAGGGGCACGTCGCGCGAGCCCTCGAGCCACTCGGCGTCGATCTCACGGCGCGCGACCTTGAGGCGCCCGTCTTGGTCGACGAGCCGTGCGAGGAGCGCGATGAGCGTCGTCGCGGGGTCGGGGACGACGTTGCCCCAGATGCCCGAGTGCACGTCGCTCTCGGCGCTGGTCACGGCCACCTCGACCTCGAGCAGCCCGCGCAAGCTGACGGTGATGCCAGGGATGTCGATCCCCGGGTTCTCGCAGTCCGTGAGCACCATCGCGTCGGAGTCGAAGGCGTCGGGAAAGGCATCCATGAACCGCTCGAGGTTGGGGCTACCGATCTCCTCTTCGCCCTCGAGCAGCACCTTGATGTTGCACGGGAGCGCGCCCGTCTCCGCGAACCACGCCTCCATCGCGACGATGTGGCTGAGCCATCCGCCCATGTCGTCGGCCGAGCCGCGCCCATAGAGGCGATCGCCCTTGCGCACGAGGCTGTGCGGCTCTGTGCTCCAGACCTCGTTCTTGACGGGCTGCACGTCGAAGTGGCCGTAGATGAGCACCGTGGGCGCGCCCGGCGGCGCGTTCATCCACTCGGCGGCGACGCACGGCAGCGCGTTCGGCAACGTGAGGACCCGCGCGCGCGAGAGCCCCAGCGTCGTCAGGTCCTTCGAGAGGGCCTCCGCGAGCGCAAGCACCTTGGGCGCCGACTCGGGATCGCTGGAGATGGGCGCGAAGGCCAGGTAGCGGCCGAGACGCGTGAACGAGTCCTCGACGGCACGTTCGGCGACTTCGGCGACACGAGAGACATCGACGGGGGCCATGAACCATGGGTACCACGGCTCGCGGTCGCGCTGGGGACGGGACTTGCGGGCGACGGCGACGGGCTCGCGTCGTGAGGCCTGCGCGTCAGCGCGTGGTCGCGTGTCGGGGCGTGAAGCCGCGCGCGCCCGGCTTCTGGTCGAGGTCGAGCCATCGCAGCATGACCGCGCGCGAGATGCTGGGCGGCCCCGGCCGACGCATGACGCGGCGCGCGGCCTCGGCCCCCGCCTTGTCGCCGCCCGCCTCGAGCCCGACGACCACGAGGTAGAGGTCCTCGACGTCGTCGTTCTTGGACACGTCGACGCGCCTGGCGGCCGCGAGCGCGGCCTCGCGTTTGCCGTCGAGGGCCGCGAAGTAGGCCTCGAGCACGGCGATCGAGTCGGGATAACCCTGCGACCGGTACTCGGCGAGCGACGCCTGGGCGTAGCTGACGAGCGACTGCTTGACGGTTCCGGAGCGCGACTCCGCGAGCATGCGCGTGAGGTACGCGCGGTGCCAGCGGTCCTTCTGGAAGGCGAGCTTGTCGCGCGTGTCGGGGCTCCACGTGCCGCGCGCCGCAGAGAGCGTCGCCTGATCGTTCTCGGCGAGCGCCGCCGCCGGATCGCCCTGCGCGGCGCGGATCATCATCATCGCGTTGTGCGCCCAGAACTCGTCGGGCAGCTCGGGGTGCTCCGCGAGCGCCGGCATCACGGCGACGAACGCGGCCGCCGCGCCTTCGAAATCGCCCGCGGTCGCGAACCTCGCCGCACGTACGCGCGCGACGAGGAACGCGAGGTGCGCGTCGTCGCCCGCCGCCGCGGACGCGGCCTGCAGCTCAGAATCCGCGGTCTTCCAGTCGCGCGCCCCGATCGCGGTCCGAGCGGCCTCGAGCGCGCGTGTCAGCGCGGGAGAAGGCGACGCAGGCGCATGCGCAGACGCAACCGCACCCGCAGACGCAGACGCAGGCGCAGACGCAGACGCAGACGCAGACGCAGGCGCAGACGCAGACGCACCCGCACTCGCACTCGCACTCGCAGGCGCACCCGCACCCGCACCCGCACTCTCGCTCGCACCCGCACCCGCACCCGCCCCCGCGCTCGCAGGCGCCACCGCAGGCGCTCCACAGCCGACGACCGCCCCCATCGCCCACAGCGCAAAGACTCGAGCTCGCATGCGCGGAGCGTACTGCACCCGAGGTAGACTGTGGGTCGTGGACGAGCCGCCGTCCTCCCGAGGATCGCAGACGCGTCGACGACGCCTCCTGGCGGTCTACGATCAGATCGCGCAGCGCGCGGACCGCACCGCCGCGACCCACCTGTGGTGGCCTTGCCGCCGCGGATGCGACACGTGCTGCCGCAGGCTCGCAGAGGTGCCTCGCCTCACGCG
>JAGQJA010000365.1:17748-18748 GCA_020430845.1 Myxococcales bacterium
GCCGCGCTCGACCCGCCGCGCGACGGTCACGTCGTCTGCCCGCTGCTCGACGACGCAGAGGGCGCGTGCCTCGTGTACGCGCACCGTCCGGCCGCGTGTCGTACGTACGGCTTCTACGTGGACCGCGGTTCGGTGCTCGGCTGCGAGCAGCTCGTCACCGCCGTGGCCGAGAGCGGCGAGCACGACGCGATCGTGTGGGGCAACGAGGCGAGCGTACGCGACGCGACCGCGCGCGTGTCGGGCGAGGAGCGATCGCTCACCGCGTGGTGGCGCGCTCAAGGACCGCAGCGCGACTGACGCTGGGCCTCTGCGCGGGTCAGGACTTGCCGGAGCGACGCGTCGGCGGTCGCCGAGAGCGCTCGGTACGAGGACGCCGCGGCCTCGCAGAGCGCCGAGCCCTTGGCGCGTTGGAGCGCCGCCTCGTAGAGCACGATGGCTTCACGAGCCGCGCCGCGCTTGGCGTACTCGCGGCCGAGCGCGACCACGAGCCCGGGTGCCCCCTCGACGTCGGAAGCCTCGAAGAACGCGACGGCCTTGTCGGGCGCGCCCGCGTCGGCGTAGGCGAGCGCCAGCTCGCGGCGCGAAGCGGCGAGGATCACATCCCGAAGCGGCGCCTCGCGATCCTGCGCGAGAGCCGAGATGGCGCTCCGCTGCGACGACAGCGCCGCTTGCACGTCGCCCTGCCTGCGCGCCACGATCCCGCGCTGGTGCTGCGCGTACGCGTAGGCGCGGTTCACCGGCGGCGGGTACTTGAGCACCTCGGCATAGGCCTGCGCGGCGAGCGCGTACTTGGTGGGATCGCCGGCCTCCGCGTCGGCGAAGAACATGTCTCCGAACGCCAGGTACGCGTAGGGGACGAGCGGCGAGCTGGGCGTCTTCTGGATGAGCTCGAAGAACGATCGCCGGGCGCCCGACATGTCGTCGCCCGCGAGCTGCTCGTGGGCTCGGCGAAAGATCGCGGCGTCGGCCGCGTCTTGTCCCTCGACGAGGCGCCGCAACG
>JAGQJA010000365.1:18782-24888 GCA_020430845.1 Myxococcales bacterium
CCGGCTCGGGCGGCGGCTCGTCGGGAGCCACGGCGGGCCGCGCAGAGGGCGAGGCAGGAGGGCGATCGACCTCGACCACGAGCGGCGAACCGGCGGGAGCCGTCGCGGCGGGCGGCGACGACGCACACGCCGCGGCCCCGATCGCGAGGATCGCCCAAGCCGGCGCGACGCGTCTCATCCGGGGAGCATACGCCCTCAATGCTCGACGCCTTCCTCCGTCGTCCAGCGGGCCGTGAAGATGACGAGCGCCATGATCAGGTACCCGACGACGAATCCCCACCCCGGCCGGAGCGCGATCGCCACGTCGCCGGGCGTGAAGCGATAGCCGTGCATCAGCCCGAGGGCCGAGAAGACCGCCGCCGCGAGGCTCCAGAGCGCGCCGGTCACCCACTTGCGCTCGAGGATCGCCACGGTGACGGCGGAGAGGATCATGGCCGTGAAGATGAAGCCCTGCTCGAGCGCGAACGCGCCGTCGATCCACGTGTCCGACGCGCGGAGCTTCTCGACCATCTCGGGGCCGAAGGTGCCGCCGCCCGCGCGGAAGCCTTGCTTGGCCATCAACGTGCCCCACGCGCCGAGGCCCGGCAGCAGCCCGACGACCACCGCCGGCGCGTGCTCGCGCGGCGTCGACTGGAACGCCTGCGCGCTCATGACGAGCCCGATCCAGATCACGATCGCCATCCCCGCGTCGATGGGCACGGCCCACGCGATCCAGGCCAACGTCCCGGTCAAACATACGAGGGTGATGAACGCGCCATTCAAGATCGAATAGCCCGCGCGTGCCCCGAGCGCCTTCCAGCCGGGGTGGCCGATGTAGATCGTCGTCGGGAACGGAGAGCCGAAGAGGGCCGCCGCGATGGATCCGACGCCGTTGGCCGCCAAGGAGGAGCGCGTGGGGTACGCGTCGCCCGCCGCCTCGGCGCTCTCGAGGTTCTGCAGCGAGCCGAGCACGTTGAAGAGCCCCATCGGAAGGATGACCGACGCGTACGTGAGCGCATGGCCGCCGGTGAGCGCCGCGACGATGTCTCCGAGGACGGGGACCGGCAGGTGCAGCCCGGCAGAGCCCACGGGCTTGGCGCCGACGGGGGCGATGCCGATGATCCACGCGAGGAGCGTCCCGAGCATCACGGCGACCAGACCGCCGGGCAAGCGACCCTTGAAGCGCACGCGCCCGAAGTACGTGAGCATCACGACCGCGAGCGTGGTCAGGCCGACGACGGGCCGCGCGAACGCGCGGAACAGGAAGCCGAACGAGATGAACCCCAGCGCGATCCCCGCGAGGGTGGCGAGGAGCGCCGCGCGCGGCGTCACCCGGCGGATTCGCTCGGCCACGAATGCCCCGCCGAGCTCGATGAGCGCGGACCCTAGGCAGGCGAGCAGCCCCGCCTGCCACGCCACGCGCGCCGGGTCGGCGGCGCCCGCCCGCTCTGCGACGAGCTTTGCCGGGAGCATCACGAGGAACACGTGAGCGAAGAGGCTGACCGTGTTGATGCCGTAGGGCAGCGCGCAGATGTCCTCTCGGCCCGACGCGCGGGCGATGCGCATGGCCTGACGCGCGTAGAACACGTTGCCGATGAGGATCGACACGGCCGCGCCCGGCAGCACCCTCCCGTAGAGCAGCTCGGGCGAGAAGCCGAGGACGAACCGACAGAGCGCGTCGATGACGAGCAGCTGGACGAGGTTGTCGAGAGCGAGACCAAAGAAGCCGTCCACGTCGCCGCGCACGATCCACCGCATCGGCGCAGCATACCGGGCCCGACGCGTGACGCGTCGCGGCTCGGAGGTTAGGCTCGCCGCATGGCTTCACGGATGACCCTTTGGACGCTCGCGGCGGGCGTGGCCACGGCCTGGGCGGCCACGGCGGGCTGCACGGGCGACGACCCGACGCCCGCGTTCACCGCGCCCGACGCAGGCGCGGCGCCGGACGGCCAGGCGCCGGCCGACGCGGGCGCAGACGCGAACGCGAGCGACGGCGGCACGTTCGACGCGGGCCCCCCGCCCGCGCGCGGCGACTTCGCCTCTGCGATCACGTTCGCGATGAACATCCTCGACCCGGATCCTGCGCTCGTCGCGTTCGACGCGCGCGGGAACATGTTCGTCGCCTTCACCTACGCGGGCACCTCCACGACGGTCGCCGGCAAGACGCTCCCCACCGCCGCGGCCAAGGACGTCGCCCTCGCCAAGCTCGACCCCGCAGGCGCGGTGCTCTGGGCCACCGCGTTCGGCGGCACCGAGGACGAGCTGGTCTCGTCGATCGCTGTCGACGAGGCCGGCGACGTCGTGATCGCCGGGCGCTTCACGAGCCCGACGTGGACGTTCGGCACGACGACGCTGACACGCGTGGGCACGTTCTCCGATCCGTTCGTCGCCAAGGTCCGCGGCAGCGACGGCGTGCCGCTCGTCGCGTTCGACTACTCGCTCGCGCCGGCCGCCGGCTCCCAGAGCGGCGGATCGTGCACCAAGGTGTTCGCGCGCGGCGCGCGGGTGGCGGTCGCGTGCGCGCTCCGCGGCCCGGCCGAGGTGCCGCTCGGCGCCGGCGGCGTCACGGCGTTCCCCGCACCGGGCGTCAACAACACCCGGACCGTCCTGGCGCTCCTCGACACGACGTCCATGAAGGCGGCGTGGGCGACCTCCGTGAGCGGGACGCTCAACGAGCTGCCGCTCGACGTCCACATCGCGCCGCAAGGCCACGTGCTCGCTTCGCTCGTCGTGGGCTCACCGCTCGCCGAGGATCCGGCGAAGACGATCCGCATCACACGAAAGAGCAACGTGAGCGACACCGCGATCGTCCGCCTCTCCGCGGTCGACGGCCGCGCCGCGTGGGCCCAGGGCTTCGGCGCGACGGGGACCGAGGTGCGCGTACAGGCGCTCGCCGCCACGGCGAACGGCGAGGTCCGGTTCGCCGGATTGCTCAACGGTTCCGTGATGATGGGCACCGTCCCGCTGGCGAGCACCGGCCGCGACATGCTCACCGGCGTCGTCAACGGCGACGACGGCGCGGTGCTCGGCGCAAAGATCTACGGCGCGACGGGCAACACCAACCCCGACGAGCTCACGACGATCGCGCTCGACGCGTTCGGGCAGCCGTTCGTCGGCGGGGTCTTCTCCGCGGCGTTCTCGCTCGACGGGCTCAACCTCCCGTCGCCGGCCTTCGGAACGAACCTCCTCTTCAAGACGGACGCGACGGGCACGCCCCTCTGGGCCAAGGCCGTGACGTCGTCGGCGGCGGCGCTCGACGTGGTGGGTCCTTCGCTCGCCGTCGATCCGCTCACGCACGGCGTCGCGATCGGCGGGAGCTTCGTCGGCACCGCGAACTTCGGCGACGGGACGCCCGTCGACTCCGCGAACGCCGCCACCGCGCGTTCTGGCTTCGTCGTGCGCCGTACGCCCTGAAGAGGACGCCCCCCATGACCACCACCACGCCCGTCACGTCGACGAACGCGCACAAGGACCGCGTCGAGCTCGAGGAGCTCGAGGCGCAGCTGCGCTACCACGAAGACCTCTATCGCGCCGGCAAGCCCGAGATCCCTGACGGCGCGTTCGACGAGCTCGCCGATCGTTACGCGGAGCTGGCCGACAAGCTCGGCGTGCCCGCGGCGGAGCGCCTCGACGCGCGCCCGGGCGCGGACCACACCGAGGGCTTCGAGCAGGTCGAGCACCGCGTGCCCATGCTCTCGCTCGAGAAGCTCACGCCCAACCGGCGTGACACCCACGGAGAGCCGGTCTCGATCCTCGAGCAGCTCGCGCAGTGGGTCGAGCGACGCCGCGCCGAGCTCGAGCTGACCGACGACGTAGAGCTGCCGCTGATGGTCGAGCCCAAGATCGACGGCATCAGCGTCTCGCTCCTCTACCGAGACGGCGCGCTCGTCCGCGCGGTGACCCGCGGCGACGGGCGGCGCGGAGACGACATCACGACGCAGGTGCGCCGCGCCCGCTGCGTGCCCGACAAGCTGGCGTTTCGCTCGGGCGAGATGGAGGTGCGCGGCGAGCTCTACTGGCCCAACGCGGCGTTCGACCGGCACAACGCGCGACTCGAGGCGGCCGGCGAAGAGCGCATCGCGAACCCGCGCAACGGCTGCGCGGGCATGATGAAGCGCAAGGAGATCGACGGGCTCGAAGAGGTCGGCATCACGAGCTTTCTCTACTCGGTGCCGTGGGTGAAGGGCCTCGAGCTGCCGCCCACGCAGACCGACACGCTGCGCTGGCTCCAAGAGCTCGGCGCGCCCGTGTACCTGGCGGAGGTCGGCCACACCGAGGGCGCCGACGCGACGCTCGCCTTCTGCGAGGGCTACGCCACGCGGCGCGAGACGCTCGACTTCGACATCGACGGGATGGTCATCAAGATCGACGAGCTCAAGCACTACTCGATCCTCGGCGCCACGGGCCATCACCCGCACTGGGGCGTGGCGTACAAGTTCCCGCCGGAGCGCAAGACGACGCGGCTGCTCGACGTCGAGCTCTCTGTCGGCAAGACGGGAAAGATCACGCCCGTCGCGCACCTCGCCCCCGTCGAGCTCGCGCGCACCACGGTGACGCGCGCGTCGCTCCACAACTTCGTCGAGCTGGCGCGCAAAGACGTGCGCGTCGGCGATCTGGTCGAGGTCGAGAAGGCCGGCGACATCATCCCGCAGGTCGTCGGCGTGCGGCTCGAGGCGCGCCCCGACGGCACGCACCCGTTCCCGCGGCCCGAGGTGTGCCCCGCGTGCGGCGCCGCCGTCCTCGCCGAGGAGATCTTCATCTACTGCCCCAACCCTGGGTGCAGCGCGCAGCGCCAGCAGCGGCTCGAGCACTTCGCCAGCCGCCGCGCGCTCGACGTCGAGGGGCTCGGCAGCTCGCTGGTGGCGCAGGTCGTCGACAAGCTCGGCGTCGAGAAGCCGCACCACCTCTTCACGCGGCTCGACGCGCAGAAGCTGGCCGGGCTCGAGCGCATGGGCAAGAAGAGCAGCGAGAACGTGATGCGCGCGCTCGAAGCCGCCAAGTCGGCGGGGCTCTCTCGCGTGCTCTACGGTCTGGCGATCCGCCACGTCGGCGAGACCATGGCCGAGGACCTCGCGCGGCACTTCGGGAGCGACGAGGCGCTGCTCGCCTTCGCGGAGCGGTACGTCGCCGGCGACGAGACGGCCGTCGCCACCGTGGCGCCCGAGAGCGGCACCGGCGCGATCGAGGGCCTCGCCCGCAAGACGGCAGACTCGATCTTTGCCGAGCTCGACTCACCCGCGATCCGCGAGGTGCTCGACGGGCTGCGGAGCGTGGGCGTCTCGCTCACAGCGAAGGTCGCCGTGCGCAAGGAGGTCGAGGGCGTGGCCGGAAAGACGTTCGTGCTCACCGGCACGTTGCCGACGCTCAAGCGCGACGAGGCCGCGGCGCGCATCAAGGGCGCGGGCGGAAAGGTGAGCGGCTCGGTGAGCAAGAAGACGGACTACGTCGTCGCGGGCGACGACGCCGGAAGCAAGCTCGCCAAAGCCACCGAGCTCGGCGTGGCCGTGCTCGACGAAGCGGGCCTGCTCGCGCTCCTGGGCGATTGACGCGCACACACGGCGCCCGCCGTCAGTCGGCCGGGTAGTCCGTGTAGCCCTTGGGTCCGGGCGTGTAGAACGTCGCCTGGTCGGGCGCGTGCAGCGGCGCGCCGCGCCGGAGCTTGTCCGGCAGGTTCGGGTTGGCGAGGAACGGGCGTCCGAACGCGATGAGGTCCGCTGCGCCCTCCGCCAGTGCCGCCTCGGCGCTCTTCGCGTCGAAGCCCCCCGCGCGGATGATCGTGCCCTTGAAGATGCGGCGGATGTCCGCGAACAGCTCGGGCGACGGCTTGGGCGCGCCCATCGCGCTGTGGTCCACGAGGTGCACGTACGCGATCCCACGCGACTCCAGCGCCGTGGCGAGCGCACGGTAGACGTCGTCCGTCGCCGGGTCGGGCGCGGTGCCGTTGAACACGCCGTACGGCGAGAGGCGAATGCCCACACGCTCCTTGCCGATCGCGCCGGCGACGGCGTCGACGACGGCGACCGCAAAACGGATGCGCCCCTCGACTGTGCCGCCCCAACCGTCGGTGCGCTCGTTGCTCGCCGCGTTGAGGAACTGCTCGACGAGGTAGCCGTTGGCGCCGTGGATC
>JAGQJA010000365.1:24937-31673 GCA_020430845.1 Myxococcales bacterium
CGGCGATGTCCTGCTCCGTCATGGGCGTGGGCACCGGGTGCTCGAGCGGCCCCTCGGCGTCTGTGTACATCGTCCCGGGCGCGGCGACGGCCGACGGGCCGAGGAGGCGTGCGCCCTCGGGGAGGTTGAGAGGATGCCCCACGCGTCCGGTGTGCATCAGCTGTACGAAGATGCGACCGCCCGCCGCGTGCACCGCGTCCGTGACCTTCTTCCATCCGGAGACCTGCTCGTCGGAGAACAGACCCGGAATCCGCGCGTAGCCGAGGCCGTTGGGCGACGGCGAGGTGCCCTCGGTCACGATGAGCCCCGCCGACGCGCGCTGCGCGTAGTACGTCGCGACCAGCTCGTCGGGGACGTTGCCGGGAGAACGACTGCGCGTCATGGGGGACATCACGATGCGCGAAGGGAGGGCGAGCTTGCCGAGGGTGTGCTCGGAGAAGAGACGTGCGGTGGCCATGCGTAGTCGATGTCACGCACGCGACGCCGGTTTCCACGTCTGCGCGGGACACACTGTTCCACCAGGCGAACGCCGCCCGGGCGGCGAGCCCTCAGGGCTGCGCCTTGCACTTCTGGTCGGCGCCGCACACAGCCTTGACCTGCGCGCAGGCGCACGGCTGGGGCGGCGTCGTCAGCTCGCATTTCGCGTACGCGTCGGCGAACGCAGCCGCGTACGACGCCTGCGCCGTCTTCGCGATCGCCGCGTTGGGGCAGCACGCCGTGCACGCGTCCCCCAGGCGCACGAGCGCGCAGTCTTCGTCCACCGTGCACGCCTGATCGAAGCTCGACGCCTCGAGCGGCGGAGGGCGGCCCGACTTCAGGTCGCAGCTCGTCTGCGTACCGTCGGCCTCCACGACGAGCGATCCGCCCAACACTCGCTCGGGGACGCCCGAGCCGGGAGGAGCCGGCGGCCCTTGGAGGCGAATCGAGTACTGGCCGGCGGCGAGCGCGGGGATGGTGCAGGCGAACGTGCCCCTGCGGCACACCGCGGCGCCGGGCCCCGTGTCGCACCTCTCGGTGGGGAGCGAGAGCACGATCTCGGTGCCCTTGACCTCGACCTCGCAACGCGTCGTCGAGCCGAGGCTGCCGCACGACTCGTTCACGTCGAGCTTCAGCGCGACCCCGGGCTTCGCCCGTACGAGCGAGCAGAACGCCTCGGGCTGCGAGAGAGACTGGCCGCAGCCGCCTGCGTCGCCGCTCGACCCGCCGTCGGATCCGCCGCTGCTGCTGCTGCTGCTGCCGCCCCCCGCCGGGTCGACAGACGTGGTGGCGCCCGAGCACGCGACGAGGGCGAGGCCGAACAACGAGAGTGCTGCCGCGAGGGTTCGCATCGTCACCGGAGGAGCATACATCGTGCCCTCGTAACCACTTGAATCAACTGCACTTACCGAGGCACAAGGCGGCACACGCGCGGCACGTCCGCCAGACCGCGCGACGCGCCGTCAGTATGCGTGACACACGCGCCCGTACGGGCAGAAGTACCCGCCGCAGCGCTGCTCCAAGTCGCGACGACGCCTCGGGCGATCGCAGCAGATGGTGAACGCGATGCCGTCGTCGGCCTCGTGCTCCACCGCGATGGTGGCCCCACGGGTGCACCCGAGCGAACGGGCTGCGCGGAGCTCGAGCACGGCCTCTTCGTTGAGCGGGGCCCCGAAGAAGTAGATGCCCGTGCCGCACCCGGGCAGCAGCGAGACCGCCACGGCGAAGGAGAGCAGGACGGTGACGAGGTGTGCGAGGCGATGACGTGGAGCCAAGGGGATGAGGCCCAGGCGCGAGGCTCGATCCTCAAGGTGCGGCGGCGCGCTCGCCCTCGCAAGGGCACTGCGGAGCCCTGCCGCAAGCCCGCGCCGACCGTGTATGCTGGTGTGGATTGACTAGCGAAGACGCGTCGGACTGGGGGGACAAGACCTCCCTGGGCATCCTCGAGCGGCTCAAGCGGGCGACGATCATCGAGGTCGTCTATCCGCGAGAACGCGGGACGATCGGCCTGCGCGGGAGCGCCGCGCCCCTGTCGTGGACGAAGACCACCGCGCCCACCGCCACCGCCGGGGATCGCAGCGTGTTCGAGCTCGCCATCGCCGACGGCGAGATGGTCGACGTCAAGATCGTACGCGGCAACGACGAGTGGGCCCACGGCCGCAACTACACGCTGCACGCCGGCGACCACGTGCTCTTGCGACCGGCGTTCGAGCGCACCAAGTGCACGCTCCTTCCCCCGGTCGTCTTGGACACCTCCCCGTGGCCGCTGCGCTACCAGGTGCTCCTGCCCCCCTCGTACGACGAGCAGACCTCCAAGCACTACCCGGTGCTCTACGCGCAGGACGGACAGGCGCTGTGGTCGTCGTCGTCCGACCCGTTCGGCATCTGGTCGATCGACACCGTCATCGATCAGCTGCTCGAGATCGCCGTTGTGAGCGAGCTCATCGTCGTGGGGATCGACACCTCGCAGGCGCGTATGGATCGCCTGGGGCCCGTGCCGGACCCGACGTACGGCGGCGGCCGCGCGGCCGAGCATCTCGAGGCGATGGTGAGCGTGCTCAAGCCGCGGATCGACGCCGAGCTCCGCACGAGGTCGGGCCGCGAGGACACGGCGGTGATCGGCTCGTCGCTGGGCGGGCTCTTCTCGTTCTACGCGGCGTGGACGCGCCCGGACGTCTTCGGCAAGGCGATCTGCCTCTCGAGCTCGTTCTGGTGGGCCAACCGCCACATGATCCGCGAGGCGCGCATGGCGCCCTCGCCGCGGCCCACGATCTACCTCGACTCGGGCGTCGCGCTGAACCCGGACGCGCCGTCCCAAGACGGCTTCCAACACACGCGCTCGATGCAGCGCGCCTTGCTCCGCGCGGGCTACGAGGGCGGCGACGACCTGCACCGCCTCGCCTTCCCGGGGCAGTCGCACTCCACCGCGGCGTGGTCCGCGCGCGTCGCCATCCCGCTGCAGCTGCTCTTTCCGCCCCCTCCCCTCACGCAGGTCCCGGCCAAGTCGATCGCGCCTTGAAGCGCGCACCGCCGAGGTCCATGGCCCCGCCGCGAGAGGCGCTACACTCGATGAAGATGCGCTCACGCCCCACGAACACGCAGCGCGTCGGCGCCGCAGCCCTCGGTGGTATCAGCGCGGCGCTGGTCGTCGCCGGCGCGAGCCCGGGTTGCTACACCGCGACCCAGGTCACGCTGACGATCGTGACCGATCTCCCGTGCGCTGAGCACGCGACGACGGCCGTGTTCATCGGCGCGACCGCGGCGGAGGCGGAGGGCAACCCCGCAAGCGCCACCGAGGCGCGGTGCGTCGACGGCCGCATCGGCACGCTTGCCCTCACGCCCACGGGAGACCACGACGGGAGGGTGGCGGTCCGCGTCGTGACCGCCGCCACGGGGACCTCCATCGACACCTGCGCGGCGGCGCGCGGCGTGCTCCCGACCGGGTGCATCGTCGCCCGGCGCCGAGTGGGCTACCGCTCGCGGAGAGCGCTCGCCTTGCCCATCGCGATGCGCGTCGCGTGTCGCGGCGTGTACTGCGGAGAGAGCCAGACCTGCGTCTCGGGGACGTGCTTCGACTCGGTCATCCCAGACCTGGCCGCGTGCGAAGGGCCCCAGGGCTGCGGCGAAGACGTGCTGACCGTGGGGTCTCCGCCGAGCGGACCCGACGCGGGCCCCCCCGACGCGAGCGTGCCCGACGTGAGCGTGCCCGACGCGAGCGCGCCGTGCGTCGGCTGCGACGTGACGCAGATCTCCGCGGGCGACACGTTCGTGTGCGCTGTCCGGACCGACAAGCGCGTCTGGTGCTGGGGGAACCCGGCCAACGGTCGCCTCGGCGCTGTCCGCGCGAGCGGTCTGGTCCCAGAGGCGGTGCCGGGTGTCGACGGCGTCACGGGCATCTGGTGCGGCAACGCTGCGTGCGCCGCGGAGCGACCGCAGACGCGCTGGCTCTTGTGGGGGCGAAACTCGATGGGCCAGGTGCGACCGGGCGGCACCGAGCCCGCGACCCTCCCGACGGCCGCGCCGCTCACGGATCTGTCCGCCGTGCATTTCGGCACGAACCACACGCTCGGCAAAGCCCCCAACAACACCCACCACTGCTGGGGCGTGAACCTCGACTGGGCGTGCAAAGACATGGCGACCGGCCAGCACCCCGTGAATCCGGCGCTCGCCACGACGTACCTGTCGGTGTCGGCCGGAGATCGGTACTCGTGCGGCATCAACCCGTTCGGGGCCGTCGAGTGCTGGGGCAACAACGACTCCGGCCAACTGGGCTTCGACTCGGTGGGAGGCGCGTCGCTGCTCGCCCCGATCATCAACCTCGGCGGCGCTCGCGCACTGCATGTATATGCATCTTTTTCCCGCACGTGCGCGGTGATGCTGGGCGGCAAGGCCTTCTGCTGGGGCGTGACCTTCCTGGGCGGCACGGAGCTTGGCGTGGGGGTCCCCGTCGAGGTCACGGGCGTGAGCGACGCGACGTCGATCGCGATGATGCGCGCCGGCTCGTGCGTGCTGCTCACGTCGGGGGAGGTGCGGTGCTGGGGCTCCGGAAGGAAGGGCGAGCTCGGCAACGGGGCCGCGAACGACGTGCTCCTCGCCACGACCAAGGTGGGCCTCCCAGGGCCCGCCTCCCAGATCACCGCGGGCGACGCGTTCGCCTGCGCGCTGCTCTCCGACGGCTCGGCGTGGTGCTGGGGCTCCAACACCCAAGGCGAGCTGGGGCTGGGCGTGGCCGACGCAACTCCGCACCCTACCCCGCAGCGCGTCGTCTTCCCGAAGTGACCGTCGCCCTGGCGCGTCCTCGCGTGAGCGGCGAGCTTTGGGGCGCGCGCGGCTTCTGGTATTCGTGAGCGATCTCCCTCATGGGCTCCACCGACGCCATGCGCTTGGTCTTCGGACTGGTCGCCGATCCGCTCGAAGGCGAGAACAGCGAGGCGTTCGACGCGCTCGCCGCGTGGATCGCCGAGCACGACGGCCTCACGCTCGAGCGCAAGCCGTGGCCGAGCTACCGCGAGCTCATGGGGAGCGTGCGCGAGGGCACGAGCGACGTCGCGTGGCTCCCGCCTGTGGTGTACGCGTGGCTCGCCGAGGCCGTCGCGCCGCTCGGCTCGATCGCGCGCGGGGGCGAGACGACATACGCGGCCGCGCTCGTCACGCTCGACGGCTCCGAAGTGCGTGGCCTCGACGACCTGCGAGGCGCGCGCGCCGGCTGGGTCGACCCGTGGAGCGCGGCCGGGTACGTGGTGCCCCGCCTCGAGCTCGCCAAAGCGGGCCTCGACGCGAGCGCCGTCTTCCGCAGCGAGGCCTTCTACGGCTCCCACCGCGACACGCTGCTCGCGCTGGCCAAGGGCGATTGTGACGTCGTCGGTACGTACGCGCGCCTGAGCGCGGCCGAGGGCGAGCCCGAAGGCGCGTGGTCCGAGCTCGACGACGTGAAGGTGCGTCTCATCACGACGTTCGGGTCGATCCCTCCCGACGTGATCGCCGTGCGGCGCAACCTGCCCCCCGCGCAGTACGAACGCGCGCTCTCCGCCCTCCGCCACGCGTGCTCCGACGACGCGGCGCGGCCCCTCGTGCGCGCGGTCTTCGGCGGCGACGAGCTGCACGAGGGCGTCGAGAAGGGCCACGAGAAGCTGCGCCGCGAGTTCGAGCGCGCGACGGCGAACGGCCTCTTCGACTGAGCGCTTGCAGACGGCGTCCACGACGCGCATCCTCAAGAGATGTCCAGGCCGCGGAGGGGCTGGCGGACAGCGGTGTGGGCCTTGGCGCTCGCGCTGCTGCCGCTATGGGGCGTCGTCACGCCGTCGCGCGCTCAGCCCGCGCAGGGCGGGTGCCCGACGGCGCCCACGCTTCCGGTCGCCACCAAGGACTTCGCGCCCACGCAGCCGAACGCCCCGCAGCCCAAAGGCAACGTCTACAAGCTCAAGCCCGACGACGTCACGAGCGGCAACCGCGGCCTCGACGCCTGGGAGTACGCGATCCATCTGCAGTTCTTCTACAACGGCGCAGGCCGCAGCCCGAGCCGGTCGACGGACGCGATGGTGTTCAACGACGTCATGGTCGCGGCGCTCCGCGGGCAGGACGAGGTGCGCAACGACGTCAAGTCGTCGAAGATCGCCGCCGAGAGCGACGCGCGCGCCATGTTCAAGGAGCTGCAGTGCGGTCAGCGCGGCGAGTTCACGCGGCGCTCGAGCCGAGTGGGCGTGCCGGCGAACGAAGACTCGTACGGCCTGCACCTCGCCGTGGGCTCGTTCAGCATCTACTGGTCCTCGTCGTGCAAGATCGGCCCCAAGGAGTGCTGCGTCGAGGACACGCGGTGTGAATCGGGTCGCGCGCACCGCGCCCCGTACGAGTGCTCGATCGCGTTCACCATCTACGACAACTACAACTTCGGCAGCGCGACGGGCACGGGCAACACCGGCAAGCTCAAACGCGCGAACCCGCTCGGTTGGGCGGGCACCTCGTTCGATCAGTTCGGGTACTTCACCGTCAAGACGCAAGGCCTCGCGCGCGCGTGCATCGACCCGGCGACCGTGCAGACCGAGTGCTGCAAGCCCGTCGCGCAGGAGCCCGAGACGTTCGTCGACCCGGGCCAAGACCCGGAGCCGGCCGAGCCACAGAAGCCACAGCCCGAGACGCCCGCGCCCACGTGCCCCGAGTGCGTGCCGATCTCGGAGGCGCTCGGACGCGCCAAGACCGCGGTCGAAGACGCTCGCGCCGCCATCGCGCGCGCCCGCGCGCTGCTCGACGCCAATCGCACGTC
>JAGQJA010000366.1 GCA_020430845.1 Myxococcales bacterium
CGCTCGATCGCGCTCCGCTCGCTCGCGTGCTCGGCCAAGTGGAGGCTGGTGCGCGCGCCTCGTTCGCGCGCCGAGGCGAGGATCGCGCGGACGGCGTCGGGGTGCGTGGTGTAGAGCGTGTGCGGCGCGGGCGCGTAGGCGAGGCCGCCCGGCAACGCTCCACCGTCGGTGCCCCATAGAGCGGCGCGCGCGCGTACGTCGTCGGCGAGGCCGGCGAGGCGACGGAGGACGGCGTCGCGATCGAGGCCGAAGACCTCATGAAAGACGCACCCTTGGAGCCCGGCGCGGGCCAGGGCGCCCACCGCGCCGAGGCCGTTGGTGACCTCGCCGACGGCGACGGTGCCCGCGGCGAGCAGCGCGTCGACGCCCGCCGCGATCGCCGCCTCGGTGTCTTCGTCGAGCAGCTCCGTGCGCGCGCCGATGAGCCGCTCGACCCACGCGACGAACCCGTGGCCCCCGGGGACCTGCCCGCGGAGCGCCGACAGCTCGAGGTGCGTGTGCGCGTTGACGAGCCCCGGGAAGACGACGCCGCGGACGCGCTCGACTGTCGCGCCGGCGTGGCGCGGGACGACGTCTACCGCCGGGCCCACCTCGACGACGCGCGCGTCGCTGTCGAGCACCAGCGCGCCGTCACGGACGGGGGCCTCGTCGCCGCGGAGGAGGTGGTCGGCGTGGATGACGAGGGAGAGGTCCATGGCTCACGGCTCGCTCACCTCAGGAGGGCTCGGTGAGCCACGCGTAGCGTACGTCGCGGCGCGCGACGCGGAAACCGGCCTCGCGCACGCGGCGCTCGATCTCGCGCGCGTCGACGCCGAAGGTGGTGCCGGCGCTCGACACGACGTTCTCTTCGAACATGACGCTGCCGAAGTCGTCGGCGCCGAAACGCAGCGCGACCTGCCCCACGGCCGGCCCCTGCGTGACCCAGCTCGCGCCCACGTGATCGACGTTGTCGAGCATGAGGCGGCTCACCGCCTGCGTGCGCAGGTAGAGCTGCGTGCCGCCGTCGCCGGGCGCGATGCGCGTGCCCTTCTCGTACTGGTAGTCCCAGCAGAAGAACGCGGTGAACCCGGCCGTCTCGTCCTGCAGCTCGCGGAGCTTGAGCAGGTGCTGCACGCGGTCCTCGGGCGTGTCGGTCGTGCCGTACATCATGGTGGCGCTCGAACGCAGGCCCATGTGGTGGGCGACGCGCATGACGCCGAGCCACTCCTCGCTCGTGCACTTGGCCTTGGCGATGCGCCGCCGCACGCGGTCGACGAGGATCTCCGCGCCGCCGCCGGGCACCGAGTCGAGCCCCGCGGCGCGCAAGCGCTCGAGCACGGCGCGCACGTCGAGCTCCTCGATGCGCGCGAGGTGCAGGATCTCCTCGGGAGAGAGCGCGTGCAGGCCCAGGGCGAACTCGCGCTTCATCCAGCGGAAGAGGTCCTCGTACCAAGACAGGCGCAGGTCGGGGTTGAGCCCGCCCTGCAGCAGGATCTGGACGCCGCCGGCGCGCACGACCTCGGAGAGCTTCTCGGCCAGCTCCTCGCGCGAGAGCACGTACCCCTCGGCGTGTCCGACGGGCCGGTAGAACGCGCAGAAGCGGCAGCTGGTCGTGCAGACGTTGGTGTAGTTGACGTTGCGGTCGACGATGTACGTGACGACGCCGTGCGGGTGCTTTCGCCTGCGGACGGCGTCGGCCGCGAGACCGAGGTCGAAGAGCGGCGCCTCTCGGAGCAGCCGCACGCCCTCCGCGCCCGACAGGCGGTCTCCGTCGGCCGCGCGCGAGAGCAGACGATCGAGCGACTCTGCGTGCTGCGGCCCGGTCGCGACGGGAGCGGTCACGGTCGACGGCGCGGAGCGCGGCAGTTGCCTGGCGCTCGCGGCGCGCGCGAAGAACTCTCCGAGGCCGCGCAGCGCGGGCGCGTCGAGGTCGTATCGGAGGGAGTCTTGCAGGTACGAGGTCAGCGACGCCGCGTCGAGCCCGTGCGCTTCGGCGTGCTCCGCCGCGAGCTCGGCGACGCGCGCGAGGCCGTAGCCCTTGGCGGCGGTGAATGCCTCGCCGTCGCCCGCGGCGAGCACGCCCGGCCGCGCGAACCAGGCGGCGAAGACGAACGGGAGACCCGTGAGCTCTTTCCACGCGGCCGCGAGGTCGAGCGTGTGTGCGAAGCGGCCCTCGACCGCGAGCGCCGCGTCGCCGATGGCGAGCGCGCCGGTGGCCCCGCCCACGCGCGAGAGGGCCTCGGCGGCGGTGGCGCCCACGAGGCGCGGTCGAAGGCCCCGCGCCGCGAGCACCAGCCTCGCGAGCACCACGCTGGTGCGCGACGAGAGGTCGAGCGCGATGGTGTCGAGCTGATCGAGCGGCCGCTCGCCGAAGATGGCGACACTGCGCACGGGCCCGTCGGCGCCGATGGCCGAGCCAGGCACGAGCTCGAGGCCGCCGATCGACGCGGCGGCGGCGACCGGGAGCAGCGCGACGTCGGCGTCACCCTCGGCGATCGCGCGCGCCACCTCGGCGGGCGCCGCGAGGACGAGCCTATGCTCGCGGCTCATCGTGACGGCGCCGTCGGCGAACGCCTGCCAGAGCGGCCGCGCGTTGAGGTAGTGCACGCCGTGGATGCGGAGGGGCTCGGTGCGGTCGGGGTGGGTCACCACGGCGACGACTCCTTGGTCGAGTCCACGGCGACGTCCGCCGCGGCGTCGGTGACGGGCAGGCGACGCTTGGCCTTGGGGCGCTCGCGGTCGCGCACCTTGGCCGCCGCCTCGGGGAGCGCGGCGCGCGGGTGCTCGCGGAGCACGTTGTAGAGCGTGTCGCGCTCGATCGGGATGCGCCCCGCCTCGCGGATGAGACGGACCAGCTCGTCGTAGGCGAGCCCCGAAGGCGACGTCGACCCGGCCGCGCTGTAGATCGTCTCGTGCACGATCGTGCCGTCGATGTCGTCGGCGCCGAAGCGCAGCGCCACCTGGGCGATCTTGGGCGTCGAGCTCACCCAGTACGACTTGATGTGGGCGAAGTTGTCGAGCACGAGGCGGCTGACGGCCACCGTGCGCAGGTCGTCGACGGCCGTGGGCGCGGGCAGGTTCTTCATCCCGTTGCCGTCGGGGTGGAACGCCAGCGGGATGAACGCCTGGAACCCTCCGGTGCGATCCTGCAGCTCGCGCAGGCGCATCAGGTGGTCGACGCGGTGCTCGAACGTCTCGATGTGCCCGTAGAGCATCGTGGCGTTGGTGCGCATGCCCATCGCGTGCGCCTCACGGTGCACGTCGAGCCACTGCTGGCCCGTCGCCTTGTCGTGCGAGATGCGCGAGCGCACGTCGGGGTGGAAGATCTCGGCGCCGCCCCCCGGCATGCTGTCGAGCCCGGCCTCACGCAGGCGCGAGAGCACGTCGGTGACCGTCATGCCGTAGTGGTCGGCAAAGAACTGGATCTCGACGGCCGTGAAGCACTTGAGGTGCACGTCGGGCTTGATGCGCTTGAAGCCGCGCAACAGCTCCTCGTAGTACGTGAACGGCAGCCCCGGGTGCAGCCCGTTGACGATGTGCACCTCACCGGGCGGGTCGTCCATCCGCACCTCGAGCTCGCGCCACGCGTCCTCGAGCGTCATCGTGTGCGCGCCCGGGCTGTCGGCCTCGAGCTTGGCGAACGAGCAGAAGAGACAGGACGCGACGCAGACGTTGGTCACCTCGACGCGCATGTTGCGGTTGAAGAACGCGCGGTCGCCGTGCATGCGCTCACGGACCTCGTTCGCAAGCGCGCCCACGGCGAGCAGATCGGGCTCGCAGAAGAGGGCCAGGGCGTCCGCCGCGTCGAGGCGCTCGCCCCGGCGCACCTTGTCACGGATCGAGTCGAGCATGAGCCTGTCCTTTCTTCGCATGGGTCCTGAGCGGCGCGGGCTCCTCGACGAACGTGACCTCACGCCCCGCCGCGGCGAGCACCGCCGAGAGCTCACGGCGCTTGAGCTCGGCGACCTCGACCTGCCCCTCGCCCTTCACGCGCTGCGTCTCGCCGTCGATGACGGGCAAGCCCGCCTTGCGCTGCATCGCGCCGGCGAGGGCGTTGGCGCCGAAGCCCAACGCCACCTGCGCGAGCTCCATGCCGGTGTCGGCCCAGTCGACGGTCACCGTGGCGCCGCGCTCCTCCGTGAGGCGCGCGATCGCGAAGGCGCGCAGCTTGTCGAGGTCGGTCGCTGCCGGCGGCGCGCCGTCTCGCGGCCGACGGGAGTGCACCGTGACCCGATCGCCCACCTCGCGCCGGCGCACCTCGTCGGCGAGCGCGCCGAGCGCCAAGAGGTCGCACCGCTCGAGCAGCGCGATCGCGGCACGCGCCGCGCCGACGTCGCCTTCGAGGCGCGCGCGCGCCACGTCCGAGAGCGACGCCTCTTCCATCGCCCGCCAGAACAGCTCGCTCATGTCTTCGCTCCCGTGTCGGGCTCGCCCCACCGCGCGCTCAGCGTGCGGTCGACGCCCAGGTGATCGAGGATGCGCCCGACCACCGTGTCGATGGCCTGGTCGAGCGTCTCGGGCTTGCCGTAGAACGACGGCATCGCGGGCAGCACGAGCGCGCCGGCCCGCGAGAGCGCCGTGAGGTTCTCGAGGTGGATCGTGCTGAGCGGGGTCTCGCGCGGCACGACGACGAGCGAGCGGCGCTCCTTGATCATGACGTCGGCCGCGCGCGTCAGGAGCGTGTCGCTGATGCCGTGCGCGATGCGGGCCGCCGTGCCCATCGAGCAGGGCACGATCGCCATCGCGTGCCAGCCGGCGCTGCCGCTCGCGAACGGCGCCCTGAAGTCGCGGAGGCCCCAGACCGGCACGTCGAGCGCCTCGCGGAGATCGCCGCCGCACTCGAGCGCCCAGACCTCGGGCGCGGTCGACGACAGGCAGACGCCGAGCTCGACGCGGCCGGCCGCGCGCTCCTCGGCGAGCAGCTGCAAGAGCCGCTTGGCGTACGGAGCGCCGCTCGCGCCGGTGATGCCGACGACGATCTTCCGTGGGCGAGCGACCGCGCTGCTCACGCCGGCCCCCCGGCCACTTCTGCGCGCACGACCGAGGCGACGCCCAGCGTGAGATCGCTCCCGCGCACGGCGGAGAAGCCTTCGTCGCGGAGCATGTCCTCGTACTCGCCGCGCGTGACGAACCCGAGCATGCTCTTGGAGAGGTAGCCGTACGCCTCTTCGTCGCGCGCGATCGCCTTGCCCATGGCGGGGAGCACGCGCTTGGCGAACAGCGAGTGGAAGGCCTTGGATCGCGCGAGCGCGGGCGCGAAGAGCTCGAGGGTGACGAAGACGCCGCCCGGCGCGAGGACGCGGCGCACCTCCGAGAGGCCTCGGCGCAGGTCCGACAGGTTGCGCATGCCGAAGCCGCAGATGACGCGCGTGAACGCGCCGTCGTCGAACGGGAGGGCGAGCGCGTCGGCCACGAGCGACTCGGTGCGCGTGACCTTGCCTCGCCCGAGCTCGAGCATCTTGGCCGAGAAGTCGCACGCGACGACGCGCTCGGTCGGGTAGGCGCGCTCGAGCAGGGCGGCGAGGTCGAGCGTGCCGGCGCAGAGATCGAGCGCGGCGCCGGATGGCGCGCCGTGGAGCGCGGCGACCGCGCGGGAGCGCCAGCGGCGGTCGATGCCCGCGGTCATCACCTTGTTGAGCACGTCGTACGTCGGCGCGATGCGATCGAACATCGCGCGGGCGGCCGAGGCGTGCCCGTCGGGATCGCGGCCTCGCTCGCGCGCCTCGGGGACGAGGTCACCGACCGCCGCGCCGCGGGCAGAAGGCTCGGACGTCGGTGCGCTCTTGGTGGGGATGCCGAAGGCCATGCGATCTCCCGAGCGCGACGCGAGGACGGCCGCGCCTCCAGAAGTTTCAAAATATTCTGAAGCTTCTTATAGGCGCGAAGGCGCCAGGGTCAAGCGTGGGCGCCTTGGGGGGTAGAATCGCGGGGTGGACCGCCCCCGGCCGCGCGTACCCGACGTCGTCGCCCCCCTCTCCCCGTTCGTCGGGCGAGGGGCGGAGCTCGAAGAGCTCGCGCGACGCTTCGAGTCGGGGACGCGCCTCGTGACCCTGCTCGGCCCACCGGGCATGGGCAAGACGCGCCTCGCGCTCCGCGCCTGCGAGGAGCGCCTCGCCGCCGGCGGCGCGGCGTGGTTCTGCGACCTCACGACGGCGACGCGCAAGGCAGAGCTCGCCGCCGCGGTCGCGCGCGTGCTCGACGTGCGCCTCTCGCCCGGGCTCGACGAGGCCGAGCTCGTCGACGACGTGGCGTACGTGCTCTCGGCGCGGGGAGACGCGCTCCTCGTGCTCGACAACTTCGAGCAGCTCGGCGAAGGCGCCGCGGACGTGGTCTCCCGTTGGTGCAAGCTCGCGCCGAGCGCGCGTGTGCTGGTGACCTCGCGCGTCCGCCTCTCGGTCGACGGAGAGAGCGTCTTCGAGCTGCCTCCCCTCGGCCTGCCCGCGACCGACGACGCAGGGGATGGAGAGGCGTTCGCGCTCTACGTCGCGCGCGCACAGGCCGCGGGCGGCGCCGTAGGCCCCGAGGCACGCGCGGACGTCGCCGCGATCGTGAGGGCGCTCGACGGGATCCCGCTCGCGATCGAGCTCGCGGCGGCCCGATCGCGCGTGCTCGGGCCCGCGGCGCTCCGCGCGAGGCTCGAACGTCAGCTCGACGTGCTCGGGTCGGCGAAGCGCATCGGGGGCTCTCGCCAGGAGACGCTGCGCGGCGCCATCGAGGCGTCGTGGCAAGCGCTCGCGCCGGCGGAGAAGGACGCGCTCGCGCAGCTGAGCGTGCTCGCCGGAGGGTTCACGGCAGAGGCGGCAGACGCGGTCATCGCGGTGAACGATCCGGGCGCCCCACCCCCGCTCGACCTCGTCGCGGCGCTCCGGGACCGATCGCTGCTGACGAGCGAGCTGCGGGACGGCGAGGTGCGCTTCTCGATGTACGCGAGCATCCACGAGCTCGCGCGCGAGAAGGCGCGCGCGTCGGGCGTCGACACCGCCGCGGCGGAGCGCCACCTCGCCTTCTTCCTCGAGCTCGGCGAACGTTGGGCGCGCGAGCACGAGCAAACGGGCACGCACGCGAGCCGCGCGAAGCTCTCGTGTGAGCGCGACAACCTCAGCGCCGCGTACCGCGCGATCCGCGACCGGCCGCGCGCAGAGGCCGACGTCGCGCGCATCGTGTACGCGTTGGCCCCGGCGCTCGAGATCGAGAGCCCGCACGAGGAGCTGGTGCGCGTGCTCGAAGACGGCATTCGTGCCGCCGCGGCGTGCGGGGCGGCCGCGCTCGAGGCACGCCTGCGCATCTCGCTCGGGAGCGCGCTCGGCATCCGCGGCGCCGTACGCGGGAGCCTCGACGAGTACGAGAAGGCGCTCGCGCGGGCCCGCGCGGTCCACGATCGGGCCGCCGAGGCGTGGGCGCTGTCGCTCAGCGCCGTGCGCTTTCGGCTCGAGGGCCGGATGGAAGAGGCCATCGCGGGCGGCGAGGCCGCGATCGCGGCGCTCGCGGGCACGTCGTCCCCCCGCGTGCTCGCCACGGCGCTCGTGATCATGGGCCTGCTCCACGGCGAGATCGGTCTCCCGTCGGAGGCGCGCGCCTTCAACGCGCGGGCGCGAGCGTTGTTCCGCGAGCTGGGCGACCGCTTCTCGGAGGGGCTCGCGCTCGCGAACGTGGCGCAGGTGGACCAAGCGAGCGGCGCGCTGGCCGAGGCCGCGACGGGCTTCGACGCCGCGATCGAGGCGTTTCGCGAGGTGGGGGATCGACGCTACGAGGCGCGCTACCTCGCCTACCGTGGTTGCCTCGAGCTCGAGCGCGGGGACCTGGCGACCGCCGAGGCGACGCTCGACGCGGCGATCGACGTGCTCGCGCGGCTCCGCATGCGTCACTTCGAGGGGCTGTTCCGCGCTTGCCGGGCCGTGTGCCTCGCGTCATCGGGGCGGACGCGCGACGCGGCCGCGGAGCTCGACCTCGCCGACGCCCTCCTCGCCTCGCTCGAGGTCCCCGCCTTCACCGTCGCCGCGACGGTGCACCGCGGTCACGTCGAGCGCCTCGCGGCCTTGGACGCGCGCGCCGGCGGCGACGAGCTTCGCGCCGAGCGCCTCGAGGTGTCGTCGCGTGGCCGTCGCGCCGCGGCCGCGTCGCACATCGAGCAGTCGGAGGACGTCCGACTCGCCGCGCGCCTCTTCGATCGCGCGGCGACGGGCGCGATGCCCGTGACGCCGCGGCTCGTCGTCGGCGCGGACGGGGTGTGGTTCTCGATCGACGACGGCCCGCGCGTCGACCTGGGCCGGCGGGCCAACCTGCGACGTCTGCTCGTCGCCCTGACGGAGCGACGGCGTGAGGCGCCGGGCGCCGCGGTCACCGCCGCGCTGCTCCTCGAGCGGGGTTGGCCGGGCGAGCGGGTGCTCGCGGAGGCGGGCTCCACGCGCGTGCGCGTCGCGATCTCGACCCTGCGACGCATGGGGCTCTCGCGGGTCTTGCTCACGCGCGACGACGGCTACCTGCTCGACCCGACGACGGCCGTAGACCTCGAAATGACCGGCGTTTAACAAACATTAACGTGCGCGCCCGCCGGCCGCGGGCCATGAAGCTGCCCATGGCTTCCCTGCCCGTCTCCCTCGCCATCGCCACGCTCTTCGCGGGCTCGGTCGTCGCGTGCTCGTCGCAGACGATCGTGACGCCGGCCCCCGCCGCAGACCCGACCGAAGAGCCGACCGCCCCCGACGCTGCTCCTGCCGAGGCCCAGGCGCCCGACGCCGGTCCCCCGTCGGCGTGCGCGCCGCCGCCGAAGGCGAGCGACTGCAAGAACGAGGGCGCATGGGTCCGCGGCGTCGCCAAGTTCGATCCCAAGCGCTACGAGGGAAAGAAGGCCCCGACGCTCCGCGTGATCCTCCGCCACTCGTTCGTGGTGTTCCCCGAGGAGGCGACGATCGGCGGGCGCCTGCACGCGTTCACCAGCGTGCCCGTCACCGACGTGTCCAAGGGCGAGGTGCCGTTCGCGCTCGATCTCTGCGCGTTCGGGACGGCCATGTGGAGCGAGGAGAACGGCACCTTCCACGTGATCCTGATCCTCGACGAGAACGACAACAACGACCTCTCCAAGCAGCGGTCCAACGCCGAGAGTGTACCGCTCGGTACGCCCGACAAGGGCGAGCTCGTGAAGATGGTCGACGTCGACGTCTCGTGCCACGCCGCGTCCCCGTGCCTCGAGGTCACGCTCGACTGCGCCGACGGTGACGCGTGCACGACCATCACGCCGATGAAGTCGTGCAAGAAGAAGACGCCCGGCTGCACGAGCGACAGCGTCTTCTGCGGCTGAGGTGGCGGCGCGTGCGCTGGCGAATCGTCGCCGGCCCCTCGCCCCCGTGTCCGGTCGGTGCCATCCTCTGTGGCCCATGAAGCCCGGCGATCACCCCGAGTTCTTCCGCTTCCCGGCCCCGCCGGGGCGCTCGCGCGAGAGCACGATCCGCCTCGACGCCGAAGGCCGGTTCTTCCACGACGACGAGCCGGTCGAGCACGCCAAGCTGGCCGACGCGATGCACGCGTGGATCGCACGGCACCCCGACGACGGGCGCTACATCCTCACCAACGGCTACGACTGGACCTACTTCACCGTCGACGACGTCCCGTATTTCGTCCGCACCGTCGCGCGGGATCCGCAGGGCGCCGTCGTGCTGACGCTGAGCGACGGCACGCGCGAGGAGCTCGACCCGTCCACCCTCCGCGAGGGCCCGGGCGGAGAGCTGCGTCTCCAGGTCAAGGCGGCCGCCGCGGGGGGACCGTTCGACGCGAAGCTCACGCGCCACGCGCAGACCACGCTCGGCGAGCTGCTGACCGAAGGGCCCGACGGCGGCCCCGTGCTGGAGCACCGTGGGGATAGGATTCCGCTTAGGTTCTAAGGGTTTCGCTGTCATTGTCTGCCCCGCTGCGCTAGGCTACGCGCCCTCATGCGCCTCCTGATCGCAGACAAGCTCCACCCCCGGGCCGTCGAAGAGCTCCGGACCCTCCCCATCGACGTCGTCTACGAGCCCGAGCTCACCAAGGAGACGCTCGAGACCAAGCTCCAGGGGATCGGCATCCTCGTCGTCCGCTCGAAGGAGGTCACGCGCAAGGCGCTCGAGTCCTCGCGGACGCTGAACCTCATCGTGCGCGCCGGCGCCGAGACGAGCACCATCGACGTCAAGGCGGCGAGCGAGCGCGGCATCTACGTCGCGAACTGCCCCGGCAAGAACGCGTCGGCCGTCGCCGAGCTGGTGTTCGGCATGCTCATCGCGATGGACCGTCGCATCCCCGACGCCGTCGCGTCGCTCCGCGGCGGCAAGTGGGAGCGCAACGAGTACGCCAAGGCCGAGGGCCTCTACGGAAAGAGCATCGGCATCGCCGGTCTCGGCGCGATCGGGCGTGAGGTGGCGGCCCGCGCCAAGGCGTTCGGCCTGCACCCCATCGGATGGAGCCGCTCTCTCACCGCGGCGCGGGCGGCCGAGATGGGCATCGGCTACGCGCCGAGCATCGAGGAGCTCGCTTCGCGCAGCGACATCCTCACGGTGCACCTGCTCCTCAACGACCGCACGAAGCACCTCATCGGTCGCCGCGTCTTCGACGTGATGCCCAAGCGCTCGATGTTCGTCAACTGCGCGCGCGCCGACCTCGTCGACTACGACGCGATGCGCGACGCCGTGCTGCAGCGCGGCCTGCGCGCGGCCGTCGACGTGATCCCCAACGAGCCACGCGGCAAGAAGGAGGTCTCGCCCGAGCTCTTCAACCTGACGACGCCGTCGTCCACGGGCGGGTTCCTCTACGGCACGCCGCACATCGCCGCGTCGACCGATCAGGCCCAGCTCGCGATCGCGACCGAGACGGTGCGCGTCATCCGCTCGTTCCTCCTCGAGGGCACCGTGCCCAACGTCGCCAACGTGCTCAACGTGTCTTCTGCGCGGTTCCAGATGGTCATCCGCATGCAAGACAAGGTCGGTACGTTCGCCAACGTGCTCGCCGTCATCAAGCGCCACGGCATCAACGTCGAAGAGGTGACCAACACGGTCTTCGAGGGCGGCGACGCGTCGTGCGCCAAGCTGCGGGTGCTGTCGCGACCGAGCGAGGCTTGCCTCCACGAGATCCGCGCGTTCGAGGAGGTCCTCCACGTGGACCTCGTCACGCTCCCCAACCTCGCGTGACCGGTCGCGCGGGCCGGGTGCTCGCGCTCGGTCTCGCGCTCTGCGCGGCCGGGTGCCCCAAAGACAAGCCCGCCGCGGCGACCCGTGACGCGGGCGCGCGGGCCGATGCCTCCCTGGCGCACGCCGACGACGCAGGGCAGCCCGGCGACGCGGGCGCGGACGCCGAGCCGACCGACGCGGGCGCGCCACCCGAGCCCGATCCGCAGATCGGCGCGCGCCCCGGCGACGACACGCTGGTCGAGCTGTCGGCGCGCATGCGTCACCTCGTCGAGGCGATCGCGCAAGACAACCCCGACCTGGCGCAGGACGTGCTCTTTCCGAAGGACGCCTTCGCGGCGACGCACGACACAAAGGACGCGCACCGCGACTGGACCCGAAAGGTGTCGAGGCCCTTCAAGAAGGCCGTCTCGGCCGCTCACAAGCGGGCCAAGGGCTCCGCGCACGCGCGCTTCGGCGAGTTCAGGCTCGGCGCGCCGATCGCGCAGGCGCCCACGCGCAAGGGCGAGCTCAAGGTGCCGCTCTGGCGCGTCAAGCGCTCACGGCTCACGCTCGTGATCGACGGCAAGACGCAGCACCTCGACGTGGCGGAGATGACCTCGTGGCGCGGCAACTGGTACGTGACGCGCCTTCGCTGACCCGTCGCGCGGCTCCGCTCGCCACGGCGCTCGGGCTGCTCTACGCGGCGCAGGGCGTTCCGTTCGGCATCGCCGCCGAGTACCTCCCCGTCGTGCTGCGCAAGGCCCACTAC
The DNA here is from genome assembly GCA_020430845.1 of Myxococcales bacterium. Taxonomy (GTDB): domain Bacteria; phylum Myxococcota_A; class Polyangia; order Polyangiales; family Polyangiaceae; genus Labilithrix. Next base: position 11,881 of record JAGQJA010000366.1, read on the forward strand.
GGCTACGCGCACATCGCCGCGCTCTTCTGGCTCCAGCTCCCGTGGCAGCTCAAGGTGGTGTGGGCCACGGCGGCCGACCACCCGCGCCTGCGCGCGCGCACGCGGAGCGTCATCCTCGCCCTGCAGCTCACGCTCGCCGTCGCCGTCGCCACGTACGCCGTCGCGCCGTTCGAGCGGGCGCCCGTCATGTGGTTCGTGGTCACCGCCGTGTGCGCCCTCATCGCGTCGTCGCAGGACGTGTTCGTCGACGCGTTCGCGGTGCGCGTGCTCGGCGAGGACGAGCGCGGATTCGGCAACGTCGCTCAGGTGGCCGGCTACCGCGTCGGCATGCTCGCGGGCGGTGCGGGGCTCTTGCTCCTCGTGGGCAGCCTCGGCGAGAGGACCACGTTGCTCGCGGTGGCGGCGTTCATCGCGCTCGCGAGCGTCGGCGCGTTCCACTCGGGCGCGAGCGCCGCGCGCGCAGAGGCGACGCCGCACGCCGAGGACGCGCCGCCGTCGACGCGCACCGCGAAGCAGCGGGTGCTCGGGCTGCTCTCCCACCTCGGTGCGCCCGCGCCGCGACGCGTGCTCGCCGTGGCGATCGCGTTCAAGCTCGGGCTCCACATGGCCGGCTCGCTCATCAAGCCGATGACGGTCGACGCGGGCTGGTCCACGCGACAGATCGGCGCCGCGGTCGTCACCGCGGGCACCGTCGCCGGGCTCGTCGGCGCGGGCGCGGGGGGCGCCGTGCACCGGTACCTCGGTGAGCCTCGCGCGCTCCGCGTCGCCGTCGTGCTCCAGGCGCTCGCGTGCGCGCCGCTGGCGTTCGTCGCGCGTGCGCACGCGCCCCTCACCGCGACCACCGCGGCGATCGCGGCCGAGCACTTTGCGAGCGGCCTGGGCACGACGGTGCTCTTCGCGGCGCTGATGTCGGCCACGCGCCCGCGCGACGCGGGCCTGCACTACACCATCCTCACGAGCGCGAACGCCCTCGGCATCGGCCTCGGCGGGCTCGCGGGCGGGCTCGTGGCAGATCGCCTCGGGCTCGTCACCGCGTTCGCGCTCGCGACGGCCGTGGCCGCGCTGCCCATGTTCCTCTTGAGCGACTGGCGCCAGACCGCGGAGCGGTCACGCCACGAGGCCGTGTGAGATCAAGAGGCGGCGTGAGGCGGGGCGGGCCTCACTCGCCGCGATCGCGCCGGACCTCTTCGAGCAGCTCGTCGATGCGATCGCGTGCGTCTTGGCCTTCGTCGTAGTGGAAGTGCAGCTCGGGCACCCAGCGCAGGCCCAGGCGCTTGGCCGCCTGCTTCTTGAGGCGCGCAGAGGCCCGCTCGAGCCCGCGGCTCGCGGCGTCGACGCGCCCCGGCTCGTCTGCGCCGACCGCGAGACGAAAGTAGACGCGCGCGTTGCGCAGGTCGGGGCTCATGACGGCGCGCGTGACGATGACGCCCTCGACGCGCGGGTCGGCCAAGCTGCCCCGGATGAGGCCCGCCAGCTCTTCGGCGAGCTCGGTCGCGACGCGCTCGGCTCGGGGTCTCTCGTTCATCGTCGATCCTCGTGGGTCCAGCGCAGGCGCGCGTGTGGACGCGCCCGCGCTGCGGCGATCAAGCGGACGGTCAGAGCGTCTGCTTGACCTCCTCGACCTCGTAGCTCTCGATGATGTCCTTCTCCTTCAGCTCGCTGAAGCCGTCGAGCGTGATGCCGCACTCGAAGCCCTCGGCGACGTCCTTGACGTCATCCTTGAAGCGCTTGAGGGCGAACATCTTGCCGTCCCAGATCACCGCGCCGTCGCGGATGAGCCGCGCGTTGTGGTTGCGGTAGATCTTGCCCTCGATGACGTAGGAGCCGGCGACCATGAGGCCGCGGATCTTGAACACCTGGCGGACCTCCGCCTTGCCGTGCGACTTCTCGACGAGCGTGGCGGGCAGGAGGCCCTCCATCGCGCGCTTCACGTCGTCGACGGCGTCGTAGATGATCGAGTAGAGGCGAATCTCGACCTTGTTCTCCTCGGCGAGCGCCGCGGCCTTGCCGGCCGGGCGGACGCTGAAGCCGATGACAATCGCCTTGGACGCGATCGCGAGGTTGACGTCGCCCTCGGTGATCGCGCCGACGGCGGCGTGGACGACGCTGAGGCGGACGCGCTCGGTCGAGAGCTTCTGGAAGGCGTGCGTGAGGGCCTCGAGGCTGCCCTGCACGTCGCCCTTGATGATGACGCGCAGCTCCTGCTGGTCGGACTGCGAGATCTTCTCGGCGAGCGCGTCGAGCGAGATGCGGGCGTCGGCGCGCATCATGCTGGTGTCGCGCTTGACCTTGCGCGACTCCGCGATCTCCTGGGCCTTCTTCGGGTCGAGCACGACGTCGACGGGGTCGCCGGCGCCGGGCACGTCGCTCAGGCCGAGGATCTCGACCGGCGTGGACGGGCCGGCCTCTTGGATGTTCTTGCCGTGCTCGTTCGTCATCGCGCGCACCTTGCCGAAGCCGGGGCCCGCGAGGACGAAGTCACCGACGCGCAGCGTGCCGTCTTGCACGAGGACGCGCGCGACCGGGCCGCGGCCACGATCGAGGAGCGCCTCGACGACGGTGCCGGCGGCGGGCTTGTTCGGGTTGGCGCGCAGCTCGAGCATCTCCGCCTGGAGGTGGACCATGTCGAGCAGCTGCGGGATGCCCTCGCCCGTGTGCGCCGAGACGGGGACGACGATGGTGTCGCCGCCCCAGTCCTCGGGCTGCAGGCCGTTGTCGCTCAGGTCGCGACGGACGCGCTCGAGATCGGCGCTGGGCTTGTCGATCTTGTTGACCGCGACGATGATCGGCACCTTGGCCGAGCGGGCGTGCGCGATCGCCTCCTTGGTCTGAGGCATGACGCCGTCGTCGGCCGCGACGACGAGGATGACGAGGTCGGTGACGCTCGCGCCGCGTGCGCGCATCTGCGTGAAGGCCTCGTGACCGGGCGTGTCGAGGAAGACGAGCGTGCCGCCCTCGGTCTTCACCTTGTAGGCGCCGATGTGCTGCGTGAT
>JAGQJA010000367.1:0-857 GCA_020430845.1 Myxococcales bacterium
GAGCGCGAGCAGATCCGCGCGAGCACTGCCGGCACCTTCACCAATCCTGCGGCGTGACTGGTGCGGCGATGAGAGATTCCAACCGCATTTCACTTGACGATCTCGGGCTCATGCCGGTCGGCGACATCGCCGCTCTGCCGGCCGAACAGCTCGCCCTCCTGCAGGACGAGGCCGACGAAGCCCTGCGCAGCGCCAAGACGGCCTGTGACTGGCTCGCTGGCGCCGTCGCCCTCAAGTACGCCGACCCGACCGCGCTCGGGCTCTTCGGCCTGGCGATCGGGTGCGCGGCGCTCTTGCCGGTGGCGTTCGGCGTCAAGTCCGCGATGACCGTCGAGGCCCTCCACATGACGGCGATGATCTGCCTGCTCTTCGGCGGCGGCTGTCAGTTCCTGGCCGGGCTCATGAGCTTCGCCAACAAGAACATGCTGGGCGGCACGCTGCTCACCACGTTCTCGTTCAACTGGGTGATGAACTGGTGGGCGCTCGAGGGGATCGCCGGGGGAAAGATGCCGAGCGCGACGGTCTCGCTCGCGGTCGACCTCTGCTTCATCCTCATCTTCGCCGCGATGACGTACGCCTTCGGCTTCTACTCGAAGCTGCTCTTGGTGTTCCTCCTCGACATCGACGTGCTCTACGCGCTGCGCATCGTGCGCGAGCTCACCCACACGCAGGCCGCGCTCGCGCTGCCGATCGCGCTCGCGACGGTCGTGCTCATGCTGCTCGCGCTCTACATCGCCGTCGCGCTCGTCTTGGTGAACGCGTCGGGCAAGAGCGTCCTGCCCATGGGCGGTCCCGCGTGGGGCGGCGGCGCGCCCGCGGGCCACTGACGACCGACAGCGCGGCGCGGTGCGAGTTGG
>JAGQJA010000367.1:1031-2730 GCA_020430845.1 Myxococcales bacterium
CTCGGCGAGGACGACCTGCGGCACCTGCGGCGCACCGAGCGCTACGGGCGCGTGGCGACCGCGATCGGGCTCGCGACGGCGTGGGTGCCCAACCCGCTCAGCATGGCGGCGCTCGCGCTCGGCCGCAGCACGAGCTGGCTGCTGATGCACCACGTGGGGCACCGCGGCTACGACCGCGTGCCCGGCGTCCCCGCGCGCTTCACGAGCCGCGTCTTCGCCACGGGATGGCGCCGCTTCGTCGACTGGCCCGACTGGATGTTGCCCGACGCGTGGAACTACGAGCACAACGTGCTCCACCACACCAACACGGGCGAGCTCAAGGATCCCGACCTCGTCGAGCGCAACACGCACTGGGTGCGAGGCCTCGACGTCCCCGACGCCGTCAAGGCCGTGGGCATCGGCCTCTTGGCCGTCACGTGGCGGCCGTTCTACTACGCGCCCAACACGGTCCACACGTGGCTCGCGCGCGGACAGAGCCTGGCGTTCACCGAAGAGGGCTCGCAGACGCCCCCACGGTACAAGCGCACCCTCTACCTGCGCTGCTACGCGCCGTACGCCCTCTTGCAGTTCGTCGGGCTACCCGCCCTCTTTCTCCCGCTCGGACCGCTGGCCGCGGCGAGCGCCCTCGTCAACTCGCTGGGCGCCGAGGCGCTGACGAACCTGCACACGTTCCTCGTCGTCGGCCCCAACCACACGGGCGACGACATCTACCGGTTCGACACGCCCGCGCGCTCCAAGGCCGAGGCCGCGGTGCGCCAGGTGCTCGGCTCGGTCAACTACGCCACGGGGACGGAGCTCGGCGACTACGCGCACCTCTGGCTCAACTACCAGATCGAGCACCACCTGTTCCCCGACATGCCCATGCTGCGCTACCGGCAGATCCAGCCCAGGATCAAAGCCCTCTGCGCGAAGCACGGCATCCCCTACGTGCAAGAGAGCGTGTGGTCGCGCGTGCGCAAGCTCGTGTCCGTCGCCATCGGGCGCTCGTCGATGAAGCGCGCGACGCGCGTGGGCAAGCCGAGGGAGAGAGAGGCCCGCGCCACCGCTGCCGCGGAGTGAGCGCGCCTACTTCGAGCGCCGCGCCGCAAACGTCGTTGGCGCCCCCCGCGCGCACGGCCCGTGTTTTCTCAGCGGCTCCGCTGGCGCGCAGCTTGCACACGGTCGGCCGTGCGCGCGCTCCGACTCGTCCTCGCGGCCTTGGTGTCGCTCACGGTCGTCGCGTGTCGCGGAGAGGGCGACGCGTCTCCGCCGCGCGTGATGGTCGTCCGAGCGACGCTGAAGGACAACGGCAGGTCTGTGCTGGCGGAAATCGACGCCCGTCTCGAGGGTGGCACGACGGGCGGGCGCGTGAGCCTTTGGACAGGAGTGCGCGCTCCGTCCTGGGAGGCGGCGGCGAACCAAGCCTGCCCTGGTGGATGCGATACTTCGTGCGATCGATACGTCGGTTGGCGTCTCGACCTCTCGGCGCAGGACGCGGCGATCGTGCTGGCTCCCGGCGAGACCCGCGAGCTGTCGCTCCGCGCCACCAGCCGTCGCGCGCCATCGTGCGCCCCACGTCGCGCGCTCGCGGCTTGCGACGAAGAGGTCGCGGTCGTGCTGGGGACAGAGGGCGCGGTCGCCGCGAGCGACGAGGCCACGACGGTCTACCACTGTGAGCTAGGCGTCTTCGCGCCGCGCTGAACGCAGAGCGGAGTGAGCG
>JAGQJA010000367.1:2830-11492 GCA_020430845.1 Myxococcales bacterium
GATGACGTCGGCGTCCTTGACGCTGCCGCCCGGCTGCGCGACCGCCGTGACGCCCGCCGCGGCGGCGGCCTCGATGCCGTCGGGGAACGGGAAGAACGCGTCGGACGCGAGCACGCTCCCCTTGGCCGCGTCGCCCGCCTTCTCGCTCGCGATCTGCACCGAGATGACGCGCGACATCTGGCCGGCGCCCACGCCCACGGTGCGCTCGCCCTTGGCCAGGACGATCGCGTTCGACTTGACGTGCTTGCAGACGCGCCAGGCGAACTCGAGCCCGGCGAGCTCTTCGGCGGTGGGCGCGCGCTTGCTGACGACCTTCCCGCCCGTCACCTCGCCACGGCCCGTGGCGTCGCGCGACTGCACGACGACGCCCCCGCCGATGCGCTTGAGCTGGAGCGCCTCGTGCGACGCGTCCTGCCACGCGCCGGTGGCGAGCAGACGCAGGTTCTTCTTGGCGCGCAGCACCTCGAGGGCGCCCGCGGCGAACGACGGCGCGACGACGCACTCGAGGAACGTCTCGGCCAGCAGCTTGGCCGTCGCCTCGTCGACCTCTCGGTTGAGCGCGACGATGCCGCCGAACGCGCTGAGGGCGTCGGCCTCGCGCGCGGTCTTGTACGCGACGGCGAGCTCGTCGGCGGTGGCGACGCCGCACGGGTTGGTGTGCTTGACGACCACCGCGGCCGGTCGCTCGTGCTCGCGCACGGCGTCGAGCGCGGCCTCGACGTCGACGAGGTTGTTGAACGACAGCTCCTTGCCGCCGGCCCCCAAGCTCTCGGCGCGCGCGAGCGAGCCCGCCGGCGCGCTCCGCTCCACGTAGAAGGCGCCCGTCTGGTGCGGGTTCTCGCCGTAACGTAGGCCGTACGCGCGCTCGAACGGGAGCGTGAGGTAGCGCGGGTACACGTCCCCCTCGCCCTTGGAGAGCCACCCGCTGATGGCGGCGTCGTACGCGGCCGTGTGCGCGAAGGCCTTGGCCGCGAGCTCGCGGCGCAGCTCGGCGCTCACCTCGCCCGCGGACTCGATCTCGGCGAGCACGCGGTCGTAGTCGGCCGGATCGCACACGATGGTGACGCGCGCGTGGTTCTTGGCCGCGCTGCGGACCATCGACGGCCCGCCGATGTCGATGTTCTCGACGATGTGCTCGAACGACGACTTGGGGTCGGCCGCGGTCTTCTCGAACGGGTAGAGGTTGACGCACACCAGGTCGATCTCGCGCGCGCCCAGGCGCTCGAGGTCTTTGGTGTCTTGCGCGCCGCGGGCAAGGATGCCGCCGTGCACGCGCGGGTGGAGCGTCTTGACGCGCCCGTCCATCACCTCGGGCGAGCCCGTGTAGTCCTCGACCGTCTCGACCTTCACGCCCTCGGCCGCGAGCGCCTTGGCGGTGCCGCCGCTCGACAGGATCGTGACGCCCCGCTTGGAGAGCGCCGCGGCGAAGCCGAGGAGGCCAGTCTTGTCGGACACGGAGAGGAGCGCGGTCTTGATCGCCATGGCGCCCGGGTAGCAACGCACCGCGCAGGGGTCAACGCACGGCGGGCGGCGCGGCCGGTCGCGTGACGCTCGCCCTCGCTCGCGCGCGACAAAAAGCGAACGGCCCGGGGCCCCACCATTGGGGTTCCCGGGCCGGTCGTGCAGGAGCGAACAAGAAAGGCTGGCTACGGCGGTCTCGCGAACGGTCTGCTGCTACTCGGCGTCGAGGGCGTCGCTGGCGAACTCCTCGGCGTCGAAATCCTCGTCCTCGTCCTCGGTCTCGGCCTCGCTGTCCTTGCGGGTCAAGACGGGGAGACGACGCTTGCCGACGGGTCCCTCGTCGACGTAGTCGCGCAGGGACGCCATCTCGCGGAGCGCCTCGAGCTTGGCGAGGCCCTTGACCTCGACCTGGCGGATGCGCTCGCGCGTGAGGTTCATGATCGCGCCGACCTCCTCGAGGGTCGTGCCGCCGCGGTCAGCGACGTCGAGCGCGCAGGTCTCGTTCATCTCCCAGACCTCGAGGTCGGGGAAGTTGAGCTTGATGGCGCCGGTGCGCGCCGACACGTCGAGGTAGAGGTGGTGCTTGCAGGAGACGAACGGGCACGGGCGCTCGCCGCCGATGCACTCGGCGCGCGTCTTGGGGCGCTCGACGCCCTCGACGTCGGGGTAGAGCATGCGCCCGAGCTCGAGCTCGCGCTTGGTCATGCGCTTGACGCTGATCGTGCGGGCGCGCACGTCGCGCTTGCGACGAGAACGCCGCTGCTCACGCGTGACCTCCTCGGTGGACTCGAGGTCGATGGCGGCGCTTGTCGCGGCGCCCGCCTGATCCGCGATCGCAGGCGCGGTGGTGATGTCTGCCGCGACGAGCTCGGTGGCGTTCTTCGGGTCCATGACGTGATCCTCCCGCGTGAGCCAGCCCTCGAGCGCGCAAGAGCGCACCCGGGCCGGGGCAGCGCGGTGGTCCTCCCACACTGCGCTACCTTGCCTCTAAACTTCACGGAGGCTCGGCTCGCGCCTGCTCTCCGCCCCTACATGTCTGCCGTGTGCCGCGTCGGATTCGAGGTCGGTGGCGCGCCGTCCCGCACGCCAATTTGTACTTCCCCTTCGACTCCGCCGAGACCCTCACGGGCCGGTACAGCAACTGCGAGGCCTGGTCGCTTCCTTGACAGAAGCGCCGGCGAGTGTCCGACGCAAACGACTGTATTCCGAGCAAATGAAGAGGGTCAACGAGGCGCTGTGCTTTTTTTTGCGACTTTCCATGATGGAAGTCGTATCGCGCGGTTAGATCGGTGGTGTGACAAATTATGTCACCCCAAAGGCGCGCCTCGCGCGTCCATCGAGCGCCAGCGGTCTGGCCCGATGGAGTGGCTGCACAGTGCAGGGAATCGTCGGAGCGATCTTCGTGTAGGATGCAACTGGCGGCGGGGAGGAGCCTGCGGCGCTGCGGCGTCTGTTCTCGCGCAAAATCGGGCTCAGGGCCAACTCTGAGACAATGTGGGTAGCGACCTCACACGCCGGTTTCTGCTAACGTCGCCATGCGATGTTCCACGCGCGCGACGTGACGGCGAGAGGCGTCCGCATCCGCCTCGTCGAGGCCGGCGAAGGGCCCGCGATCGTGCTCGTGCACGGGTTCTTGGGCCGCCACGCCGACTGGTCGTCGGTGATGGGCCCGCTCGCCGCCGAGGGCTACCGCGTCGTCGCGCCCGACCTCCCGGGCTTCGGCGACAGCGAGAAGCCCGACCCCGAGCGCTACGCGTACGGCTACCGCGCCTTCGCCGAGTCGATCGCCGATGTCGTGGCCGCCCTCGGCCTCGGCCGCGTCGGGGTCTGCGGGCACGCGATGGGCGCCGGCGTCGCGCTGACGCTCGCGTCCTCCTCGCCCGCCCTCGTGAAGGGCCTCGTGCTCTCGTGCCCCGCCATCCACGGCGACGAGGGCTGGCTGGGGCGCCTCGCGGCCGTCCCCGGCCTGGGCGGGCTCGTGTGGAGGCAGATGCTCGGGGCCGCGGCGCTGCGTCGATACCTGCTCGCGACCAAGTACGCCGGCTCGCCCCGCGTCGACGACGAGCGCCTCCGCGCGACCGCCGAGGCACTCTGGGAGCCCGCGGCGCGCCACGCCGCGCACGCCACGCTCGCGGCCACCGCAGACCGCCGCGCGCTCATCGCGATGCTGCCCCGCGTGAAGACCGACGCCGTGGTCGTCTGGGGCCAGGAGGACGCGCGGCCGCTCGCGGAGCACGGCCGCAGGCTCGCGCGCGCGCTCGGCGCGAGGCTCGAGACGGTGCCCGGCGGGAGGGCCGTGCCCCAGGACGCCCCTGACGCGCTCGCGGACATCGCCGCGCGCTTCTTCGCGGACGCGCCGGCGCCCACGTCCAAGCGCGGCCGGGCGAGCGCGAGCTCACCGTGACCTTCGCGCGGTTTCGAAAGAACCGCGGGGCGATGGTCGGCGTCGCGATCGTCGCCCTCTTGCTCGGCTTCGCCCTCTTCGGGCCGTGGCTCGTGCGCCACGATCCGCTCGCGAGCGACTTCGTGCACGGCGCGACGCGCGAGGGGCTCCCCTCACCCCCCAGCGGACGATACCTGCTCGGGGCCGACCGCCTCTTTCGCGACCAGCTCGCGCGGCTCGCCACCGGCGCGCGCGTGTCGCTCCTCATCGGGCTCGCGGCCACCCTCATCGCGACGGCCCTCGGCACCGTCGTCGGCGTGATCAGCGGCTACTACGAGCGCCGCGCCGTCGACACCGTCCTCATGCGCGTGGTCGACGTCGGGCTCGCGTTCCCGTTCCTGCTCTTGGTCATGGCCGTGGGCGCGGCGCTCGACCGGACCACGGCCACGACGATCCTGGTGACGCTCGGCCTCACGGGCTGGCTCGGCACGGCGCGTGTGGTCCGGGCCAAGACCATCCAGATCGCGCACCACGACTTCGTGCTCGCGGCGCGCGCGCTCGGGCGCTCTACGCCGGGCATCCTCTGGCGGCACATCTTGCCCAACGTGCTCGGCCCGGTGCTCGTGGTCGGCACCGTGTCGGTCTCGCAGATGATCCTCGCCGAGAGCGTGCTGAGCTACCTGGGCGCGGGCATCGCGCCGCCCACGCCCACGTGGGGCCACATGCTCTTCGAGGGACAGGACTACTTCGGCGCGGCGCCGTGGCTGGTGGCCGCGCCGGCGGGGGCCATCTTGCTCGCGGTGCTCGGGTTCAACCTCGTGGGCGAGGGACTGCGCGACGCGATCGATCCGAGGCAAGAGTGAGCGCGCGCGCGACGACCCTCGCCGCGTGCCTCGCGCTCGCGTCGTCTGGATGCAGCGGCGAGCTCCCCGCGCCCATCGGGGCCGCCCACGGAGCCGACGCGGCGCCCACCCGCGGGGGCACGCTGCGCCTCGCGACGTTCGGCGACGTACGCTCGCTCGACCCGGCGAACCTGGCCGACGGCCTCGCGCCCATGATCGACGTGCTGCTCTACGCCGGCCTCGTCGACTACGACGCGACCAGCAAGATCCGCCCCGACCTCGCCGAACGCTGGGAGATCACAGACGGCGGCAAGCGCGTGCGCTTCTTCATCAAGCCCGGCGCGCGATTCCACGACGGCGAAGAGGTGACGGCCGACGACGTGAAGCGCTCGGCCGAGCGCGCCCTGCACCCGTCGACGCCGAACCCGTACGCGAGCTTCTACGAGTCCATCGACGGCTACGAGGCGTACGCGGCCGGCAAGGCGGACGAGCTGCGCGGCGTCGTCGTCGAGGGCCGGCACGTGGTGTCGTTCGTGCTCACCGCGCCCGACGCGACGTTCTTGCCCGTGATGGCGCTCATGCCGCTGCGACCCGTGTGCAAGAGCGCGGGCCACCGCTACTCGGACGCGTGGCAGCCGTGCGGCGCGGGGCCGTTCAAGCTCGCGCCCGGCGCCTGGGAGCGCGGGCGGCAGGCGCACGTGACGCGGTTCGAGCGCTACCACCGCGCCCCCGAGCCGTACCTCGACGGCGTCGAGTTCACGTTCCTCGTGCACCTGCAGACCGAGCGGTTCAAGTTCGAGCGCGGCGAGCTCGACGTGCTGCGCGACTTCGTGCAGCCCGATCTCCTGCGTTTCCAGGCCGACCCGCGCTGGGCCCCGTTCGGGGAGTACGAGGGCGAGCGGCAGATCGGCGGCGAGGCCATGAACGTGGAGGTGCCGCCCTTTGATCGCGTCGAGGTGCGCCGCGCCGTCGCCGCCGCCATCGACCGCGAGCAGATCCGCATGATCAAGTCGTCGAACCTGCGCGCCGCCTACCAGGCCGTGCCGCCGGGGGTGCCCGGGCACAACGACAAGCTCGCGTGCCAGAGCTACGACCTCGCGCGCGCCCTCGACCACATGAAGCGCGCCGGGCTCGAGTACGATCCGGCGACCGGCAAGGGCGGGTGGCCCGACACGATCCCGTACCTCGTCTACCGCCAGGGCCTGCCCGAGTTCACGGCGCAGGTCCTCGCGCAGCAGCTGGCGAAGATCGGCCTCCGCATCGAGGTGCGCGTCGTCAACTACGCCACGTTCATGGCGCTGCGAGGACGGCGCAAGCGCTCGCCGTTCGGCCCGGGCATGTGGACGCAGGACTACCCGCACCCCGCCGACTTCCTCGAGCCGCTCTTCCACTCGAAGTCGATCAGCGCCGAGGACTCGAACAACTGGTCGTTCTACTCGAACGCGCGCCTCGACGAGACGCTCGACAGGGCCAAGCGCGAGCTCGACGACGCCAAGCGACAGACGTTCTACGACGACGCGCAGAAGATCGTCTGCGACGACGCGCCGTGGGCGTTCACGTACGCGTTCCGCTGGTACACGCAGCGCCAGCCGTACGTGCGGGGCTATCGAACGCACCCGATGTGGACCCACGACCTGTCGACGACGTGGCTCGACCGCGTCGCCGGCCCCACGGCCCGTCGCGCCGTCTTCTCGCCGGGCGCGCTCGGCGCCCTCTTCGGAGGACCGCGCCGATGATCAAGCGCGCGCTGAGGCGCCTCGGGTGGAGCGTGTTCGTCGTCTGGGCCACGGTCACGCTCGCGTTCTTCGTCAACCACTCGCTGCCCGACGATCCGGCGCGCATGGTGGCCGGCGCGCAGGCGCGACCGCAAGACGTCGAGCGTATCCGCGCGCAGCTCGGCCTCGACCGCCCCATCCTCGTACAGTACGGGAGCTACCTCTCGCGGCTCGTGCACACGCGTTGGCGCGGCGGCGGCGCAGACGCTCACGCGACGTGCGGCGCGCTCGGACCGCTCCACGTCGACCTCGGAAAGAGCTACCAGAAGAGACAGCCGGTCGTGACCGTGCTCGCGGAGCGCGCGCCCAAGACGGCGCTCCTGGCGTTCGCCGCCGTCGCGCTCCAGGTCGCCTTCGGCATGATCGCGGGCGTCGTCGCGGCGTCGCGCAAGCGCACGTGGGCCGACACCGCCGCCGTCGGCGCGAGCCTCGTCGGCGTCAGCGCGCCCACCTTCGTCACCGGCGTCGTGCTGCAGTACGTGCTTGCCCACAAGCTGCGCCTGCTGCCGCTCGACGGCTACGGGACGACGCTCGCCGAGCACCTCCGCTGCCTCGTCTTGCCAGCGCTCACGCTCGGGGTCTTTGGTGCTGCATACTACACGCGTCTCGTGCGCGACGAGATGCTCGGCCAGCTCGACCAGGACTACGTGCGGACGGCGTACGCCAAGGGGCTCTCGCGCGCGTCGGTGCTCGTGCGGCACGCGCTCCGCAACGCGCTGATGCCGCTGATGACCGCGGCCGCCCTCGACCTGGGCACGCTCCTCGGCGGCGCGATCGTCACCGAGAGCATCTTCCGCTGGCCCGGCCTCGGCGCCCTGAGCATCCAGGCGCTGCTCGACCGCGACGGTCCCGTGATCATGGGGTGCGTGATCCTCACGTCGACGGCCGTCGTGCTCGCGAACGTGGTGGTCGACCTCGCGTACGGAGCGCTCGACCCGCGCGTGCGCGACGAGGGAGCCGCCGACCCGACGTAACGAGCGGTACGGCCAGGCCGTGAGCGCCGCGGCCCGGGCGGCCGACCGATCAGTCGAGGCCGGCGAGGGCGCGGCACTCGGCGGAGCGTGGGTGGCTCGCGGCCCTCCTCGCGCACTGACGGTACGCGTCGACCGCCAAGCCGTGCTTGCCCAGCTGCTCGTAGGCCGCGCCGAGCGTGAGCCACGCCTCCGCGTTCCCGGGGTCGGCCTGCGTCGCGCGCCACGCGAGGCCGGCCGCGCGGTTGGAGCTCTTGACGTCGCCTTGGTCGAGCGCGTTCTGCGCGGCGCTCGTGAACGACTTGGCGCCGGCGCCGGCCTCCGGAGAAGCGGGCGGCGCGGGCGCGGGCGTGATCGCCGTCGGCGGAGGATCGGGCGCCACCGCGACGGTCGTGTGCGTCGGGGCGGTCGTCGCGCTCGGCGGTGGGGCCGCGCTCGGCTCGGCGCTCGGCGGCGGGATCGCGCTCGGCTCGGTGGTCACCGTCGCCGACGGAGGAGGCTCGGCCGTCACCGCGGGCGTGCCCGTGGTGATCGGTGTGACGGGATCGGGCGCGGACGCCGAAGCGCTCGGGACGACGGCGAGCCCCTCGCGCGTGTCGTGGCTGCCCCGCACCACGTAGCGCCCGTAGAGCAGCGCTCCGGTCGCGAGGAGGACGGCCGCCGCCAAGAACCCGACGAGCTTGGCACCGTTGACGCGCGGGATGGCGTAGTCCTCGTCGCTCGCGTGCGCCGCGTCGTCGTCTTCTTCTTCCCACGAGGGCCGCGCGTGCATGCCGCTCTCCTCGCGCGCCGACGGCGCGGGCTCGGGCGGCGGGCTCGACGACGGCGACGAGGTGCGCGGCGGCGACGAGGATCGCGGTGGATCGGACGCGGGCATGGGCTGCGTGCGGGGCGGGGCCGGGCGCGGCGCGTCCGACGACGGGAGCGGCTGCGTCTTCGTCGACAGACGCGGGGGCGCGGGAGACGCGTCTGGCGACGTGGTCTCTTCGGGAGGAGGCGGCGGCGGCGTCCAACGGACCTCGGGCGCCGACTTCGTGAACACCATCCGCTCCGACGGCGGCGTCACCTGCCCGAGCACGACGACGCGATCGATGCGCACCGAGTCGTCGAGCGCGCCCGCCGCAGGCTCGGCGGGCTCGGGCGGTGCGGTCGGCTCGGGCGGCGCGGCGTCGTGCGACGGCTCGTCCGGCGCGGCGCTCTGGGCCGCGGGCGGCGGCTCTCGCTCGGGCG
>JAGQJA010000368.1 GCA_020430845.1 Myxococcales bacterium
TCGCCCGTGTCGAAGCCGGGCTGGCTCGCGCCGCCGCCGTTGCTGCCGTTCTGCGAGGGCGCGGCCTCGGGCACGGCCTGGCGGGGCTGCTTCGGGCGCACCTGATCGCGACACGCGATGAGCAGCGCGGCGACGTGCTTGCAGTGGCCGTTGATCTTGGGGAACGCCGGGCAGCTGCACTCGCTCGCAAAGCCCGCGGGCTGCACCTGGAGGCGCACGTCGTAGGGCTCGGCGTCGGTGCCGCGGACGCGACCGTGCGCGCCCGCGTCTTCCATCGACACGTCGGAGACGGCCTGGCGACGGACGTAGTCGTAGCCGCGGAGGAACGCGCGCGCGCCGAGGAGACGCCGCAGTGCGCGGTCATTGAGCGTGCTCAGCGCTTCGGAGAACGGCGTTGGAGTCAAACGAGCGCTCCGCGTCTCGGACGGGACGGCCTTGTCGGCAGGTTTTCAGGGGCACGACGCGACGGGCGCGCGCCCTGGTGTTCGCGCCGAGGAGGCGCGGGCGAGGCGAAGGTGCCCCGCGCAGAAGAGGAGGCGTCGTTATCACTGCGCCGCCGGGAGAGCAACCTGGGTTCGAGCAGTAAACTCAAATCTATGATATCATGGACAAATGTACGTCACGCCGCCCGGCCCCGCGTCGAGCGGACCGTCGGGGCCCGGTGAGCACTCGTTGGGCGACTCGGGCTCGAGGCGTTTGTCGCCCACGCTCGCGAGCTCGGCCCGAAAGATCGCTGCGGTCGAGATCGCGTCGCAGGTCGAGCCCGGGTCGAAGTCGAACGACTTGGTCTTGGAGATGTCGAGCGCCTCGCAGATGCCCTGCTTGAACGTGCCGAAGAGCGGGCTGTTGCACAGGCGACCGGTGCTGCGCGGGACCTTCGCGGTGCCGACGGCCGCGAGCAGATCGCGGGCGCCGATGCGCCCGGAGAAGATGCCGTCGTCGAGGCGATAGAGCCCCTTCTCGGCGGGCGTCGGCGGCACGCCCGGATCGCGCGGCTTGAGGTTCACGTCGAGCGGCACGAGCCGACCCGTCGCGAGGGGCGAGCCCATCTCGAGCGTCGTCGATCCGAAGTAGAGCAGCGCCGCGGCGCGGGTCTCGACGACCAGGTTGTAGTCGCGGACGTACCCGGTCGCGAGGCGCGTCGCGACGTAGTTGGGCGCGGTGCCGATGACGCTCGTCGGGTCGACCGTCCACTTGTCGCGCCCGCACCAGCCCGGAGGGAACGGGGCCTGCTGCACGCCGCCGTTGCCGCAACCCGACGCGTCGTGGATGCCCGCCGACAGGATGATGCCGACGGTGATCTCCTTGTCGTTCGCGCGGCCGTTGTAGTTGTTGACCTGCAGGAGGATGCCGCGGCGGCCTTCGGAGATGCTCTTGTTGACGTCGGCCGCGTCGTCGATGGGCACGACGCTGCCGAACGGAGCGAGGAGCTTGGCGCTCGCGTTGTCGACGCCCCCGGGATCGTCGCAGACGGGCGCCGCGCCCGCGCGAGGGTTGCACGAGCTCTTGCCGTCGAACGCCGTGCCGGCCTTGCGCTCGCACGTGCACACGCCGTCGAGATCGTAGCCGGGAGGGCCCGCGTCGCCCGCCGACGCCACGTCGAGGTTGAACTCGCGGATGGCGAGGTAGAACGATCCGACGTCGCCCGTGGGATCGTCGTCGACGTCGGGCGGGCCGGGCGGCGCGCGGTGCGCGCACGGGTCGGGCACGCCGCTGTCTTTGTTCGGGTCGACGGCGCCGTCGGCGTCTGCGGCTCCCGGCCCGGTGCCGACCTTCTCGACGCGCTCGATGCCGGCCACGATCTGACACGCCGCGACGAACAGGCCGAGGGCCACGCCGGCGACGCCGATGCGCCTCACCACGATCCCCCGAGCGACACGGAGCCGGGCCCCGCGCCGAAGGCAAGGCGCGGCGCGGCTTTCTTGGCGGCGGGCGCGGGATCAGCGCTCCCGCCCGACGTGAGCACGAGCAGCGCGCCGGCGACGAGCAGGACGCCCCCGACGGGGATGGCGACGTTCGAGATGTTCGCGAAGAGCAGCGCGCGATCGGTCGCGCGGTTGCTCTCGTCGGCGGCGGGCGATCCTGCGGCGCACGGTGAGCACTTCTTGGCGTCACTGTCGGCGCCGATGGCGAGCACGCCGAACGCGGCGCCCACGCCCGCGGTCACGACGCCGAGCCCGCCGACGATGAAGCCCGTCGTGCGCCGCGCGCGCTTGGCCGCGGCCTCCTCGACCTGATCGAGCGTCGCTACGGCGGGCGGAGGTGGCGGCGGCGCCTCGACCGGCACGTCCTCGAGCGCGGGGATCGTCACCGTCTCGGTCGCCGCGTCGCCGACGGTCACCGACGTCGAGTACGGCTTCTTGCCCGGCGCCGTCACCTCGATCGCGCGACGCCCCGGGTCGACCGTGATGCCCGAGCGCCAGAGCGGCTCGCCCTTCTCTTCGCCGTCGACCTTGAGCACGAGGCCGGTCACCGGTGCGTCGACGGTGACCTTCACGCGGCTGAGCTTCGGCTCGAGGCGCGCCGCGTGCGTGCGCGCGAGCTTGGCGCGATCCTCACGCGGCGGGCTGGCCGCGAGCGCCTGCTGCTCGACCGCCTTGAACTCGCCCCACGCGCTCGCCGTGCGCCCGAGCCCTTCGTGGCAGAGCGCGAGGTTGAGCAGCGTGCCCATCGCGCGATCGAGCCGGTAGCTCTCCTCGAGCATGGGGCACGCCTCGGCGTACTTCTTCTTGGCCATCAGCGCCTTGGCGCGCTGGAAGAGCCCCTCGGCGTTCGCGATGTCCGACGGCGCGGCGAAGGCCGGCGCAGCCCCGGCGGCGTGCGCGGCGAGGACAAAGCAAGCGACCCACGGGCGGAGACGGCCCATCGTTTTCCAGCGTATCACGTGCCGAGCGCAGAGGGGGCCACGCTGCGCGCGGGCGCGCGTTCGCATTCTACATGCAGATCAAGCACTTACGTCGGGGTGTCGCGGGGCGCGCCGGGAGAGCGTCGGGCTCAGTAGCGGCTTCCCGTCGGGTCGGGCTTCTGCGCGCCGGACGATCCGCCCTGCGAGTGCGAGCCGCCGTGGGGGCGCTTGACCGGCGGCTTGACGGTCGGCGCGCCGACGGACACGACCGGGATCGACACGCTCGGCGTGGCGGCGTCGGCGTCGGCCGTCGTCGCGGACGAGGCGGAGCTCGTCGGGGGTGCGGGCGTCGTGATCGACGACGCCGGCTGGATGACCGCCGGACCGTCGCCGCGGACGCCGCGCGCTCCGCCGGCGATCAAGATCACGCCGACGATGCCCGCGGCTGCGATGAGCCCGAGCCCGACGGCGACCGGCACACGCGACGAGCGGAGCTCTGGGTAGTCGGTCGCGCTCGACGTCGTCGACAGCAGCGCCTCGGTGTGGCCGAAGGGCGCATGCGGGCCCGACTGATACGCGGCCTGGGGCAACGATCCCGACGACGGCGCCGGCGGCGCGGCCCCCGGCCAGGGCGGGCCCGTGATCGGCATCGTTCCGCCCATCAACGGCGCTTGGAGCGACGGATCGGGCGTCGCCCACGGCGGACCGGTGCCCCCCGGCGCCGACGAAGGCGCGGGCGGCGGCGGTCCGACCTGAGGCGACGACGCGCGCACGTCGCCGGGCGTGCTGCCGCGCATGCGCTCGACGCGACCCGCGAGCACCTGCCCCTCGGCCGACGCAAACGGGCGCAGGCGCGCCGCGACGTCGATGACGCTCTGGACGCGTCGGGGCAGCTCCTTCTCGAGGCAGCCCACGATGAGCGCCTCGAGCTCGACGGGCATGTCCGGACGGAAGCGACGCGAGGGGATCGGCGTGTCGGCGACGATGCTCGCCAAGAGGCCGGCCACGTTGTCGGCGAAGAACGGGAGCCGGCCCGTCAGCACCTCGAAGAGCGCGACGCCGAGCGACCAGACGTCGCTCCTGAAGTCGACGTTCTTCGCGCTGCGGATCTGCTCGGGAGACATGTACGTCGGCGAGCCGAAGACCGCCTGCGTGTCGGTGAGCTTGGGGTCGGCCTCCTCGCCTTCTGTGGCCACCGCCTTCGAGATGCCGAAGTCGAGCACCTTGAGCAGCGGCGTGCCGTCGGCGCGGTGCGTGACGAAGAAGTTCGACGGCTTGAGATCCCGATGGATGATGCCGACGGCGTGGGCGGCCGCGACCGCCTCGCAGACCTGCAAGAAGTAGTCGGCCGCGAGCTGCACCGGGAGCGGGCCGTCGCGACGGACGATGCGCCCGAGGTCCTCGCCGACGAGGTACTCCATGACGATGTACGGCGCGCCGGTGCTCTCTTCGGTGCCCGCGTCCAGGATGCGCACGACGTGCTCGCTCTTGATGCGCGCCGTCGCGCGGGCCTCGCGCACGAAGCGCTCACGCGACAGCTCGACCTTCGACGCGCGCGGGTGCAGGAGCTTGATCGCGGCGAGCTCGCCGAGCTGCTCGTGGCGCGCCGCGACGACGAGACCCATCCCGCCGGAGCCGAGCGTGCGCTCGACCACGTACCTGCCTATGCGAGTGCCTGCCGACGGCGCCCCTCGGGTCCGCTCGCTCTGCCGGTCGCGCACGATCTGCGGCTCGTCGGCCACGGTAGGAGCATACCGCGCAATGGCCCCCGTTTCGACTTACGCGAATCCCGCGTGGGCTGATGTATGCTCGGCGGGCCATGCTGGTCGACCGCGTCAGGGACGGAGGGGGGGTCCGCGCACCCGGAATTGCCGCGCGGCTCGGGCTCGTGGCGCTCTTGGCGCTCGCGACGGGGTGCGCCGTGCCCGTGGCGAGCGCCCTCGAGGAGGGCGACGCCAACGACGTGGTCGTCCTGCTCGACCAGTCGGGCATCGACGCGACGAAGGAGGTCGACCCGACCACCGAGGGGCGCTTTCGCGTGACCGTCATGCGCGACGACTCGGCGCGGGCCATGGCGATGCTCGCCGACGAGCAGGTCCCCCGTCCCCACCCCAAGGGCGTGCTCGCGTCGGTGGGCCAGGGTCAGCTCGTGCCGAGCCAGGTGGCCGAGCACGCGCAGCTCGTCGCGGGCATGGCGGGCGAGCTCGAGCGGACGCTCGGCGAGGTCGAAGGGGTCCGCGCCGCGCGCGTCCACCTCTCGGTGCCGCCCAAGGATCCCCTGCGCGACGGACCGCCGGCGCGCACCACGGCGAGCGTCCTGCTCGAGCACCGAGGCACGACGCCCCCGCTGTCGGCCGAGTCTGTGCAGCGGCTCGTCGCGGGCGGCACGCCCAACCTCGCGCCGGCCGACGTCGCGGTCGTCTTCGTGCCGCGCGCGCAGCGGCCCGCGTCGAAGCCGGGCGACGTCGCGCACGTGGGCCCGATCGCCGTCGCGCGCGCCTCGGCGACCACCCTCAAGGCCGCCCTCGCCGGCCTCGTCCTGCTCGTGCTCGTGCTCGCGAGCGCCGCGCTCGCGTTCTACGCGAGGATGGCCAAGGCGCTCCGCGAGCAAGAAGAGGCCCTCGCCGCCGCGCCGTCGCGCGCGCCCGCGGCGATGACACGACCGATGGGCACGGGCACCGTCCCGCCCGGCCACACGCGCCCGCCGACCGGCACCTCACCCCCGCCTCGCACGTGATCGAGATCCGCGGCGTCTCCAAATCCTTCCGGCCGACCGGGGGCGGCGCGCCCAACCGCGCGCTGCAGAACGTGTCGCTCACGGTGCCGACGTCTTGCCTCTACGGGCTCATCGGCCCGGGCGCGGCCGGCAAGAGCATCCTCCTCAAGATGATCACCGGCCTGATGAGCCCCGACGAGGGCGAGGTCATCGTCGAGGGAAAGAACGTCACGCAGGCGAGCGATCTCGAGCTCCAGAAGATGCGCCTGCGCTTCGGGATGCTCTTCCAGAACAACGCGCTCTTCGATCACCTCACGGTCGAGGACAACATCGCCTTCCCCCTGCGCCGCCTCACCGACCTGCCCGACGACGAGATCAAGCGACGCGTGGCCGAGCGCCTCGAGGTCGTCGCGCTCTCGGGCTTCGGCACGCGCCTGCCCGCCGGGCTCTCGGGCGGCCAGAAGAAGCGCGTCGGCGTCGCCCGCGCCACGATCGCCCAGGCGCCCATCGTGCTCTACGACGAGCCCGCCGCAGGTCTCGACCCGGTCACGTCGCAGAAGATCTTCGAGCTCTTGCGCGAGGAGCAGCGCGCGTCCAACGCCACCGTCGTGATGGTCTCGAGCGATCTCGATCGCCTGCTCACCGTCACCGATCGCGTGGGCATGATGTACCGCGGGCGGCTCATCTTCGACGGCACCACCGAAGAAGCCAAGACGAGCACCGAGCCGTACGTGCGCCAGTTCGTGCACGGGCTGACCGAGGGCCCCCTCTGAGGCGCAACTCGGCCTCGGCGCCGGTCCGCGCGCGGATATGATGCGCGCGTGGCTGCGAGCGCGAGCGTGTCCGAGGTCTTCGTCCTCGTCGCCTCTTGGGTGGTGTCGACGGCGCTGTGCTTCGTCGTCATCGTGCGCGACGAGCGGCGCCTCGACGACGAGACCCTCGCGCGCGCGTGGCCGCCGCCGAGCCGCGACTGCGCGATCATCGGCCTCGGGCTCTTCGCCGTCCCCTTCCACTTCATCAAGACGCGGTCGCGGTCGATGTGGCCGTGGCGATGGAGCCCGCGCGGGCTGGCGCTCGGCGTCGCGTGGACGCTCGTCGTGCTCGTCGGCAACCTCGCCGTGGTGCTCGCGCTCGACCTCGCGCTCGGCCTAGAGCCCTGACCGCGCGCGGCGAGCCTTGAAACCGCGTTCCCGATGCGGTTCCCTCGCGTCGTCGTGGTGAAGAAGCAGGCATCGAAGAAGGGCGCGCCGAAGAAGGCCTCGAAGAAGAACGCGCCGAAGAAGGCGACGGCGGAGGCCGGCGCCGACGGGCGATTCTCCGACTGGAAGGAGGCGCTGAAGGCTCCCGAGCGCGTCGAGGAGCTTCGCCTCGACGTCAAGCAGCTCCCGCGGGTCACCTTCCCGAGCACGAAGCCCCTGCCCGCGGACATCGCGCGACTCGAGAATCTCCGGAAGCTCGAGATCAAGGCGCGGAACCTCGGTGGGCTCTGCGAAGAGCTGGCGGAGCTCGAGAAGCTCACGTCGTTGAGCATCACGAACACCGAAGAAGCGTTCGACGCCGAGTCGTTGAGGCCCCTTCCGGGGTTGAAGAGCCTCGTCGAGCTCGAGCTCTACAACGTGGGTCTCACCTCGTTCGTTCCGCTGCCGGAGAGCCTCGAGTCGCTCAGTCTGCGGGCCAACGATCGCCTCGACGTCGAGGCCTGGTGCCGCGAGCTCTCCTCGCTACCCAAGCTCCGCTCGCTCGACCTTGCAGAGGCCTGCCGCGCCCCCCTGCCCGCATCCATCGGCGCGCTCGGCTCCCTGCGATCCCTCGTCCTGAGCTCGAACGGCTACGACCGCGTCCCCGATGCCGTGCTTCGCCTCACGAAGCTCGAGCGACTCGACCTCGCGGTCAACGCGATCCGCGAGCTGCCTCGGGAGATCGGGGCGCTCCGATCCTTGAAGTGGCTCGCGCTGCAGTCGAACGCGATCGAGACGCTGGAGCCTTCTCTGGGGGAGCTGTCCGAGCTCGAGGTGCTCCTCCTCGGCGCCAATCCGCTGCGTGCGGTCCCCGACGCGATCATCGAGCTGAAGGCCCTCCGCGTCCTCGATCTGGGCGAGTGCCCGCTCTCCGACGTCCCGCCGGGCCTCACCGCGCTCCCGCTCGAACAGCTCACGATCGACGCTCCCGCCGAGGTCGTCGCCGAGCTTCGGGCGCGCATGCCCGCGTGCAAGATCGTCGTGCGCACCAAGCAGGACGCGGCGCGTGAGCTCGAAGGGTGGCTCCGCTTCTTCGGGAAGCGCTGACCCCCGGGGCTGCCGCGGCGACGCGCGACGCTCGAAGACCTGCGGCACCTCCTCTACTCTCACGCGATGTGTGACGACGACGCCTTCGACGACATGGTCGCGTACCGCCTTCGCCTCGCGCTGTGCTCTCGGCGCGGCTTCGCGTCGTGGTCTCTCGGCGCGGCCTCCCTCCTCGCGGCCGGGTGCAGGCCCGCCGAGCAGGCGGCGACGCCGAGCCCGACAGCGCCTTCCGCCTCTGCTCCGACGGAGGACGCCGGCATCGCACTCGACGAGACCGAGGTGCGCATCCCGACGCCGGACGGCACGTGCGACGCGCACTTCGTGCACCCGAAGGCCGGCGCGGCGCCGGGCGTGCTCGTCTGGCCGGACATCTTCGGCCTCCGCCCCGCGTTCCGCGACATGGGGCGGCGCCTCGCGCGCTCCGGTTACGCCGTGCTCACGGTGAACCCCTTCTACCGGACGCAACCCGCGCCCACCTCTTCGCCGAACGCGCGCTTCGACGATCCGAAGACGCGCGAGGCGCTGATGGCGCTGTCGAGATCCCTCACGCCGGAGACGCAGCTCGCCGACGCGAAGGCGCTCACCGCGTGGCTCGACCAGCAGCCGGCGGTCGACCGGTCGAAGAAGCTCGGGACGACCGGCTACTGCATGGGCGGCCCGATCGTCTTCCGCACGGCCGCGGCGATCCCCGAGCGCGTCGGCGCCGCCGCCACGTTCCACGGAGGAGGGCTCGTCACCGACAAGCCCGAGAGCCCACACCTCCTCGTCCCGAAGATGAAGGCGCAGCTCCTCGTGGCCGTCGCGTCGAACGACGACGCGAAGCAGCCGACCGCGAAGGACACGCTGAAGGCGGCGTTCGCGGAGGCCTCGCTCACGGCGAAGGTGGAGGTCTACGAGGGCGCGCTCCACGGGTGGTGCCCGCCCGATTCGCATGTATACGCACGCGAATCCGCCGAGCGCGCGTGGAGCGAGCTCCTCGCCCTCTTCGCGCGCGCCCTCGCGTGAGGCGCCCGCGCCTCGCGCGTCACTCGACGGGGTCGAGCGCCTCGAGCTCAGGAGACTGCGCCACGTCACACCCGCCCGTGCACGAGCTCGCGCAGAACGCGGCGCAGTCGTCTTGTTGCGCCGCGGAGCAGGCCGCCGTCGTCCTGGGCAAGATCGAGCTGCGGCTCGCGCATAGACGCGAGGTCGTGTGGAGCCCGTCGCAGCTCGCGCACGACGCGTCGCCGCACTTCTTGCTCACCGCGTAGCAGCTGCACTCGAGCACGCCCCACGGGACCATCATCGGCCAGACCTTCGTGCAGCTCGACTGCACGTCCGTGCGCGTGGCGCTCACCGGCGCGTCGACGGGCTCGTCGACGGGGTCGCTCACCTCCGCGGGATCGCCGCCGGGCTCTCCCGGGTCGGACCCCGGGTCGGCCGAATCGCCGGGATCGGAGATCGCCAGCGCTGCGCGAGAGCTCTGCGCGTCCTCCCGAGACACCTCGGAGGAGCACGCGACGGCGAGCAGGGCGAGGGGCGCGAAGACCGTGAAGGCGGCGCGGGTCGAGGACGTCAGGGTCGTATGGGGCATGGGCGGTGGGGCTTTCTCACAAGGCGCACGCGACGGCGTCGCAAGAGGCAGGCCACCGCAGGCCCGAGCGCGCGGCGCAGCCCGATCCGCGCACGATCGTCCGCGTGAGGGCCACCCCGCTCAATTCGTCGCCCGCGGGAGACAGGCGATCCACCCAGGCGCGCGTCGCGCCGCGCGTCGTCAGCGATACGGCCCGACGGGGCCCCCGCCGAAGAACGCTCCCATGACGACGCCGACGCGGTCGACGATCTTGGCGAGCTCGAGCTCGGAGGCGCACGACGCGAACCGAAAGGCGAGCTGCGTGTCGGTCACGAGCCCGTCGTGCGCGTAGAAGCCGAGGTCGACGAACGCGCGACGGAGCGCGGGCCTCTGCCACATGAGCTGCTGCACGGCGACCGGCGGATCTCCCAGGAGGCGGAAGGTGCGGTCGAAGTCGGGATCCCCCGTCGGGATGTCCATGCCGTCGAACGCCGCGGCGAGCGACCCCTGCTGCGACGACTTGCGCTTCATGTGGAGGCGCAGCCCGAGCGGGCTCGGGAACGTGGCCATCACCGTGGTGAAGAACTGCCCCGGCTCGCTCTCGAGCGCGATCTTGACCTGACCGCCGGAGAGCGAGCCGGTCATCTCCATGCGCGGCTCGTCGAACGTCATCGACGCGTTCGACGCGAACGTGGCCCACGCGTACTCCTGCGCGCGCTCCGACGGCACCGAGCCTTGCTCCATGCGGCGACGCGACAGCTCGCGCGCGATCCAGCCGAGCTGCGCGTAGGTCGCCGCGGCGAGCCCGCCGTCGCCCAGCACGCCCGGGAGACGACAGACGACGGTGCTGTCGGTCAGCATGACGTCGCCGTGGCACGCGACCATCGCGTCGAGCAGCTCGGGCCGCGAGCCTCCGGGTCCGACGAGGATCGTGTGCGCGCGCTCGGGCGCCCACGACCGCATACGCAGGCCCCGCTGCTGCGCGTGCGCGTGATGGAGCGCGTGGCTCGCGGCGACGGGGCCCGCCGTGGGCATCGCGCGCACGAGCAGGCCCAAGAACAGCGGGGGGTCGACGCGTGCGTGGAGGTGGGTGAATGTCGCAGAGGACCAGCCGTCGTTGGCCCACTCCGTCGCGCCGAGCGCCTCGACGCCCAGCGGCTCGTCGCCGTGCCGCGGCAGGCGTCCGTACATCGCGGCGCTGCTCATGGGACCGCCGGTGAGCGGACCGCCGAGCGCCCGCTTGAGCGCGCGAAAGCTCGCGAGCGGCCGAAATGGCTCGTTCCACGCGTGGAGCCCGAGCCCCACGTGCCGCGCGACCTCTGCCCACGCCACGTTCGCGTCGCCGATCACGGCGGCGATGATACGCGCTCGGGTGTGCGGCGCGCCCGTGGTAACGTCCTGCCGCACGCATGGCCGCGACCCAACCTGCCGCCGCCGCCGAGGGCCCCACCGAGAGCTCGTTCGCCACCGCCGCCGGCGCGATCGGCGCGAGCTTCTTGTCGGTCGCCGAGACGGCGGGGGCGATGACGATCTTGCTCGCGCGCGTCGTCGCTCGCTTCTTCCCGCCGCGCATCGACGGCCGCGAGCTGTGGCGCAACCTCTACAAGATGGGCGTCAAGTCGCTGCCCATCGTGGCTGTGACCGCGCTCTTCACCGGCGCCATCATGGTCATCCAGGCCGCGCCGCTGGTGAAGCGCTTCGGCGCCGAGGGGCTGCTCGGCTGGGGCGCAGGCTTCGGCACGCTCCGCGAGATCGCGCCGCTCTTGACCGCGCTCATGATCTCGGGCCGCGTCGGCGCCAACAACACGGCCGAGCTGGGCACGATGGTCGTCACCGAGCAGCTCGACGCGCTGCGCGTGCTCGCCATCGACCCGATCTCGTTCCTCATCGTGCCGCGCTTCATCTCGATCGTGAGCACGCTCTTCATGATGACGCTCTTCGCCGACCTGCTCGCGCTCTTCGGCGCGGCGTACACGGGGCAGGGCTTGCTCTCGGTCAGCCCGCAGACGTTCTACAACGGGCTCACGGCCGGGCTGCTCAACTTCGGCGACGTCGCCAACGGGCTCTTCAAGAGCATCGTCTTCGGTCTCGTCATCGCCCTCGCGAGCTGCCACTTCGGCCTCGCCACCAAGGGCGGCGCGCCCGGCGTCGGCCGCGCGGTCAACGCGACGGTCGTGGCGAGCGCCGCCGGGGTCTTCGTGCTCGACTACCTCGTGAGCTTCCTCTTGGGCGGGTGACGCAGTGTCGAGCGTAGGCACCGCGAACGAACCTGCCCCGCCCGAGCCCGGCCCCATCGGCCAGCTCGGCGCGGCCGCGGTCGACCTGCTCATCGGCGGGCGCGAGCTCTACTCGGTGCTCGTGCGCACCCTCTATTACACGGCGCGCGGACGGCGCGACAAA
Source organism: Myxococcales bacterium (assembly GCA_020430845.1). Taxonomy (GTDB): domain Bacteria; phylum Myxococcota_A; class Polyangia; order Polyangiales; family Polyangiaceae; genus Labilithrix. The sequence continues at coordinate 11,799 of JAGQJA010000368.1, forward strand.
GGCGTCGTCACCAAGCAGCTCTACGAGATCGGCAACAAGTCGCTCTTCTTCTTGAGCGCCACGATGGGCTGCATCGGCATGATCCTCGTCTACCAGGCGGGGCTGCAGGCGCGGCGCATCGTGCCCGACTACCAGATGCTCGGCGCGACGTACCTGCAGCTGCTCGTGCGCGACTTCGCCGCGAGCATCGGCGCCCTCATGCTCGCCACGCGCGTCGGCGCGGGCATCGCCGCCGAGATCGGGTCGATGGTCGTCACAGAGCAGGTCGACGCGCTGCGCATGTGCGCCGCCGACCCGATCGACTTCCTCATCGTGCCGCGGTTCATCGCGAGCCTCGTGATGACGCTCGTGCTCGTCGTGTGGGCCGGCACCATCGCCTTCTGCGCCGGCGCGGCCACCGCGTACGTGGCCTTCGACGTCCCGCTCGAGACGTTCTTCAACATGCGCATGGTGACGACGGGCGATCTCGTCGTCGGCTTCACCAAGTGCATCGCCTACGGCGCGGCGATCCCGGTGGTGAGCGGCTACTGCGGCCTGTCGACGTTCGGCGGGTCGGAGGGCGTGGGCTGGGCGACGACGCGCGCGGTCGTGAACTCGTCGCTCGCGATCATCATCCTGAACTTCTTCATCTCGGGCGCGGGCTTTCTCATCTTCCCGTGAGCCGCTCGGGTCAGGGCGCCTTGGAGCCGAAGCGCTTCTTGTAGTCGCCGCGGTACTTGTCGTGGCACTCCTTGCAGGTCGCCTTGGCCGCCGCGAGATCGCCCGCGTCGGCCGCGGCCTTGCCCTTGTCGGCGAGCGCGCCCCAGCCCGAGAACGCCGGATCGCTCGGTGCGAGCGTCTTGGTCTTGGCGAAGAGCGGCGCGAGGGCCTTGGCGTCGCCACCCGCCACCGTCCGCCCGACCTGCTTCATCAGGTCCTTGAGCGTGTTGTCGGCAGCCTCGGCCCCGCCGGTGGCCGCGAGGGCCGACATCACCACCGCCGCCGTGAGTCCCACGAGCCCGTACCTGCTCTTCGCCATGCGTCCCTCTCGCCTCTCGAGTGTGTGCCAGGCCCGCCGGCGCCTGGTCCCAAGGTAGACGCGGCCGACCCCGGAACGGTTTCACTCTGGGCCCGATCGGGTAGCAGGTTGTGCGACACGAGCCGCCCGCTCGCGGGGCGCTCGGCCGGGTGCGGGCGCACGAAACTGGGGGCGGCGGGGCCGATCGGCGCGTTAGAGTGCGGGCGCCCGCCGTGATCGAGTTCAAGAACATCGTCAAGTCGTTCGGCCCCAAGCGCGTTCTCGACGGCGTCTCGTTCGACGTGCCCACGGGCAGCGTCTTCTTCATCATCGGGGCGTCGGGCGTCGGAAAGAGCGTGCTCATCAAGCACCTCGTGGGGCTGCTCTACCCCGACAGCGGCGAGATCTGGCTCGACGGCGAGGAGATCAGCCGCTTCGACGAGAAGCAGATGGGCCCGGTGCGTAAGAAGTGCGCCATGGTCTTCCAGCACTCGACGCTCTTCGACTCGATGACGTGCGCCGAGAACGTGGCGCTGCCGCTGCGGAAGCACAAGGGCCTGAGCCTCAAGGAGGCGCTCGGCGACGCGAAGCGACGGCTCGAGATGGTCCACATGCAGGAGTTCGCCGACCGCTACCCGGCCGAGCTCGGCGACGGCATGCGCAAGCGCGTCGCCATCGCGCGCGCGCTCACGCTCGACCCGTCCTACGTGCTCTTCGACGAGCCGACCACGTCGCTCGACCCCGTGAGCGCGCGCCGCGTCGACGTGCTCATCCGCGAGCTGTCGGACAAGCTCGGCGTGACGAGCATCGTCGTCAGCCACGACCTCGTGAGCATCTTCTCGATCGCCCACCGCATCGTGATGCTCTACCGAGGTCACGTTCGCCTGCTCGGCTCGCCCGAGGACTTCCGCAACACGCCCGACGGGATCATCCAGCAGTTCATCAACGGCAGAGCGACCGGCCCGATGGAGCTCTAGGCTGCCACGTCCCCGCCCTGCCGCGGCCCCCCGCGCGGCCCCGGGCGCGCTTTTCGTTGGCCCTCCCCTGCTCGCGATGCCGTATAACCTCCGGGCAGGAGGGCTCGCGGTCGCATGGCTCAGGAGAAGTCCATCGAGGTCAAGGTCGGCGTCTTGATCCTCGTCTCGCTCGGGATCCTCGCGGCCTTCGTCCTGCTCATGGGCGGGCTGTCGTTCGAGAAGACGTACACCGTGTACGTCGACTTCGACAACCCGGGCGGCCTGCAGACGGGCGCGCCCGTGCGCGTCGCCGGCGTCAAGGTCGGCAAGGTCAGCGAGATGTCGTTCTTGGGCGGCAAGATCGACCCGAAGACCAACCGCCGCACGCTCGTCCGCGCCAAGCTCTCGATCGAGCAGCGCGTCAAGGAGGCCATCCACGAGGACGCCGACTTCTACGTGACGACGCAAGGCGTGCTCGGCGAGCAGTTCTTGGCCATCGAGCCGGGCTCGACGCAGAAGCCCGTGTTGCCCGACGGCGCCGTCGTCAAGGGCATCGACCCGCCGCGCCTCGACCTGTTCCTCGCCAAGGCCTACGAGCTGCTCGACACGACGATGACGAGCATCCGCAACAACCGCGAGCTCATCAGCGACATCGCCACCAACACCGCGGGCCTGCTCAAGAACCTCAACGGCGTGCTCAGCGACAACCGCGACCGCATCAACCGCATCGTCGCCAACCTCGAGTCGCTCTCGGCCGAGGCCAACACGCTCACCGTCCACGCGCGCAGCCAGTACGTCGACAACCCCAAGATCGTGCGCACGATCGACAACGTCGACCGCATCGCCGTCGAGCTCCAGCGCGACACGGGGCCGCTGCTCAAGGACGCCAAAGAGGCGCTCGCCAACATCAACCGCGCGTCCGCGGTGGTGGGCTCGCCCGAAGAGCAGCAGAAGCTCAAGAAGGCCGTCGCCGACGTGGCCGAGCTCGCCGCGCGCGCGAACGCCACGGCCGCCGACGCGCAGGCCATCGTCACGCACATCAAGAAGGGCAAGGGCACCGTCGGCGCGCTCGTGATGGACGAGGCGGTGTACGACGACGTGCAAGAGATGGTGCGCGACCTCAAGCACAACCCGTGGAAGTTCCTCTGGCGCGAGTGAGCGCCTAGGCGCTCGGGCCGAGCGGCCGCGTACACCGTGGGGCGAGAAGGCGCGCGTCGCAGGCCGCGCGAGCGCGCCTCAGCCGCCTTCGACGCCCGTGTCGACGGGCCCCGTGTCCGGCGGCCCCGTGTCGGGCGGCGGCGGCGTCACGTCGGGAGTGCCCGTGTCGGGGTCGACCGGCGCGTCTGGGTCGACGGTCCCGTCGCCTCCCTCGGGCGGTGGTGCGCCGTCGGGGATCGGCCGGCCGCCCACGCCGCTGAGGTCGTCGGTGCACACGCGCGCGCCGTTGCGCTGCGCGATGCACACGAGCCCCGGGGCGCAGTCGGTGGCGAGCAGGCACTCGCCTCCCTTGCCCACGGCCTCGGACGAGGTGCGACAGGCCGCGAACGGCGTGGCCGAAGTGGCCAGCCCGAGGACGAGCGCGAGCGCTCTCAGCGGGCGACGAGCGCGCCGGTGTCGCATGGTCCGAAGCGTAGCGCGATGCGCGGGTGGGCCCAAGCCCGCCCGATCACGCGAGGGTGACGAGGGTATCGCCTTCGTTGACGGCTTGGGCCTCGGCGCAGTGGATCTTCTCCACCTTGCCGGCCGATGGCGCCTCGACGGGCATCTCCATCTTCATCGACTCGAGGATCACGAGGACCTGGCCCTCGGTGACCTCCTCGCCCTCTTTGACCTCGATTTTCCACACGGTGCCCGTGATGTGGGCGCTCACGTCGGTAGCCATCGCCCGGCATCTCACCACCCGCGAGGGCGCCTCTGCAAGCGTCTTCGGACGCGCCGCACCCAAGGCGCGACGGGGCTCGCGTGTTCCGGGATCTCACGCGCTTTCGTGTTTGCCTGCCGGGCGCCATCCGGCTAAGTTTTCCCGAGGGGTTAGCCCCCCCAAAGCGAGAGAATCGATACATGGCGGAACAGAAAGAAAGCTCGGTCCTCTTCTCCCTCAAAGAGCTCATGTCGCTCGAGGAGGATCGCATCCAGCAAGAGGAAGACTCTCGCCGGCAGAAGGAAGAGGCCGAGATCCAGGCCCGCCAGGAGGCAGAGCGCCGCGCCCGCGAGGCCGAGGAGCAGCGCCTTCAAGCCGAGGAGCAGCGCCGCCGCCAAGAGGAGCAGCGTGGTCGCGAAGAGCAGGCGAAGCTCGAGGCCATCCGCCAGGCCGAGGTCGAGCGCGCCCGGCTCGAGGCCGAGAACCAGGCCCGCCTGCGCGCCATGCAGCAGCAGCAGGAGCACGAGCGCCAGCTCGCCGCGGTGTCGCAAGACAAGAAGAAGAAGCAGCTCACGTACATCGTGATCGGCGTCGTCGCCCTCTTGCTCGTCGGCGGCATCGGCGGCGGCGTGGCGTTCAAGGTCAACTCCGACAAGCAGGCCGCCATCCAGGCCGAGCAGACGCGCCAGATCGAAGAGCAGAAGGCGCAGCTCGACAAGCTCATGGCCGACCTCAAGGAGCAGAACGACACGATCGCCCGCGCCCAGGCCGAGGCCGCGCGCGCAGGCAACGAGGCCGAGCGTCAGGCGGCGCAGGCCAAGCTGCTCGCGGCGCAGGAGCAGCAGCGCAAGACGCAGGCGAACATCGCGCGCGTGCGCGGAGGCGCCGCGGGCGCGAGGCCCAACACGGGCGGGGGCACCAAGCCCAAGCCGGCGTGCACGTGCCAGGCAGGCGATCCGCTCTGCTCGTGCCTCTGATCGTTTCGCGACGATGACCCATGATCTCCGCGCGCCGGCGGGCTCGCCCGTGGCGTTCGCGCTCGATCTGCCCGACCTCGACGCCGCGCGGCGCGTGGCCGAGGTCGTCGCGCCCCACGTGGGCATGCTCAAGATCGGGCTCGAGCTCTTCGTGGCGCACGGCCCCGCCGTCGTGGCGCCGCTCCGCGAGCTGGGCCTGCCGATCTTCCTCGACCTCAAGCTCCACGACATCCCCGAGACCGTCGAGCGCGCCGTCGCCCGTGCTTCGGCCCTCGGCGTGAGCCTGCTCACGGTGCACGCGGCGGGCGGTCGCGCGATGCTCGAGCGCGCCGTGGCGCGGGCCGACCGCGAGGGCGCGGGCCTGTCCGTGTGCGCCGTCACCGTGCTCACCTCGCTCGACGCCGCCGACGCTCGCGACATCGGGCTCGCGCGTTCGCCGTCCGAGACCGTCCCCAAGGTCGCGCGCCTCGCCTTCGACGCGGGTGTCCGCGCGTTCGTGTGCTCGCCCGCCGAGGTCGCGGGGCTGCGTACCGATCTCGGCCCCGACGCCGTCCTCGTGACCCCCGGCGTGCGCCCGGCAAACAGCGAAGCGGGCGACCAGAAGCGCACCACGACGCCCGCCGCCGCGATCGCCGCCGGCGCGACCTGGCTCGTCGTGGGCCGCCCGATCCGCGACGCGGAGCGCCCGGCCGACGCCGCGCGCGCCATCAGCGCCGAGGCCCGGTCGGCGCGAGGCGCGTCGTGAGCTCGCGCCTCGTGGTGGGCCTGCAGCCCGTGCGCGAAGCGATACGTGTACATGCAGACAAATTGCGCGTGCTCGTCGAGGGCGGCCCGTCACCGCAGCTCGAGGCGCTCGCGCGCTTCGCCAAGGACCGAGGCGCCGAGGTCGAGCGCGTCACGCGGGGCGACCTCGATCGCGCGAGCAAGGGCGGTCGCCACCAAGGGGCCATCGCGTACGCGCCCGAGCTGCGTCTCGTGACGCTCGACGAGCTGGCGGCGCCGAGCGACACCGGGCCGGCCGCGATCGTCGCGCTCGACGAGATCGAGGATCCGCAGAACTTCGGCGCCGTCGTGCGCTCGTGCGTCGCCATCGGCGCGTCGGGCGTGCTCTGGCCCGAGCACCGATCCGCGCCGCTCTCGCCGGCGATGTTCCGCGCCTCGGCGGGCGCGGTCGAGCACGCCGCCCTCTGTCGTGTGGGCGCACTGCCTGCCGCGCTCGAGGTGCTGCGCGCACGCCCCATGCGCGTGCTCGGTCTCGACGCCGACGGCCCCGCCGTGATCTCCGACGAGGACCTCACGGGCGACGTGGTGCTCGTCGTCGGCGCCGAGGGCAAGGGCCTGCGCAAGCCCGTCAAGAAGGCCTGCGACGCGCTCGTCCGCCTTCCGATGCGCGGCCCGATCGCCTCGCTCAACGCGTCGGTCGCCGCCGGCATCGCGCTCTACGAGATCGTCCGTCAGCGCGCCGCGTCCGAAGCGCCCTGACGTCTGCTATGACTGCGCCATGAGCGTGCGCGTCGAGCAGAGCGGCCCCGTCACCACGGTCATCCTCCACCGTCCGCACGCGCGCAACGCCGTCGACGGCCCGACCGCCTCTGCGCTCGCCGACGCGTTCCGCGCCTTCGAGGCCGACGACGCCGCGAAGGTCGCCGTGCTCTGGGGCGACGGGGGCACGTTCTGCGCGGGGGCAGACCTCAAGGCGATGGTGAGCGGTACCCCCAACCGCCTCGCCCCCGACGGCGACGGGCCGATGGGCCCGACGCGCATGCTCTTGAGCAAGCCCGTCATCGCCGCAGTGTCGGGCTACGCCGTCGCGGGCGGGCTCGAGCTCGCGCTCTGGTGCGATCTGCGCGTCGTCGAAGAGGACGCGATCTTCGGCGTGTTCTGCCGTCGGTTCGGCGTGCCGCTCATCGACGGCGGCACCGTGCGGCTCGGTCGCCTCATCGGCCTGTCGCGCGCGCTCGATCTGGTGCTCACGGGGCGCCCGGTGGCCGCCGACGAGGCGCTCGCGTTCGGCCTCGCGAACCGCGTCGTGCCCAAGGGCGAGGCCCGCGCGCGCGCCGAGGCGCTCGCGCTCGAGATCTCGGCGTTCCCCAGCACGTGCATGCGCGGCGACCGCGAGAGCACCTACGCCGCGTTCGGCGAGACGCTCGACCGCGCGATGGCGCGCGAGTTCGAGCTCGGCATGCGCGCGATCGAGAGCGGCGAGACGGCCGCGGGCGCGACGCGCTTCTCGGGCGGGGCCGGCCGACACGGCGCCCGCTGAGGCCGACGCGTCGTCAGCGGCCCTTCTTGCGATTGAGCGCCATGAGCCGCACCTGCTCGCGCACGGCCTTCTTGCGCGCCTCCATGAACGGCTGGGAGAACGGCGACGCGCCGGTGAAGCGCTCGACGATCTCGCCGATCGCGAACGGCATGAAGTGCACCCCCACGAGGGAGATGATGAGCTGCTTCGCGTCGACGTCGGGGTTGAGCGCGCCGTCCTTCTGCCCGGCCTTGGCGAACGCGAGCGCGGCGCCGAGCACCTCCTCGAGCGTGGCCCCGAGGTGCGCGCGCATCACGGGCCCCCAGTCGAGCGCCTCTCGCACCAAGAGCCGCGCGATGTGCGGCGTGCTCGCGAGCGTGACCGTGAGCGCGTCGCTCAGGCCGTCGAGCCGCTCCGCGAACGATCCCTCGGCGCTGGCTGCCTCGAACACGGCCTTCTTCACGGCCTCGACCAGCTCGGCGAGCACCGTCGCGTAGAGCACGTCCTTGCTCGCGAAGTGATGAAAGAGGCTCGCCTTGCGCAGCCCGACGCGGTCGGCGAGATCGCCCATGCTCGCGCCCTCGTACCCGCGCTCGGCGAACAGGCGCGTCGCTTCGACGATGATGTCCTCCTTGCGGAGGCGCTTCTTCTTCTTGGGCGCGGCCTTGGCGCGCGCCCCTGTCTCCGAGCGGCTCACGGGAACGCCCGTGGCTGGGGCGCCTCGCCGACCAGCGGGTGTAGGGGCTTGAGCATGTCACTCACCTTGGCTTGGAGCTTCGTCTCGACCTCGCGCGGGATCAACGACTCGGCCTGGAAGAGCGCGAAGCCGACGTAGTCGTTCATCAGGCCGATGAGCCACGCGTCGGGGTCCTCGCCCGCGAGCGCCGCGATGTTGCGCCCGAGGCGGTCGGGGCGGAGCGTCCCGTCTTGCAGCGGGCCGGCCCCCATGAAGAGCGGGTCGTAGATGCCCGCGCCCGTGGCGAATCGGCTGAGCCCCTCGCGGAGCTCGGTGCCCTTGCCCACCTCGTCGCAGCGCTCGTGGATCTCGGCGAGCGCAGGGTTGAACGCCTCGACGATGGCCTCGGGCCCTTGCGGCCGAGGCGCCGTCACGAACACGGCGCCGCTCGAGACGAGCTGGAAGATCCCCCGCGTCACCTCGAACTCGAGCTGGCCGATGCGCCGGCCGATCTCGGCGATGCTGCGCTTGCCGTCGCACTGGGCGAAGAGGTCTGCGAGCTCGTCCGGCGGCTTCTTGTTCGGGATCGGCACGGGGATGTACGCGTCGTGCGGGATCTTCTCGCGGAAGAACCGCATCTCGTCCATGCGCCGCGCCGCCTCCATGAGCAGGCCGCCGGTGTTGATGTTGTGGCGCCTGAAGAGCTTCTGGTCGTCGAGCCGGTCGTAGAAGTAGAACGCGCCGTCCGCCACGTGGAGCGCGGCGTAGAACACCTCCTCGACCTGTCGCGCCATCATCGGGTAGAGCTCTTCGGGCGTCATGTACTCGAGCTCGATGGCGACCTCACCGAGGCGCTTGCCGCTGCTCTGCGTCGCCTCGAGGATCGCATCGAGCTGCTGGCGCGTCAGCACGCCGAAGCGATAGAGCGTCTCGCCGAGCCGCTCTTCTTCTACGGTGGTGGTCGCGCCGATGACGCTGCCCTGCTCGAACAGGAACGTGCGCGCGCCCGCCTCGGCGTACACGACGAGCTCGCCGCGCCAGCTCGACTGCGAGATGAGCGCGACGACGTCGCAGAGCGCGCCGGGCGTGCGGATCTCTCCGGCGAGCTTGAGCGCAGCGTCGATCCCTCCCGCGCTGCGCGCGAGGATGACGTCGGGCGGGCTGTGCACGAGGCGCCACTCCCCCGCCCGCGCGCGGAGCCGCTGGCTCGCCACACGACCGACCGGATGGATGGCGCCCGTCCCGTCGACCCGAAGGAGATCATCCGTCGGAATCAAGGGTGCGCGCTTGGGCTGTTGACCGTCGCCCTGCGGCATTGCGTTCTACGATAACAGCGTCGACGGCGAAGGTGCACTTTGAGGGGAGATCGCCGGACACGAAGAAGCCCGCCGTGCTCACTTGCATAAGCGCGACGGGCCTTCGAATGACAGTGTGCGCGAGTGTCGGATGCTCTGCGCGAGGAGCGAAGCGGCGTCTCAGGTCTCCGCGGGCGGAGGCGGCATGCTCTTGCCGTTCTCTTCTTTCTTCTCGAGCGAGGGGCGATCGCCGACCTCGAGCTCGCACTCACCGAACACGACCTGCATCTTGGCGCCGGTGACCGCGAGCTTCACCTCGAGCGACTTGGCCCGGATGATCGTGTTGTCCTTGACCGAGCCCGAGAGCTGAACCTTGTCGACGTCGAACTCACCCGCGAGCTCACCCTCGCTGCGCAGCTCGCCGACCTTGACCTTGCCCGACACGGCGCCCGTTGAGCTCACGGTGAGGCCGGGCGCGCCGACCTCGCCCTCGATCTTGCCCTTCACCAGGATCGGGCAGGTCGACTGCAACGACCCCTTGAAGTGGGTGCCTTCCTCCACCAACGTCCTCTTCTCGGTCGCGGAACCAAGGCCCGGCTTCACGTCGCTCATCTCATCCTCCTCGTACTCGCTTCGCTGCCATCATCCATCCCGGTCACGCCATGTCGGACCGGGGCAACTCGGTGGCGATCAGTCTTGATTCCGACCGCGCTTGTCTCGCTTGCCGCCGCCGCCGCCACCGCCACCGCCGCCGTTCTCGGGCTGGGCGACGATGCGCATGCGCAGCTGACAGCCGGGCTCGAACCCGAACCGCGTGAGCTCGGGGCTCTGTTGCACCGCGCCCACGACGGCGCCGGTCGACGTCACGAGGAGCTGGTGCGCGCCCACGATGCCGGGCGCCCCCTTCTTGCCGTCGCTGCGCTCGAAGAACTTGCCGTTGACGGTGATGTTTCCCGCGCCGGTGATCTGGCAGCCGTGCAGCACGCCGTCGCCGCCGATGACGAGCTCCGTCCCGCGCCCGAGCGCGATGGTGCACTGCTCGAACAGGCTCTCGATCTCGACGATCGCGCCCTCGTCGAACTGAAGCGCTGCGTTGCGCAGCACGTCGCCGCGGCCGAAGTAGCGGCGGTTCGCGCGCTCGTCGCGCGGCGCGCCTACGCTCTCGCCGCTGAGCACGCTCGCCACGAGGGTGGACGGCACGCGCACCGACCCGTCGCCGTTGGGGCTGTTGTCGACCCAGTCGGCCTTGAGGCCAGTGATCGTGGCGCCCTTGGCCAGGATGCCGAAGACCTTGGCACCGGTGAGGTTCGCGCCCTCGAGCTTGGCGTCGGTGAGGTTGGCGTTGCGGAGGTCGGCGTTCGACAGGTCGGCCGACGTGAGGTTCGACCGAGACATGTCGGCCTTGACGAGCAGCGCGCCGACGAGCTTGACGCCGCGCGCCTTGAGGTCGGGCAGGCGCGCGTCGGTGAGCACCGCGCCGCTGAAGTCCGCGTCCTCGAGGTTCGACTCGGCGAGGTTCGCGTTCGTCAGCTCGCACTTCATCATCTTGACGCCGCCGAGGTAACACTCGCCGAGGTCCGCGTGCGTGAGGACGGCGCCCGTGCAGTCGGCGCCGCCGAGGTTGGCGAGGTCGAGCTGCGCGTGGCTCAGGCGAGCGCCCGAGAGGTTGGCGCCCTGCAGGTTGGCGCCCTCGAGGTTGGCGCGCGACATGTTCGCGCCCGAGAGCGTCGTCTTCTGCAGGTTCGACCCTTCGAGGTCGGCGTTGTCGAGGTTCGCGTCGCGCAGGTCGGCGCCCGACAGGAACGCCTCGCACAGGTTCGCGCTCTTGAGGTTCGCGTTACGAAGTCGCGCGCCCTCGAGGTTCGCGCCGACCATGTCGCAGCGCCGAAAGCTGGCGCCCTCGAGCACTGCGTTCGCGAGGTTGATGCCCGAAAGATCCGCGCGGTCGATCTTCTCACCGCGCTTCGCCTTGGTGATGACTACTTCGGGTGTGAGCTCCGCCATGGGGAGTGAGAGAATACCCGAACCGCGACCGACGAGAAGAGGGACTCTGTCTCCGACGAACAAACAGTGGGAGACGAACGCACGCGCGACGACGACGCGGGCGACGACGAAGCGTCCGCGGTAGTCGCTCTGCGCTGCTGCCGAAGACGACGCGTCAGCGGTAGAGGCTCTGCGCCTCTTCGAGCCACGACTCGAGCTGCGTGATGCGCGCGGCGAAGGGGACCTTTTCGATCCCCTTGAGGCGATCGACCTCGCCGAAGCGCGCGAGCAGAAGGCTCACCTGCAGCCACGTCTCTTCGCGCGCGCGGAAGAGCTCTCGCTTCTTGGCCTTGGCCGAGTCGGACCAGCCCTTGGAGGCCTCTTCGTAGCCGTCGTGCTGCTCGCGCAGCTGCGCGGCGAGCGTCGCGAGGCGATCGCGCTCGGCGGCGCGCGCGTCGGAGGGCGACGCGTTCTGCATCTCGGTGCGGTACTCGGCGAAGCGGTCGACGATGCGCTTGGCGACGGCCTCCGGTATCCCGGTCGTGTCGGAGATCTCGCTCGGCTTCGCGACGAAGAGCACGTCGAGGCGCGTGAGGCCGGCGGCGTGGAGCTTGTCGATCGTGACCTTGCGCACGTCGGGGAGCTGCAGGAGCAGCGACTGAACGATGACGGCCTCGCGCGCGGTGCGATCGTTGTCGAGCGCGAAGGCCTGCGGGAGCACCTCGGCGAGCTTGTCGTACGCCTCGATGAGCCGCTCCTTGACGGGGCCGTCGATGAGCTTGGACTCGCCGGCGAGCCCCACGCCCTCGAGGACCAGCTCGTACTTGTCGAGCGCCTCGACGAGATCGAGCAGCTCGAGGCGCTCGGCCGCGCGACAGAGGGACGTCACGGCGGGGATGCACACCTCGACCCACTCGCGCGTCGCCTCACCCCACTTCACGTCCATCATGAAGTCGCGCACGTGGCGCATGTGGTTGGCGGCGAGCTCGGCGAACAGCTCCTTGACGGGCGCGAGGTCGACTTGATGCTGGCCGGGCATCGCCGGCGAGTCCTCGTCCCACATGAGCGCGTCGAACGCGTGGGCGAGGGATCCCTCGTCGAAGACCGCTTCGAATCCCGGCGGCCGGGGGCTCACTGGCGGCATCGTGGTGCGCCGGGGAGGCGGCGGCGGACGCAGCGAGCTGATGCGTGGCTTGGGCGCGCTCATGCTCGAACTGCTCAAGCATATCAGGGTCGCGGCGATTGTCTCCCTTCGATCTCCGCCAACCTGCGCCAGAGCGCTGTCAGGAGAGCTCTGCGACCTGCTCGCCGAAGATGCGTTCGAGCCCGCTCAGCACTTCGTCTCCCACCTCGACACGAAAACGCCTACCCAGGGCCAGAACGGCCTCGGCACCGTCGCCGAGCGACAGCGCGACAGTGACCGGGCAGTCGCCCGGCCGCGCGCCGAGGGCGTTCGCCATGCGCGTCAGGTGGTGCTCGGTGAGCTTCTCTGTCCCGAGCCGGATGACGATCTGCCGGGTGTCCTTCTTGACACAGTCGGACAGACGCTCGGCTTCGTTGAGGAGCAGCGTGGGCTCGCGCGGCCCCTCTTCTTCTTCGGCGTCGTTGTCGCGGAACGGAAAGCTCACCTTGCCTGTGAGCAGCACCGGCTCTCCCGCTTTGAGCACGTGGGCGACGTTGTCGATCTGGTTGCCGCGGACCTTCACGTTCACGCGACCGCTCAGGTCCTCGAGCTCGAAGAAGGCGACCTTCCCTCCCCCGTCCTTGAAGACGCGCTCGCGGTAGCCCTCGACCATGCCCGCGATCTTCACCGGGCTCCAGTTGTCCATCGAGGCGAGCTCCGCGATGGGCGACGCCTCGAGCTTCGCGAGCGCGCTCGCGCCCTTGAGGTAGCGCTCGAGCGGGTGGCCCGACACGTAGAAGCCGAGCGACTGGCGCTCGCGCACGAGCATCTCCTTGCGGTCCCAGCTCTCCTCGATCTCGACGTAGTCGCCCGCGGTCTGCGCCGCCGCCGGGCCAGGCGCCGCGTCGAACAGGCCGAACATGCTGGTCTGACCTCGCTCACGATCTCGGCTCGCGGCGCGGCTGCGCTCGAGCGCGACCTCGATCGACGCGAACGCGCGCGTCCGCGTGACGCCGCGCGACGCGAGGGTCGAGTCGAACGCGCCGCACTGGACGAGCGCCTCGAACACGCCTTTGTTGATGCGCTTGGCGTCGACGCGCGCGGCGAAGTCGAAGAGGTCGTTGTACGGGCCGCCCGCGGCGCGCGCCTCGAAGAGCGCCTCGAGCGCCGCGCCGCCGAGACCGCGCACCGCGCCGAGGCCGAAGCGCACCTGCGGACCGAGCTTGTCCTTGACCTTGGCGCCTCGCGGCACGCGCCGGTCCCCCTTGGGGTGCGTGTAGACGACCTTGAAGTCGAGATCGCTCTCGTTGACGTCGGGCGGCAGCACCGTCACGCCCATCGAGCGCGCGTCGGCGATCGTGCGCACCACCTTGTCGATGCGCTCCTTGTCGCTCGTCATGATGCCGCAGAGCAGCTCGA
>JAGQJA010000029.1 GCA_020430845.1 Myxococcales bacterium
ACCAACCCGCCGATCGACCCGATCCGTGAGGTGCTGGTCATGTCGCTCGCCACCGCGCTCGGCGGCGAAGGAAACCTGCTCGACGAGACGCCGCGCCAGTGTCGCCTGCTCGAGCTCCCGCACCCGATCCTGACGAACGACGACCTCGCGCGGCTCACGCGCTCGTCGCTCGAGGACTTCCGCGTGCAGACGCTGCCGGCGCTCTTTCCGCGCAAGGGCGACCCGGCGGAGTGCCTGGCCGGGGCCCTCACCGACCTCTGCTCACGCGCCGCGCGCGCCGTCGACGAAGGCGCGAGCGCGCTCGTCATCTCGGACCGGGGCGTGTCGCCCACCGAGGTGCCCATCCCCAGCCTGCTCGCCGTGTCGGCGGTGCACCACCACCTCGTCCGCGTGAAGAAGCGCGCGCGCACGGGCCTCATCGTCGAGAGCGGCGACGCGCGAGAGGTCGCCGACGTCGCGCTGCTGCTCGGGTACGGCGCGAGCGCCGTGAACCCGTACTTGGCGTTCGAGACGCTGGTCGAGGTGTGCCAGGACAAGACGGTGGGCGCCGACGTCGACGTCGCCACCGCGACCAAGAACTACGTGCAAGCGCTCAAGAAGGGCCTCTTGAAGGTCATGAGCAAGATGGGGATCAGCACGGTCGCCAGCTACCAGGGCGCGCAGATCTTCGAGGCCATCGGCATCGGGGCCGAGGTGGTCAAGCTGTACTTCAAGGGCACGCCGTCGGTGGTGGGCGGTATCGGCCTCGCCGAGATCGCGCGCGAGGCCCGCGTGCGCCATCGCTCTGGCTTCGACGCGGGCGTCGATCTCGACGCGGAGCTGCCTGCGGGCGGCGTCTACGCCTGGCGCGTCGACGGAGAGCGTCACCTGTGGACGCCGAAGACGGTCGCCTCGCTGCAGCGCGCGGTGCGCCTCGGCGACAAGTCGGCGTACGAGGAGTACGCGCGCCTCGTCAACGATCAGTCCCGCGCGCCGATGACCCTACGCGGCACGTGGGACTTCGCGCCGACCCGCGCGCCCGTGTCGATCGACGACGTCGAGCCGGCGCGCAGCATCGTGCGCCGCTTCGCGACGGGCGCGATGTCGTTCGGGAGCATCAGCAAAGAGGCCCACGAGAACCTCGCCGTCGCGATGAACCGCATCGGCGGTCGCAGCAACACGGGCGAGGGCGGAGAGGACGAGGCGCGCTTCGTCACCGACGCGCGTGGCGACTCGCGGCGGAGCTCGATCAAGCAGGTCGCGTCGGGGCGCTTCGGCGTCACCACGCACTACTTGGTCAACGCCGACGAGCTGCAGATCAAGATCGCGCAGGGCGCCAAGCCCGGGGAGGGCGGTCAGCTGCCCGGGCACAAGGTCGACGCCGTCATCGCGCGCGTGCGCCACTCGACGCCGGGGGTGACGCTCATCTCCCCGCCGCCGCACCACGACATCTACTCGATCGAGGACCTGGCGCAGCTCATCCACGACCTCAAGAACGTCAACCCGACCGCGCGCGTCAGCGTCAAGCTCGTGAGCGAGACGGGCGTCGGCACCGTGGCCGCCGGCGTCGCCAAGGCCCACGCCGACGTCATCGTCATCGCCGGTCATGACGGCGGTACGGGCGCGAGCCCCCTCTCGTCGATCCAGCACGCGGGCGCGCCGTGGGAGATCGGCCTCGCGGAGACGCAGCAGGTGCTCGTGCTCAACGGGCTGCGATCGCGCGTGGTGGTGCAGGCAGACGGACAGCTCAAGACCGGTCGCGACGTGGCCTTCGCCGCGCTCCTGGGCGCCGAAGAGTTCGGCTTCGCCACGGCGCCGCTCGTCGCGAGCGGCTGCATCATGATGCGCAAGTGTCACCTCAACACGTGCCCGGTGGGCATCGCCACGCAAGACCCGGTGCTGCGCGCGCGGTTCTCGGGGCTGCCCGAGCACGTCATCAACTACTTCTTCTTCGTCGCCGAGGAGCTGCGGCAGATCATGGCCGAGCTGGGCTTCACCGCGCTCGAAGAGATGATCGGACGCGTCGACTGCGTGGCCCCGCGCGAGAGCCTCGCGCAGCACGGCAAGGCGCGTCACCTCGACTTCTCGCGCATCTTGAAGGTGGCCAAGGCGCCGCCCGACCAACGCCGAAAGAGCGAAGAGCAGGACCACGGCCTCGAGCGCGTCGCCGACCGCACGCTCATCGACTGCGCGTGGCCGGCGCTCGACCGAGGCGAGCCCGTGCGCATCGCGTTCGGCATCACCAACGCGCACCGCACCTTCGGCGCGATGCTCGCGGGGGAGGTCGCCAAGCGCTACGGAGCGAGCGGCCTCCCGGAGTCGACGATCGCGCTCGAGCTCACGGGCACCGCGGGGCAGTCGTTCGGCGCCTTCGCGGTGCGCGGCATGACCCTCACTCTCGAGGGCGACGCCAACGACTACGTGGGCAAGGGCCTCTCGGGCGGGACGATCGCGGTGCGTCCTCCCCCGACGTCCGAGCTCGTCGCGGCCGACAACGTCATCGTGGGCAACACGGTGCTCTATGGCGCCACGTCGGGGCGCGCGTTCTTCGCCGGGCGCGGCGGCGAGCGGTTCGCCGTGCGCAACAGCGGGGCGTACGCGGTGGTCGAAGGCGTCGGCGACCACGGCTGCGAGTACATGACCGGCGGCGTCGTCGTGGTGCTCGGCTCGACGGGGCGCAACTTTGCGGCGGGCATGAGCGGCGGCGTGGCCTATGTGCTCGACGTCGACGGCGAGCTCGCGCGCCGGTGCAACATGGGCATGGTGGCGCTCGAGGAGCTGTCCGAGGAGGACCTGGCGCTCGTGCGAGAGCTCGTCGACGAGCACGTGGAGCGCACGGCGAGCGTGCGAGGTGCCGAGGTGCTCGCCGCGTGGGCCGACGTCGCGGTGCGCTCGGTCGCGCCGCCCGGGACCGGGCGATCGGGCGCGTGGCGCATGGTCAAGGTGATGCCTGTAGACTACAAACGTGCCCTCGAGGAGCAGGCGCGCAACGCCCCCTCGCGTCACCTGCGGCTGGTGAAGTGATGGGCAACCCGCGCGGATTCCTCGAAGTGCCGCGGAAGAAGAGCGGCGATCGACCGGTCGACGAGCGCGTGCACGACTATCGCGAGACGGGTGTGGAGCACCCGCCCGACGTGATCACCGCGCAGGCGTCCCGCTGCATGGACTGCGGCATCCCGTTCTGTCACGAAGGCTGTCCGCTCGGGAACGTCATCCCCGAGTTCAACGACCACGTCTATCGCGGGCGCATGGCCGACGCCGCGCGGGTGCTCTACTCGACGAACAACTTCCCCGAGGTGACCGGCCGCGTGTGCCCTGCGCCGTGCGAGGCGTCGTGCGTGCTGGGCCTCGAGGACGCGCCCGTGACGATCAAGGACGTCGAGCGGACCATCGCCAACCAGTCCGACGAGCAGCTCCGGCCGCGCGCCGCGGCGCGACCGTCGGGGCGGAGGGTCGCCGTGGTGGGCTCGGGTCCCGCGGGGCTCGCGTGCGCGCAGCAGCTCGTGCGCGCGGGGCACGCGGTGGTGCTCTTCGAGCGCGACGATCGGGTCGGCGGTCTCCTGCGGTACGGCATCCCGGACTTCAAGCTCGAGAAGTCCCTCCTCGATCGTCGTCTCGCCCAGATGATCGCCGAGGGCCTCGAGGTCCAGACCGGCGTGGACGTCGGGACCACGGTCGACGCCGAGGACCTGCGCTCGCGCTACGACGCGGTCGTCCTGGCCATCGGCTCACGTGTGCCGCGAGATCTGCCCGTGCCGGGCCGCGAGCTCGCCGGCGTACACTTTGCGATGGAGTACCTCACGCAGCAGAACCGCCGCGTCGCCGGCGACGCCGAGGCGAGCGCGCCCATCGACGCTCGCGACAAGCACGTCGTCGTCATCGGCGGGGGAGACACGGGCTCGGACTGCGTCGGCACGGCCAATCGGCAAGGCGCCGCCAGCGTCACGCAGCTCGAGCTGATGCCCAAGCCGCCGCTCGTGCGCATGCCCGACAACCCTTGGCCCGAGTGGCCCCTCGTGCTGCGCACGTCGTCGTCGCACGAGGAGGGGTGCGAGCGAGACTTCAGCGTGATGACGCGGGCCCTGCTCCCCGACGCGTCGGGGCAGCGCGTGGCGAAGCTCTCGGCGGTGCGTGCCCGGTTCACGGGCGGCAAGCTCGAAGAGCTCCCCGACTCGGCGATGGACCTCCCGGCCGATCTGGTGCTGCTCGCCATGGGCTTCGTCGGGCCGGAGCGCCCGGGCATCATCGACGCCCTGGGCCTCGAGCTCGACGCGCGCGGCAACATCGTGACCACCGCCACGGGCTCCACGAGCGTGCCCGGCGTCTTCGCGGCCGGGGACGGGTCTCGCGGCCAATCGCTCGTGGTGTGGGCCATCGCCGACGGCCGCCGCGTGGCCGCCGGCGTCGACGCGTGGCTCGCGTACTCGTGATCGCGACGCGGGCCGCGTCATGGTGCACAATAGGCGCATGGGCGTGGCGATCGGCATCGACCTGGGGACGACGAACACGGTCGTGTCGGCCGTCGTCGACGGCGTGGCGGTCACACTCGAGGACGAGCAGAAGCGCCGCCTGATCCCGAGCGTCGTCTCGTTCCACCCGAACGGCACGGTGCTCGTCGGGGACGCGGCGCGCGAACGGCGTCTCGTCGACCCCGACAACACCATCTACTCGGTCAAGCCGATCCTCGGCTGCCCGTTCGCCTCCGAAGAGGTGCAGCAGCTCGTCCCGCGCCTGCCGTTCCAGCTGGCCGAGGGGACGCAGCAGCAGACGATGGTCGTCGCTCGCGGCATCTCGTACGCGCTCGCCGAGATCAGCGCCTTCGTGCTTCGTCGCGCCAAGGCGGTCGCGGAGCACGCGCTCGGCACCACGGTCGATCGCGCCGTCATCACCGTGCCGGCCAACTTCAACGATCTGCAGCGCGCCGCCACCAAGATCGCGGGGCGACTCGCGGGGCTCGAGGTGATGCGCATCCTCAACGAGCCGACGGCCGCGGCCCTGGCGTACGGGCAGGCGATCGCCCACGCCGAGAAGATCGCGGTCTTCGACCTCGGCGGAGGCACGTTCGACGTGACGCTCCTCGACCTCGCGGGCAACGTGTTCGAGGTCATCGCGACGGCGGGTGACACGGCGCTCGGCGGCGACGACGTCGACACGGCCCTCGCCGCCTTTCTCGCCGAGCAGGTCATCCGCGCTCACAACGTCGACCCGCGGACGAACGCCGCGGCGTTCGCGCGTCTCCGCTTCGCCGCAGAGGACGTCAAGAAGGAGCTCACGCGCGCCACCGAGGCCACGGCCCAGCTGCAAGACGTCGGTCTCGACGCGAACGCGATGCCGATCCGCATGTCGGTGCCCATCACGAGGCAGGTCTTCGAAGACGTCGTGGCGCCGCTCGTGGATCGCACGGTGCAGGTGACGCGTCAGACGCTCGACGCGGTGGCCCTGTCTCCCAAGGACTTCCAGCGCGTGCTGCTCGTCGGCGGCTCCACCCGTATGCCCATCATCCACAGGCGCGTGCGCGAGCTCTTCGGCAAGCCGCCGCACATGCGCGTGAACCCCGACGAGGTCGTCGCGCTCGGCGCCGCGATCCAGGCCAACGCCCTCTCGCGCACCAAGGCAGGCGCCAAGAAGCGGACCGCGGCCGGCGCGCTCGGCGCGAGCGCCGACGGGGGCAAGGTGCGGGGCGACAGCGTCGCGTCCCGGCCGCCGACGGCCAACCCCGACGAGCTCACGATGCCGCAAGTGCCGCCGGCCCCCAAGGCCCCCGCGGCGCCGCCGCCCGTGCCCGGCGGGTTCAGCCTTCCGCGCGCCGCCGCCACGATCTCGTTCGGCTCGCTTCAGGCGCAGAGCGACACGGCGATCTCGCCTGCGCCCGCCCCGCACGCGGGCAAGCCCTCGGCTCCGAGGTCCCCCACGCTCACGGGCCGCCCCGACCCGCGACGCGAGCCCGACGCGCCCGACGAGCAGACGATGGCCGAGGCGCCCAAGCGGCCCGAGCAGTTCATCGAGCCCCACGGCATCGTCCCCGCGCCGCGGAGCGACGACGACGTGCCGCGACCGAGGCCCGCCCGTCGAGCGGCGGCCGACGCGACGCCGCCCACGCTCCCCCCGCCCGGGGAGCAGAGCTTTCCGATCGAGATCGACATCACCCCCAACGTGGCTCCGCCGACGGCCGCCGACGTCGAGGCCGGTCACGCTGTGCCTGCGCGCGCCGACGCGCCTCTGCTCATCGACGTCACGCCGCTCAGCCTGCGCGTCGAGACGGTGGGCGGTTTCTCCGACGTGCTCATCCACGCCAACGCGTCGGTGCCCTGCGAGCAGACGCGCTCGTTCTTCACCGGCAGCGACGGACAGACGACCGTGCGCATCCGCGTCGCCCAAGGCGAGGCGCCGCGCTTCGCCGAGAACGCGTACCTGGGCGAGCTCGAGCTCACCGGGCTCCCCCCTGCGGCGCGCGGCACGGTGAAGGTCGCCGTCACGTTCGAGCTCGACGCCGACGGCATCCTCAACGTGCGGGCGCGCGACACCGTCACCGGGCGCGAGACCGCGGCGACCATGCGACTCACGGGCGCCGAGTCGGACGACGCGGCGCTGCACGAAATGGCGGCCCGCCAGCGCAACCAGCGCGTCGTCTCGGGGTAGCTCCGAATTTGGGATAGGATTCGAACACATGGCGGAAGCGAGCACCTTCCTCGTCTGGGCCGAGTCGCTCGACGAGCTCAGCTACTACGACGTGCTCCGCGTCGCCCCCAACGCGTCGCCCGAGGACATCCAGACCGCGTTCCACGCGCTCGCGCTCCGCTGCCACCCCGACCGGTTCGTCGACGAGGGGCCCGACGTGGCCCAGGCCGCGACGCGCGTCTTCAAGCGTGCTGTCGAGGCCTACAACGTGCTGCGCCGCCCCGACCATCGCATTCGTTACGACGCCGACCTCCACGCCGGGCGCCTGCGGCTCGACCTGCAGTCGCGCCCCGAAGAGACGGGGCCGCAGATCGTGGTGCGCACGCTCGAGATGGTCGCGAACGATCCCCAAGCCAAGAAGCTTGCCGCGCAGGCCGATCGCCTCATCGCGATCGGCCGCATCGACGAGGCGCGCGTCAAGCTCACGTCGGCCACGCAGAACGACCCGTTCAACGACGAGCTCAAGGAGCGCCTCACCGAGCTCTGGACGATGACGTCCGACGAGTGAGCATTTCGTCGCGGGCGCCCGTCGGCCGGCGCCGCCTCAGTCGTGCTGGAGCGCGTCGAGCAGGGCGCGCGCGCTCTCGAGCGAAGGATCGTCGTCGATCGCGCGCTTGAGCAGGACGACCGCGCGCTTGAGGTCGCCTTGCTGTCGCGCGATCTCGCCGAGGTGCTGATAGGCGAGCGCCTTGGGCAGCGGCGCCGGGGCCTTGAGCATCGTCACGGCGCGCAGCGCTCGCTGCGCCGTGTCCCACTGGGCGAGCTCCATCGCGAGGTAGGCCATCTCGCTCGCGACGACGCCGTTCTGCGCGTCCATCTCGAGCGCGGTCTGCAGGTGGCCGAGCTCCTTCTGGCGGTCGCCCTGCGCCTCCGAGATGCGGGCGAGCCTGTGGAAGAGCGCCGACAGCTCGCGCGCGCGCCGCCCCTTGAACGTGGCGATCGTGCGTTCGAGCAGGTCCGTGGCGTCCTGGAGGCGGCCGCTCGCGGCGTAGGCGTCGGAGAGCAGCGCGGCGCAGTCGAGGTCCGCCGGCCGGAGCGCGTGGGCTTCTTCGAGCGGCGTGACGGCGAGGTCGGGCTCCTGTCCGTACTCGAGGAAGAGCTGCCCGGCGCGCACGAGGTTCTCGAAGCAGCCGGCGACGTCGCCGGCGGCGCGAGCCTCTTCCATGCACATCTGCGCGAGCTCCTTGAGCGCGCCCGTCGCCTCGTACAGGTGGGCGAGCCTCTGGCGCAAGCGCGGATCCTGCGGGGCGGCCATGCGCGCGCGCTCGAGACCACCGCGCGCATCGGCGGGGCGCCCGGCCTTCTCGCACGTCTCGGCGAGCTTGAGCGCGGCGGTGACGACGGCCTCGCCTTCTTCGAGCCCCACGAGCCGCCGGTACGTAGCGCTCGCCGCGTCCCAGCGCTCCTCGAGCTCGTCGACGTACGCGATGGCGCGGAGCACGTCGCGGTCGCGTGTGTCGGTCTTGAGCAGCTCTGTGAGAAGGTCGCGCGCCTCTTCGACCGCGCCCATCTCGAGCTGGAGCCCCGCGAGCCGCAGCTTGTGCTTGCGCCACGCCGCCGGGTCTCCCTTTCCGGCCGACGAGAGCGCCATCTTGCCCAGGTGCTCGGCGAGCTTGGGGCGCAGGCTCCCCACGCCGGCGGCGACCGCGAGCTCGAAGTCGTCGAGCGCGCCCGGGAAGTCGCTCAGGCGCGCGCGGATCGGCGCGCGTTGGCCCACGAGCTCGGGGCGGCGCGGGTCGTCCTCGGGCAG
This sequence comes from Myxococcales bacterium, assembly GCA_020430845.1. GTDB lineage: Bacteria > Myxococcota_A > Polyangia > Polyangiales > Polyangiaceae > Labilithrix. The sequence continues at coordinate 8,408 of JAGQJA010000029.1, forward strand.
CGCGTCGATCGCGCCGGTGAGCTCGTCCCCCGCGGCGGCCAGCTCGCCCGACGCCGTGAGCGTATCGACGAGCTCGCGGAGGAGGTCGAGGTCCTCGGCGTCGGCCTCGCGCGCCTCGCGTAGCACGGCGGCCGCGAGCTCCGGATCGCTCAGCTCCTCCTTGTAGAGGTGCGCCGCCTCACGCAGCCTCGCCGCGCGCTCGCGCGGGTCCTCTCGGCCCGCAGCGTCGGTGCGATAGAGCTCGGCGAGGCGCTGGTACTCCATCGCCTCGCGGTAGGTCTTCTCGAGAGCGCTCTTGAGCGTCTCGCTCTGCGGGAACGCCTTGAACCCCAGCTCGAGCGCCCGCAGCGCGCCGTCGGCGTCCTCGAGCGTGCGCCGCAGCTCGGCGAGCGAGAGCGACAGCGCCTCGGCCTCGGGGCCCTTCTCGTGCACCAACCGGCGCTCGATCACGTCGGCGCGGTCGAGGGTCTCTCCGTCGGCCTCGTGCAGCCGCTCGAGAGAGAGGAGGATCTTCTTGTTGCTCGGCTCCCAGTCGAGAGCTGCATAATACACGCTTCTCGCCTCGGCCGGGTCTTGGCGCTCGAGCAGGAGCCCGAGCCGCTCGGAGAGCGAGGCCACGCTCGCCGCGTCTTGTCGGTCCTTGGCGATGTCGAGCTGGCGCGCGAGCAGCTCGGCCAGGTCTTGCTCGCGCCCGTTGCGCTCGAAGATGCTGCCGAGGAGGATCGCGGCGTCGGCCTGCCCCGGATCGTCGTCGACGATGTCTCGGAGCTCGTTCGTCGCGTCGTCGTCGCCGAGCGCGAGCTTCTGCATGCCGATGCGCACGCGCTCGAGCCGGAGCTTGGAGCGCTCGCTCACGTCGTCGACGAGCTCCACGACCTGCGCGATGAGCGCCGAGAGCTTCTCGTAGTCGTCCATACGACGGTACACGTCGAGGAGCGGCTGCCACGCGTCGCGGTCGGCGGGATCGCGCTCGTGGAGGTCTTCGTAGATGGACGCGGCCAGGTGCAGGTCGCCCAGCTGCGTCGCGGCGTGCCCGGCGACCTCGAACAGGAGTCGCCGCGCGTCGTCGGGCTCGGCGATGTCGGCGGCCTCGCGCTTGAGCAGCACGGCCTCGCGCACGCCGTCTTCTTCTTGGAGCCGCAGCTCGGCCAAGAGGGAGAGCGCCCACACGCGGGCGGGCACGTCGTCGTCGCCGCGCTCGAGCATCCGGCGCAGGAGCGACTCCGCGAGGGGGCGATCTTCGAGCGCCTGGGCGAGGCCGACGGCCTCACGCATCGGGTCGGTCGACGCCCCGGGCAGGGACCACACGCGGGTGAGCGCCTCTACGAGCGTCCGCTCGCGACCTGGCTCGCGCGCGATGCGCTCGAAGAGCGTCACGACGGTCACGTGGGTCGGGTGGGCGTCGGCCGCCTGCTGGAGCATCTCGAGGGCTCGGTCGAGGTCGGGCTCGCGCTCGAGCGCGCCTTCGAGCGCGTTGCACCCCGCCTCGAGCGTCTCGGCGGACCGCAGCTGGAGCGAGGCGAGCCGGTAGAGCGCCTCGGCGGACACGCCGCCCTCCTCGGCGTCGAGGTCGACGCGCATGCCCAGCACGCGCGCTTGCCCCGCGTCGTCACCCAGTTGCTCGAACACGCGGTCGAGCGCCGCGAGCAGCTCGCGGTCGCGCGGGGTCAGCTCCAACGCGCGCTCGTAGAGCTTGGCGGCGGCCTTGTGATCGGGCGCCTCCTCTTCGAGGCGGGCGAGCCTCTGGAACAGCTCCGACGCGAGATCGACGTCGCCGCGGTCCTCGGCATCGCGCGCGACCTCGTTGAGCTTGTCCTGGTAGGCGCCCAGCTTGTCGAGCGATCGCGCGAGCTCCGCGGTCGTCGCGTGCTCCTCGGCGTTGCGCGGGTCGGCCGTCAGGGCGCGCAGGCGCATCTCGAGCGCGTCCTCGCGCCGACCGAGCGGGCCTTCGAGGAGCGCCGCGAGCTCGCTCGTCAGGATGAAGAGCTCCTCGTCCTCGACGCCGCGTGCGAGGCGCGCCTCGATGGCGCGGGCGAGGTTGGGCGCGTCGCCGGCGGTACGGAGCGCGCCTTCGAACCGCCTCGCCTCGAGCGGGCTCTCGGCGGCGAGCTCGAGCGCCGACTCGAGGATCTCGTTCGCGCGGTCGGTCTCGCCCTGGCGGGCGGCGATGGTCGACAGCTCGAAGAACACCTCGGAGCGCGTGATGGGCGGCTCCTCGTCGGGGTCGTCGTGCTGACGGCGCAGCACAGTGAGCAACGCGCGGTACGAGCGCTCTGCGCGATCGAACTGGCCGTCGTCGCGCGCGAGCTCTGCAAGTGCTTGAAGAATCTCGGGATTTGCCGGGTCGATCTTGGTCGCCGCGTCGAGCTCGAGCAGGGCGCGCGGGCGGTCTCCCATGGCGAGGTCGAGCCGCGCGAGGTGATAGTGCACCGGGGCGCGCTCCTTGGGCCGACGCCCGCCGAAGCCGTCGATGATGGTCCGGAGCATGCCGCGGGCTTCGTCGAACCGCTTGGCCGCGCCCAGCGCGTCCGCGAGCAGCAGGCGCAGGCGGCCGTTGTCGGGCGCCAGATCGCACGCCTGCTCCAGGAGCGGGATCGCCGCCTCGGGCTGCCCCGTCTTGGTGCGATGCAGGTCGGCCGCCTCGCGCAGTCGCGTGAGGCGCTTCTCCTTGTCGGGGGCGTGCTCGGCGCCGCTCGTGAGCAGTGCGGCGAGGGCGCTCCACTCGCTCTGGTTGCGGTACATGCGCGCGAGGCGCACGCGCACCGTGTCGGCCTCGGGGTCTGCCGCGACGGCCTCCTCGAGGCGCGCGCGCGCCCGCTTCTGGTCGCCGGCGGCCACGAGCGCGTCGGCAAGGCGGATGACGGTCTCGGGGCGGCGCTCGGCCGGCACCAGCTCGCGGAGACGATCGAGGTAGCCCGCCGCGCCCGCGTGGTCCTTGCGTGACGTGGCCAGCCGCGCGAGCGCGTCGAACGCCTCGACGCGTGGCTCGAGCTTGGTGACACGCTGGAGATGGGCGATCGCGCGCTTGGTGTCGCCGAGGTTGTCCTCGGCCACACGGGCCGCGTGCGCCCAGCGATCTGCCGCGCCGCCGTCGTCCCCGGCGACCTCGGACAGCTCGGCTTGGTCGGAGAGCAGCGCGTCGAGCTCCTCGTACTTCGACTCGCGCGTGAAGAGCTGCACGAGCCGGTCGACGGTCGCGGGGTGCCGCGCCTCCTCGGTCAGGTTCTGGCGCAGCGTCTCGGTCGCGCCGGCGCCGTCGCCCATGGCGTCTTGGAGCGCAGAGACCTCGAGGCGCAACGTCACGCGGCGCTCGACGCTCTCGGAGACCCCCACGAGCCGCTGCTTGAGCTCGAGCAGGTCGGTGCGGCGGTCGAGCGACTCGTAGATGGCGACGAGCGCGTCGACGGCGCGTGTGTCGTGCGGCTCGTCGTCGATGAGCCCGAGGTACACGGCGATGGCGCGCTCGGGAGCGCCGATGCGCTCGTTGGCGATGGTCGCGGCCTCGTGACGCATCTCTCGCGACCGCTCGGTGGACCACGGCAGACGCGCGGTCTCGAGCAGGAGCGTCATCACCTTCTCGAGGTCGCCCTCGGCGTCGTGGATCTTCACCAGCTCGCGCAGCGCGTGCGCCACGTACTCCGACGGCTCCTTGGGGGTGCCCGCGCTCGGGGCGGTCCACTCGTCCCCGGTCCAACGCTCGGTGCCGAGCGTGAGCAGGCGCTCGAGGATCGACCTCGCGAGCGCACGATCGGCGACGCTCACGAGCGCGACCTCGGCGGCCTCGACCAGGAGATCGAGGTCTCCGCCCGTCGCCTGCGACAAGCGGAGCAAGCTGTCGACGAGAGGCCGGCCCTTGGCCCGTCGCTGGAGCTCGGCGAGCTGGGCGAGCAGCTCTGTGTTCTGCGGGTCGTGCGTCAGCGCTCGCGCGTAGGCGGCCTCGGCCGCGTCGGGATCGCTGCGTTGATCGCGGTGCCACGCGGCGAGCTGCGCGTCGAGATCGCGGGCGAGGCTCGCGGGTAGCTCGTGGGTGCGCTCGATGAGCGCGGTGATGGCGCCCGTGGCGGCGTCCCAGGCTCCCGCGCTCGTCGCGGTCTCCTCGACGGCGGCGACGAGCTCGGGCGCGAGCGCGTCGAGGGCGCGCGCGGCGTCGATGAGCGTCTGCGCGGCGGTGTCCCAACGCGCCGTGCGTCCGCCCGCGCGGATCGTCGCGCGGACCGCGTCGAGGTTGCTGCCGTCCTCCCCCGCGACGCGAGAGTACGCGTCGAGCGCGGCGCGAGGATCCTCGAGGCGCTCCTCGAGCACCACGCCCATGCGATAGCGCAGGCCGCGCAGCCAAGGTGGCGATGCGCCCGCCTCGTCGTGCGCGTCGACGACCTCCTTGAGTGCCTCGGCGACGGCCTTCCAGCTGCGGGCGAGCTCGCCGGTCCGGAAGAGCTGCGCTTCGACGTCCGCGTCGGACGGAGCGAGGAGGAACGCGCGTCGCACGAGCGCGAACGCCGCGTGGAGGTCGCTCGCGCGCGTCTCCGAGAGCTCCGCGGCTTCCATCAAGATCGTCACCTGCGCCGACGCCCCGCGCGCTGCGTTGAGGCGGTGCTCGGTCAGGTCGAGGATGAGTCGCCAGTCATCGGCCGCCTGGTACGCCGACAAGAGCACGCGCACGACCTCGGCGCGGTGCTCGGGCGGCTTGAGCATCGCGCGCAGACCCGAGCGAGAGCCCTCGGCGCGCGGGTCGTGGGAGAGCGACGCCTCGTAGCTCGCGATCGCGTCGGAGAGCTGCTCGAGCTGCTCGCGCTGCACGTCGCCGAGCTCGCGCAGCACCTCGGACTTGTCGGCGGGATCGTCGGTGCGTTCCGCGGCCCGCGCGAGCAGCTGCGCGAGATCCGACCAGCGGCCCGCGCTGCGATAGAGCGACGAAAGCGCGCGGATGCCCTCGTCGGACTCGCCGAACTCCTCTTCGACGCCGCGCCACCCGGCGATCGCCTCCTCGGTCTCTTGTAGCTCCTGGCTGAGCACGACGGCCGCGCGCACGCGGTCGCTGCGTCGCGCCTCGTCCGATCGCGGGAGCTTGGCACGGCGCGCGAGCACGCCGATGAGCGGTCGCCACTTGCGTGCCTTCTCGAACAGGGCCACGAGGCCGTCGAGCGCGTCCGGATCCTCGGGCAGCGTCTCGAGCCGACCCTCCCAAGCCCACACGGCGCGCTCGTCCTCTTCGAGGTCGGTCGCGAGCAGCGCGGCGATGCGCAAGACCTCGGCCCGCTCCTCGCCGTTCTGCTCGAGGATCGCGAGGCGCTCGAGCACGTCGAGGCGCTCGGAGCGCCGTCCGGCCGTGTCGAGCAGCGGCTCGAGCTGGCGGCACGCGGCGAGGAGCGCGTCGTCGGCGATGCCGGGCGTGCGCAGGACGCGGAAGAAGAGATCGATGGCGCGCGGCGAGTCGCCGATCTGGTTGGCCAGCACGGCTCCGGCGTGGGCCAAGAGCTCGACGCGCAGCGCGTCGTCGTTGCAGTCGTCGGCCGCCGAGATGAGGACCTCGGCGAGCCGATCGTGGCGGCCCACCTTCTCTGCCAGGCTCGACAGCTCTGCCCGGTGGCTCGCCACCTCGGGCTCGAGGAGCACGAGCTGCACGAAGTGCTCGAGCGCGGACTCGTCGTTGCCGAGCGACGCGTAGATGCCCGCGATCTGCTGGTGACGGCGGATGCGCTCCTTGGCGCTCTTGACCGCCTCGAGCTCGACCTCGAGCACGCGCACGAGATCGGCGTCGCGGTCGCCGCCCGCGTAGCGCTCCTTGAGCAAGGCCGCGGCGCGCTGGCGGACCAGCATGCGCTTGGGGGCGCCCACGGGCGCGAACGAGTCGCGGCGGCCCTCTCCCACGTTCGGGGGTGCGACCGACTCGCGCGCCTCGGTGGTGGGCGGCGCGACGGCGAGCACACGCTCGAGCAGCGGCGTCGCGTCGACGTCAGCGCCGGGCGCGCTCTCGTTGGCGAGGATCTCTTCGATCGCGAGCAGGGCGTTGGCCGCGTCGCCCAGCTCCTCGAGCCAGAGCGTGGCGATGCGGATGCGCTCCTTCTGCGCGTCACCCACCTCGAGCTGAGGCAGCCGACCCGACAGCAACGTGATGAGCTCGCGGTGACAGCCGTGTCGCTCGTAGAGGCGCTCGAGCGCGTTCGAGAGGCGCGCCGTGTCGGGCTTGAGCTCGAGCAGCTGCTCGAGGTAGCCGATGGCGCGCGCCGAGTGGTTGGCAAAGTCCTTTGCGATCTGCGCGGCGTCCTCGAGCAGCTCCACCTTGCGGTCGCGGTCCGCGGTCTCGAGGACCCGGTCGTAGAGCGCGAAGAGCTCGTCCCAGCGCTCCTGGGCGTCGAAGAGCAGCTTGAGGCGATCGAACGCCCACGAGTCGGCGGGGTGGAGGTCGAGGACGCGCTGGAGCACCCGCACCACGCGGATGCCGTCCTCGTACCACTCCTCGTAGAACGCGACGGCGCGTTGCCCCAGCTCGAGCGCCAGCTCCGGCTCGAGGTCGCGCGAGATGACGTCCTCGAAGAGCGCGGCGACGGGGTCGGGCGTGGAGAGCGTGCGCGCGAGCCCCTCCGCCCGGTCCCAGAGGTCCCACGTGCTCGGCAACGCCCGCGCCGCCTCGATGAGGGTCTCGAGCGAGTCTGCGCCGCGGTCTTGCGCGGAGAGCAGGTCGGCGAGGCGCTGGTAGTAGCCGAGGAGCGCGTCCTGCGCGGGCGCCTGCGCGATGAGCCGTCGCAAGATGTCCTCGCGCATCGTCTCGTCGTCGACGGAGTCGAGCGCGCGCTCGAGGGCCTCGGTGATGCGCGGCGCGAGCCCTTCGATCGAGAGCATGCGCGTCGCGAGCGCGAGCGCGGTCGGCTCGTGAGGCGTGGTGGCCAGCACCCCCGCGACGTGATCGACGGCCTCGGCCTCGCGCCCGGGGAGCTCGAGCAGGATCGTCGCGATCTGGACGTCGAGCGCGCTCCGCGCCTCTCCCTCTGCGCCGTCGCGCCGCGTGACCAGCGCGCCCAACGCGCCTTCGACGTCGCCCATCGCCAGCGACAACCGCGACACCGCGGCCAGCGCGTCCATGTTGTCGGCCTCGACCTCGAGCACGCGCCGCCACAGCGCGAGCGCGGCGTCGGCGTCGCCGATCTCGTTCTCTTCGAGGTTGGCCCAGCTCGCGAGGGCCGACGTGCCCTCCTCGGCGGTCTCGACGCGCCACGCGGCCAGCCACCGCAGCTCCTCGGTCTTCGAGGGGCCGGGCGGCTCCTCTCGCAGCAGCGCGCCGTACGCCGTCGCCGCGAGGTTCGACGGGTCTCGCTCGGCGCCGCGCTCGAGCACGGCCCTGAACGCGCGCTTCGCGTCGCCCTTCTTGCCCTCCTCCATCGAGAGCACGCGTCCCTTGGCCAAGAGCAGCTCGGTGCTCATCGGCGAGCCAGGCTCGACGGAGCCCGCGAGCGCGGCGTCGATGGCGCTCGCGAAGTCGCCCGTGCGGCCCGATGCGCGCGCCAGGTCGGTGAGCTCACCGAGCACGTCGCGATCGGTGGGCACCATCTCGAACGCGCGCAGCGTGGCCTCGAAGGCGCCCGCGATGTCGCCGACGTGCTCGCCGAGGACGTGGGCCAGCTTGCGCAGCAGCTCGACGCGCTCTGTCGTCTCTTCTGCCGCGGCGACGAGCATCTTGTAGAGCGGCGCCGCCTCGTCCCACTTCTCGGAGCCTTCGAGCAGGTCGACGAGCGTGCGCGCCGCCTCCGCGTCGTCGGGATCCAGCTCGAGCACGCGTCGCGAGAGGGCGATGGCCTCGGCCTCCTCGCCCACGCGCGCCGCCACCGCAGCGGCGCGGCGAAAGTGCTCGATCGCCACGGGCTTGTCCGCGGTCGTGTCGAGCGCGAGCTGGCCCAGCGCCTCGAGGAACCCGACCTGCCCCCGCGGGTCCTTGGCCTCTTTGGTGCGTCGCTCGAGCACGGAGCGCAAGAGCTCCGTGTCACCGAGCGCCTTGGCCACGTCCTGCACCACCGCGAGCTGCGCGTCCTCTGCGGCGCCGTCGGAGAGGAGCGCGCACGCGTGCACGATGGCCGTCTCGGGGCGCCCGTGGCGGGCCGCGACGTCGGCGAGCTTGGCCCGCGTCGTCCGCGCCTCGGCGGGCTGGCACTCGGGGAGGTGGTCCTCGAGCACGTCGCACAGGTCGTCCCAGCGCTGGCACTCGGTGTAGAGCTCGACGAGCGCAGCGAAGGCCCCCACGTCTGCGGCGTCGTCGGCGAGCGCGAGCCGATAGGCCTCGATGGCCGCCGGCGCGTTCTCGAGCTCGTAGCGCTCGATGGTGCCGATGCTGTGGAGCAGCTGCTTGCGGCGCGGGGGAGGGGGAGACTGCTCGATGGCCGCGCGGTAGAGCGCGACGCGCTCGGCCGGGTTGCCCTGCTCGCGCAGCAGATCGTCGACGCGCGCGATGAGCTCCGACGACGACGCGTCGAACGCGAGGGCGCGGCGGTAGACCTCGAGCGCGCTCGCCACGTCTCCCGACGTCGCGTGCTCCTCGCCGATGCGCTTGGCGAGCTCGAGCAGCTCGAGCGACGTAACAGGTTGATCTCCCAGTGATTTTCCGAGCATCTGCGCCCGGCGCTTGGGGTCGATGCCCTCGGCGAGCTCGTCGAAGCGACGCAGCCACGGCAAGAGCGGCTCCTGGCTCTCGACCGACTCGGCGAGCCCTCGGGCGACGAGCTCGAGGGCCTTGTCGGTCGAGGTGACCTCGGCCACCTGCGCGGCCTCCTCGAGCGCGGCGAGCCGATCGTGCACGATGGGCGAGAGCTGCGCGCGGATGTCGAGCGTCCGGAGCAGGCCCATCGAGTCGCTCTCGGCGCGGTAGAACGGCTCGAGCACCGACGCGGCCTCGAGGCGGTGGTCGCCGGTCATCAAGAGCTTCTCGAGCGTGGCGCGGCTGCTCGGCTCCTGCGGGTCGACCTCGAGCGCGAGCTGGAACGTCTCGATCGCGAGCGGGATGTCGCGGATGCGCTGCAGGTAGACCTGCGCGAGCTTGGCGAGGACCGCGCCGCACTCTTCGCGCGGGGCGAGCTCTGCGTCGGCGCGGAGCGCGCTCGCGAGCTCGGGCCACTGCCGCTGCGCCTCGAGCAGCGGCATCCACTGGGCGAACGCGTCGCGCGCGGGGCCGTACTTCTCGATGAGCTGTCGCCACGCCTCCGACGCGCTCATCGCGTCGCGCGCCTTGGTGGTGAGCACCTCGGCGGCGCGAAAGCTCAGCTCGCGCGCGGCGGCGGGATCGGGCTCGTCCTTCGCGCGCTCTTCGAGCACGAACGACAGGTCGATCCACTCGCTGCGCTGCTCGTAGAGCGGCTCGAGGGCGGCCAGGGCCCGCGCGCGGGAGGGCGTGTCGACGAGCCTCCGCCACGCGCCGATCGCGCGCTCGGTGTCCTTGAGCGTCTCTTGGCAGAGCTCGGCGAGGCGCTCGTTCGCGCGCTGCGCTTCTTCTTCGTCGGGGCTGCTCTCTCCGATGCGCGCGAGCACGTCGGCGAGGCTCTTCGCGTCCTTCTCGTCATCGAAGAGCGTCTCGAGCGCGCGCGCCGCCGTCAGCACGGCCACGGTGTCTGCGCTCGACGCCTGGAGCACGCCCACGAGCGTCGTCCGGGCGCGCTTGGCATCGCCCGCGCGCAGCAGGAGCTCGCCCATCTCGGCGGTGATGCGCGAGCGGACGCCGGCGTCCTTGGCCACGGTCGACACGCGCGCGAAGGTGCGCGCCGTCTCGGCGGGCCCCTTGATCTCCATCGCGAGCGTGACGTATCGCGCGCGCAGCTCGTCGTCGGCCGGGTCGATGCTGAGCGCCTGCTCGAACGCTTCCATCGCGCCGCGCGGATCGCCCAGCTCGTCTTGACGCATCTCGCCGATGCGGCGGAGCACGTCGCGTCGCTTGGGGCCGCGCGTGTGCTCGAGCTCGATCGACAGGTAGTGGGCGCGCTCTTCGGTCGTGGTGGCGCCCGGGCTCAGCGCGCCGGCCGCGCGTGACGCGAGCCCGCGGACCTCGAGGAGGCGGGTGGCCACCCGGCGCGCCTCGGGGTGGTGCGGGTCCTCGGCGAGCAGGGCCTCGACGTGCGGCAGCGCGCGCTCGGGCTCCTTGAGCTGGTTGGCGAAGACGTCGATGAGCTTCTCGCGGATCGACGCGTGCTGATCCGCGGGCAGGGGAGGGTCGTGCGCGAGCGCTTGCTCGAGCATGCGCGCCACGTCGCGGTGCCGGTTGGCCTTGAGCAGCTTGCCCTCGAGCGCCGCGCGGAAGCGCTCGTCGGCCGGCTCGAGGCGCACGAGCTGCTGGTGGATCTCGAGGGAGCGATCCTCTTGTCCGGCGCGCTCGAAGAGCACGGCCGCGCGCCGCAGGAGCTGCACCTGGTCGTCGCGGTCGCGGTGGGGCGCCGTGGCCGCGCACAGCTCCGCGAGCTTCTTGTTGTCGTCGGACGCGGTGAGCTGCGCGTCGATACGCTCGAACGCGCCCACGTGGCCGGGCTGCGCCCCGAGCGCCCGCTCGAGGTACGTGGTCGCGCCGAACTCGTCGCCGAGCACGTCGCCGAAGAAGGTGGCGGCCCGATAGAGGAACTCGGCCTGCACGGCGGGCGGCTGCGCCTTGAGGCGGCGGCCCTGGGCCACGGCCTCGTACGCGAAGGCGAGCTCCGAGATGCGCTCGTCGCGGACGGCCGCCCCGTGGAGGTTCTCCCACGCGTCCTCTGGCAGCTGCTCTTTGGCGAGCGCCGAGAGGATGGCGTCGAGGATCTGCTCCTCGTTTTCGAGCTTTTCGGCGAACGCGGGGATGCCAGTGCTCATGGTTTGGCGAAGCCGTGATCCAGGCGCGCGCCCCGGGCTCGCGCGCGCCCTCACGAACAGGCTTCCGACCCGGGACATGGAAGGTACACGGGGTCCATGCGTCGCGGAACCCGGTTTGATTGCGCGAAGATATGCCGCCTCGCCTGCCCGTGCTTGACGACCGCGACGGTCCCCCCTATGAGCGCTGCGCCCGCTTCCTCGGCGCGCCGCCCCCCGCCATGAACGAGACCGTCGCCCTCCAGCAAGCCGCGCCCTCGGCCGCGATCTCCCCGCGTGACCTCATCGCGTTGGCCAAGCCGCGCATCACGCTCATGGTCGTCATCACGGCCGCGGGGGGCCTCTGGATCTCGCGGCGCGCCCCGTCGGGGTCGACCCCGCTGTCGCCCACGCTCGTGCTCTCGACGCTGCTGGGCACGGCGCTCATCGTCGCCGGGGCCAACGCCCTCAACATGTACGCCGAGCGCGAGATCGACCGGCGCATGGACCGCACCAAGAACCGGCCGCTCCCCGCCGGGCGCATGGTGCCCAAGGTCGCGCTCTGGTTCGGGCTGGC
>JAGQJA010000369.1 GCA_020430845.1 Myxococcales bacterium
GGGGGGGTGGGGGGGGGCCGCGGGGGGGGGGGGGGGGGGGGGCGCGGCGCGGCTTCGCCGCCGCGGCCGCCGCGCCGCCCGCGCCGCCGAGCCCGCCGACGATCCCGAGCTTGGCCGCGAGCGCGCCGAGCTGATGGTCCTGCGGAACCTCCGTGCGCCCCGCCGTGAGCAGATCCGCGAGCGGACCGCCTTCGTCGACCAATCGCTTGGGGTCTTGCTCGCTCATCGCGGCGCGCCCCCTTCTTGTGCGACGCGCTCGATCCCCGCTTGCACGAGCTTGCGCGCCGCGTGCAGGCGCGAGTACGCCGTCTGCAGCGGGCACCCGAGCGCCTCGGCGACGTCGGCCATCTGCAGCTGCTCGATCTCGTAGAGGACGAACACCGATCGTTTGTCGTCGTCGAGCGTGTCGAGGATGCGGTCGAGCGTCGCGCGCGCCTGCTTCATCGCGAGCGCGTCGTGCTGGTCGGGCTCCCCCACGTCGTCGGGCGGGGCGTCGGTCACCACCTCGCGGCGCACCCTGCCGCTACGGCGGTAGTCCGACGCGACGCGCGCGCAGATCCCGTAGATCCATGTGCGCACCGACGAGCGACCCTCGAAGTCGCCGAGGCGCCGGTGCACGATCACGAAGACCTCTTGGCAGACGTCCTCGATGTCGCGCTCGGGGACGCCGAGGCGGCGCAGCGCGCGCCACGCGAAGGGCGCGTTGTCGCGGAAGACCGTCGCGAGGTCGAGCGTCGGCCTGTCGTGGGCGGGGGTTTGCAGCGACACCAGGTGCTTCTCCGCGCGACGTTGCACTGCGCTGGACGCGAGCGGCGCCGCGACCGGCAAGAACGCAGCATACGCGAGGGAGAGGGCCACGACGGTGAGTGGGGGCGGCCGATCGCGATTATGAGCCGATCGACGCTCACGGAAGAATGATGCCGATGCCCGCGTCGGCGGTCGCCGCCACGACCGACACGCGGTGCAGCTCGGACACGGTCGCGTCGGGCCGCCGGTACTCGAACGACGGGCGGAGCAGCGGTAACACCCCGCCGACACCCAAGAAAACGCCGATCGGGTGGACCAGTGGCACGCTCAACCGGAGCTCGCCGAGGAGGTTCCAGAGTGGGAGCACCGACTCCGAGATGGGCGAGCTGCCCACCTGCGCCCGCGGGCGCAGCAGCCCGAGGTGCCCACCCACGCATGCCATCACGCTCGCGCGCTTGCCGCGCAACGTCGGGCAGAGCGAGCCGCCCAGGTAGCCCATGTCGACGGTCGCGGTCGCGCCCACGCCCCTGGCCTCCGTGGGCAGAAAGAGCGACGCGAACCCGTGGAACCCCACCGGGAGCCCCGGCGGGTAGATCAGCGCCGTGGCCATGATGCCCGGCGCGACCGTGGGGGCGAGGCCCGTCGCTGCCGTGAGCCCGGCGCCGCCGTCGAAGCGCCACGGCTCGCGTTTCTTCTCGGGGGGCGCGGGGCGCTCCACGATCACCGGCTTCTCGCGCACGATGACGATGGGCGCCGGCGGGGGCGCTGGCGGCGGGGCCGCGGGCGCGGGCTTGGGCTTCGTCGCGGCGTCCGGATCGATCATGAGCGCGACGACGAGCGCGATCGAGTCCGTCAGCTCTGCGCACGTCGCGGCGTCCCGCTCGATCTCTCGCGTGCCGAGCGTCTCGCCCTTGGCGTCGCGCACGGTGATCTGCGCGCGGTAGCCGCGCGGTCTCGGGGCCACGCTCCCCTCGACCGAGAGATCGGCCTGCGCTGCCGACACGAACGCCGAGCGACCGAGGCGCTCCTCGACGGCCCGCGCGAGCGCCTGCGTCGTGACGCACCCCTCGGCGCCGGGCATGCGCAGCCACGAGAGCGACGACGTGCGCGGCTCTTCGGCGCGTGCGGTCGTGGCCGTCGAGAGCGCCGTCGCGGCCAAGGCGAACGCGGCGACGCGCGCCTTCATGGGCCTTGGCGGTCTTCGAGCTCTTCGGGCTCTTCGTGGCTGTCGAGGCACTGGATGTGCTCCTGCGGAATGAACCGAGCGAGCGCATAGCGTAGCGGGACAAGGAGCGCGATGAAGAGCGGAAGCAGGATGCCGAGCGCGCTCTTCTTCACGAACCAGAGGGCGGCGAGGCAGAGCAGCTGGATGAACGTGAAGAGGTGCACGTACTTCAGGGGCACGCGCTGCACGTAGGGCAGGTCGGGGTAGTGGGCCGGGTCGACGATCCAGAGGCGCAGCCGGTCGAAGAACTGGTTGTTCTTCATCGAGGCGACGCCCATGTAGAGGAAGAGCCCGTAGAGCACCGCCATCGGGATCTTGCTGATGATGCTCGTGGCGAGGAGCGCGCCCGCCACGCCCATGTGGATGAGCATGGGCGACACGCGGTTCTCGCGCACGCTCGCGATCTCGGGGGGCTCGTCGCCCTCTGCCGGCGCCAGGTCGACGAGGCTGCGCACGTGGTTGAGCGAGCGCACGGTGGCCGCGACGAGCCATGGCAGGCCGAACATCGAGCACACGGCCACGAGCACGCCGACGATGGTGAGGTCGAGGTGGTAGCTCGTGCCGCGCGTGAGCTTGTGGCTCGGGTTGTTGACGATGCGCGCCGTGATGTTCTGGTCGAGGAAGAGCAGCATCGCCGCAAGGATCGCCGGGCCGATCGCCGCGATGGGCACCCACGATGGCACACCTCCGAGCGGGACGAGCCACGGCCGCCCCGTGGTCGTGGCGAACGTGGTCGGCATCTTGAGCGGCTCGAGATCGACGTCGGGCATGAGGGTCCGCGCGAACGTCATGAGCATCACCGCGATGGCCGGACCGAAGTCGGCGAGCGCCTCACGCACGCGATGACGCAGGTAGGGGCGGTGGCGCAGCCGCGAGAGCGCGCCGGCGACGTAGAAGGTGCCGAGCGCGAGCAAGAGCGACAAGAGCGCCGAGTCGTCCTCGATGTGCTTGGCCGGGAACGCGTGCAGGATGTTCGCGATCGCCTCGTAGATGAAGATCAGCGAGATGAGGGCCGCGAACGTCTCGTCGGTGAATCGCGTGAAATAGTGGATCCAGCGGCTCGTCCCGGCGAGCCCGAGGATGATGGTGATGACGCCGGTCCACAATCCGACCCACGCGTAGGTGGGCAGAAAGGGCAGCCCGAAGCGCTTGCACTCGCTGTAGAGCACCGCCGTGAAGACAAGGAGCGGTCCGGTGCCTCCGAGGATGACCAGCGGTCCGCCTGAGAAGAGCGCGTACGCGAGCCCGCACGCCGCCGTCGCGACGATCATCTCCATCGCGCCGATCTGACCGCCCGTCTCGGCAGACATCAGGCCGCCGAACGCGATCGCAGGCGCCAGGCACGCAAAGAACAAGAACGCGCTGCTCGCCAGCGCCTTGGGGTGCGCCCCGTCCCTCCAGTCGGCGCCATAGCCCGCCCACGCGCGGCGTACGTCGCCGGTGAAGGCGGCTACGCCGCGAGGCTCCGGCGGTCGGCTGCTGGGCATGGCGCGGAGTCTACCCGAACGTCAGCCTCGACGGCGGTATGCCGCCGCAGCGGACCAGGGCGCGCACTATTGGAGCGGATACGGGATCTTGACGTAGTCGCGGCCGTCGCTGTGACACCCGAAGCACCCCGACAGCCCCTGGCCCTGGATGGGCGTGGCCGTGGGGGTCGTGTCGAACACCTCGTACCAGTACCAGCCCTTGCCGCCGTTGCTCTGCGCCTCGGTCTTGATCGAGACCGCCCAGCCGGACAGCGTCTGCCCCGAGTAGAACTCCTTGACCGCGACGGAGCCGAGCGGGTGCTCCGCGGCCTTGGCCTGCATCGACGCGTCGAGCTTGGGGCTCAGGTACGTGCGCACGTTGCCGTGGGGCCCGGTCGACGGGTGCGGCGCTCCCTCCTTGGGCCACGCCTGATAGGCCTTGGTCTGGAGCCACGCGTTGAGCTCGGTGGGCGTCGCCGGCACGCCGTCGGAGGCGGCCGCGTCGAACGTCGAGCCGCTCGAGGAGCTGGTGGAGCCGCTCGACGAGCTCGTCGCGCCGCTCGAGCTCGACGCGCTGGCGTCTCCGCCCGAGCTGGAGGATCCGTTGCTTGTGCCGCTGCTGCCCGACGGGGTCGACTCGGAGCTGCACGCCGCCGCGCCAAGGACACACACCAACGTGAAAAGAGCTCGTCGCCTCGTCATGTCTTCCTCCAGGGGCTCTGCGATACGAAACCAGATACGCCGCCGCTCGCGCTAGAGTTTCGGTCGAGGCGCTCGATTCCATGCAATCCGCGACAGGGGCTCCGGCCGAGGGGGTGCTGCGAAGCACGCTGAAGGCCCTCGCCGCGCCGCGGCGCGCGATCCCCATCGCGGTCGTGGTGACGCCGCTCCTCATCATCCAGGACGCCTACAGCGCCGACGCCGCCGCGGTCCCGCTCGCGCTCGCCATGTGCGGCGCGTTCTTGCTCGTCGCCCCGGCGCTCTGGCGCAAGCTCTTCCCCATGGGTGGCGCGTCGTCCGACACGCCGCTTGCCGCGCGCGCGGCACTCTACGCCGTCGCGGGCCTCACGCTCGTCGTCGGCATCGGTCGCGGCCTGCCGCTCGTCATCGGCGGGCGCGCCACGTTCCTCACCACGTTCCCGAGCCTCGTCGTGTGTGTCGCGCTCTTCTGGGTGGGCGGCTGGGGGCTCGCGCGCGACATCGACCTCGAGGCGCACCTCGCCGAGCAACGCGCGCGCAACGAGGCGCTCGCGTGGGAGGCCGAGCACGCGCAGATCCTGGCGCTCAAGAGCCACCTCGACCCGCACTTTCTCTTCAACACGCTCAACGCGATCGCCGAGTGGTGCCGCGAGGACGGCGCGGTCGCCGAGCGCGCCATCCTCCAGCTCTCGAGCATGCTCCGGACGATGATGACCGCGATCCAAGAGACGTCGTGGCCGCTCACCAAGGAGCTCGAGCTCGTCGAGCAGCTCTTCGCCCTGCACGCCGTCCGCGACCCGTCGCTCTTCTCGGTGTCGCGGCGCGTGCCCGAGGCGGTGCCCGATGTCGACGTGCCGCCGATGGTGCTCTTGCCCATCGCCGAGAACGCGATGAAGCACGGCCCGCTCGCGCGCAACAAGGGCGAGATCCGCCTGTCGGTCGAGGTGGGCGACGCAGACGTGATCGTCGAGATCGAGAACCCGGGCGCCTACGCCGGTCCGCGCGAGGGCGGCAGCGGTCTCGAGATCGTCCGCAAACGTATGCGCCTCTCGTACGGCGACGCGGGGAACTTTGTCATGAAAAATATAGAAGACAATCGAACACTTGCGCGTATCTCCCTCCCGCGCTCGGGCCCCTCCCGCGGGGCCCTCCCCGGAGCGGCCGCGAGCCGCGGTACGCTCGGGGCGTCATGACGGAGCGTTTCCCCATCCGCGTGCTCATCTGCGACGACGAGCTGATGGCGCGCAAGCGCATCGCGCGCCTGCTCGGAGAGGTCGGCAGCGTCGAGGCCGTGCTGGAGTGCGAGAGCGGAGAGCAGGTGCTCGAGCGCCTGCGCACCGACGACGTCGACGTGGCGATCCTCGACGTACAGATGCCGGGCTTGAGCGGCATCGAGACGGTGCTCGCGATGCCGGAGGAGCGGCCGTACGTCGTCTTTCTCACCGCGCATCCCGAGCACGCCGTGAGCGCGTTCGACGTGGGGGCCGTCGACTACCTGCTCAAGCCCGTCGACGCGCCCAGGCTCGAGAAGGCCCTCGATCGCGCGCGCGCTTCGATCGACGGCGGGGGTCGTTCACCGGACGCGCCGCGTCCGGCCGAGGCGGCCCGACCGTCCAAGCTCGCGATCCCGTCGCGAGGCGGCGTCGAGCTCGTCGCGCCGGGCGACGTCACGCACGCGACGTTCGACGGCTCGCTCGTCACCGTCCACACCGCTTCGCGCGAGCTCCTGTCGGACGACACGCTCGGCGATCTGGAGCAGAAGCTCTCGTCCGAGTCGTTCGTGCGGGTCCACCGGCGCGCGATCATCAACCTCGATCACGTCGAGCGCCTCGAGTCGCTCGACACCGGTGGCTACCTCGCGTGCATGTCGACCGGGAAGAAGGTCGACGTCTCCCGGCAGAGCGCGCGCCGGTTGCGCAGGCGCCTCGGGCTCCGATGAGCCCCACCCCCCCATCCGGGGCGGAAAACGTACACGATGCTGGCGCCGGACCCCGAGACTGCTGGTACGATGGCGCTCGTGCGACGGGGAGTGCCCCACGCCCACGTGAAAGGAGCGCGTGAGTCCTGAATGACGCCCGGGCCCGACGATCAAGGCCCCGTCTTGCTTGCAGCTTCGGGGGACGCCGGGGACGGCTCGTCTGGTGACTGGCACCCCGCCGACGACGACAACGAAGATCGTACGTTGGCGGTCCCTCCCAGCTTCGAGACGCCGCAGGACGATCCGCCGCCGGGCTTTCCGCCCGTTCCTGCGGCAGGTGCGCGCCCACCCGCACCTGCGCCGGCCCCGCCGCGCGTCGGGCTCGGTGCGCGACCGCCCTTGCCGTCGGGCGGCGCCGCGCGTCCTCCGCTGCCGTCGTCCCAAGGCGCGCGTCCTGTCCCGCCTCCGCTGAGCCGAGGCCCGTCGCCCTCCGCCGGCGGCGGCCCGCGTCCTTCCATGCCGTCGTCGGCCGGTGGTCCGCGCCCTCCCATGCCCTCCTCGGCGGGAGGCCCGCGTCCGCCGATGCCCGCGTCGGCCGGTCGCCCCCCGATGCCCTCCTCC
>JAGQJA010000370.1 GCA_020430845.1 Myxococcales bacterium
CGTCGTATCCCCATGGGTCCCCTTTTTGACATGTCCACGCCGGCGCACCAAATGTTCGACGCACCACATCGCTGCAAGTATCTGTAAGTAGTAATAAATCTTCTCAGGCTCCCCCCCGGGCTCGCCCCCGCCTGCGAAGTTTTGCCGCAGCGGCGTGTCGGCGTAACATCGTCCGTTCTGGGGACGACTTCCTGCGCGTGGCCGTGCATCGACGGGCCGCGCGCTCCGTCTCACCTAGCCCCACCGTCACGACCCCGGACGACAAGACTGAGCGAGTCTTCCGTGTACATTCTCGGTATCTCGGCCTTCTACCACGACAGCGCGGCGTGCCTCCTGCGCGACGGCGAGATCCTCGCCGCGGCACAAGAGGAGAGGTTCACCCGCAAGAAGGCCGACGCCGCGTTCCCGGCGCACGCGGTCGAGTACTGCTTCGCCGAGGCCGGCATCCGCATGTCCGACGTGAAGTACGTCGTCTTCTACGACAAGCCGCTCGTGAAGTTCGAGCGCCTGCTCGAGACGTACCTCGCGTACGCGCCCAGCGGCCTGCGCTCGTTCGTGGCGGCGATGCCGGTGTGGCTCAAAGAGAAGCTCCTGCTCAAGAAGCTCCTCAAGAACGAGCTCTGCGACGTGTCGGGCATGAAGGCCGCCGACCTCCCGCAGCTGCTCTTCACCGAGCACCACGAGGCACACGCCGCGTCCGCGTTCTATCCCTCTCCGCACGAGCGCGCGGCGGTGCTCTGCATGGACGGCGTGGGTGAGTGGGCGACCACGTCGGCGTGGCTGGGCGAGGGCAACACGCTCGCGCCGCTGTGGGAGATCCCGTTCCCCCACTCGCTCGGGCTCCTCTACTCGGCCTTCACCTACTACACCGGGTTCAAGGTCAATTCGGGCGAGTACAAGGTCATGGGCCTCGCGCCCTACGGCAAGCCCACGTTCGTCAAGGCCATCTTCGACGAGCTCATCGACCTCAAGCCCGACGGCACGTTCCGGATGAACATGCAGTACTTCAACTACTGCACCGGGCTCACCATGACGAACGCCCGGTTCGACGCGCTGTTCGGCGGGCCGCCGCGCAAGCCCGAGTCGAAGCTCACGCAACGCGAGATGGACCTCGCGCGCTCGGTGCAAGAGGTGACCGAAGAGGTGATGCTGCGCCTCGCCCGCACCATGCACAAGGAGACCGGGGCCAAGGCGCTGTGTCTCGCGGGTGGCGTCGCGCTCAACTGCGTCGGCAACGGTCGCATCTTGCGTGAGGGCCCCTTCGACGACCTGTGGATCCAGCCCGCGGCCGGCGACGCGGGCGGCGCGCTCGGGGCGGCCCTGGCCGCGTGGTACCAGTTCGAGCAGAAGCCTCGCGTCGTGCAGGGCAAGGACGCCATGAAGGGCGCGTACCTGGGGCCCGCGTACTCGAACGACGACATCGAGGCGGTCTTGAAGAAGCTCGACGCGCCCTACGAGCGCCTCGACGACGCCGACTTGCTCGGCCGCGTCGCGAGCGATCTCGCCGCCGAGAAGGTCATCGGTTGGATGCAGGGCCGTATGGAGTTCGGCCCGCGCGCGCTGGGAGGGCGGAGCATCATCGGCGACGGGCGCAGCACCAAGATGCAGTCCGTCATGAACCTCAAGATCAAGTATCGCGAGTCGTTTCGACCCTTCGCTCCCTCGGTGCTCCGCGAGCGCGTGTCGGACTACTTCGAGATGAAGTGCGACAGCCCGTACATGTTGCTCGTCGCGCCGGTCGTCGAGTCACGACGCACCGAGGCGCTGCCCGAGCACGAGGGCCTCTGGGGCATCGAGCTGCTCAACGTGCCGCGCTCCGACATCCCGGCCGTCACTCACCTCGACTACTCGGCGCGCGTGCAGACGGTGCACGCCGACACCAACCCGCGCTACCACGCCCTCTTGCAAGCGTTCGAGGCCAAGACGGGCTGCGGCGTGATCGTGAACACGTCGTTCAACGTGCGCGGTGAGCCCATCGTGTGCTCCCCCATGGACGCCTATCGCTGCTTCATGCGCACCGAGATGGACACGCTCGTGCTCGAGAACTGCGTGCTCGACAAGAAGAAGCAGAAAGCCTGGAAAGAAGAGGGCGACTGGCGGACGGAGTTCGAGCTCGACTGAGAAGCATGTATGCGCAAGAAACCGCTCGACGACAAACAGCTCCGCTCGTTCGGCCTCATCGTGGGCGTCGGCTTCGCCGTCATCGGCGTCGGGCCCATGGTGTTTCGTCACGAGGGGCCGCGCCTGTGGGCGTTCGCCATCGCCGCCCCGCTCGCGCTGCTCGGTCTCGTCGCGCCCTCGACGCTCAAGTACCCGTACAAGGCGTGGATGGCCCTGGGCGGCGCGCTCGGGTACGTCAACACGCGCATCATCTTGAGCGTGATGTACTTCACCATCTTCTTGCCGGCGGGCCTCGTGATGCGCGTGCTGGGCAAAGACCCGATGCGTCGCAAGCTCGACCCGAAGAGTGAGACCTACCGCGTCACGCGCGAGGCGCGGCCGCGCGAGCACATGACACGCATGTTCTGAGGGAGTGGGGCATGGGAGATTTCATCGTCGAGCTCTGGGCGTTCATGAAGGAGCGAAAGAAGTTCTGGCTCCTTCCGATCATCACGATCCTGATCGTGTTCGGCGTGCTGATCGTCCTGTCGCAGGGCTCGGCGGTCGCGCCCTTCATCTACACGATCTTCTGATGGCGACCGCGCCGTGAAGGCGATCTCGTTCGACGACCACGAGGCCGGCTTCATCGCCATGGGGGCGCGCCCCGTGGGCGTCATCGCCATCGGCGGCATGCCCGTGGGCGTCGTCGCGATCGGCTTCGCGTCGACGGGCGTGCTCGCGCTCTCCGTGGGCATGTCGGGCGGCGTCGTCGCCATCTCGTGCGGTATGCACGCGGGCTTCTGGGCCGGCGGCGTCGGGATGAGCATCGGGCTCAAGACCTCGACCGTGGGGGGCGGCGTCGAGGTGCTCGAGGTCGACGAGCACGTCCAAGAGACGCGCAAGCGCACGCGCTTCGACGACGTCGCCGCGCATGCCGTCGAGCCGACGGCGCTTGGCGTCAGCGCGAGCGAGGGGTGGGTCGTCGTCTCGCCGCGCCGGTGGGAGGGAGACTGGCGCCTCGAGGTGGGCGACCGCGTGGTGGAGCTCGAGGACGCGGAGCGCAAGGCGCTGGGCCCCCTGCCCAAGGGCGAGCTCCCGCGCGTGGCGGTGCATGTGCGGCTCGTGCACGCGCCCGACGGGGCGACCGAGGCGGGCTACCGCGCGCCGCCGAAGCAGAAGCTCACGCTCAGGTGCGACGACGTCGCGCTCGAGTCGCTCGAGGTCGAGCGGGTCGTGACCCGTGAGCGCAACTACCTCGGCATGCTCTGGAAGGTCCCGGTGTGGCTCGCGGCGATGACCGTCGTGGCGATGCTCGTCTACGGCGCGATCGACGACCTGGGCCTCGATCGGCGCGCGACCGTCACGTTTGCCGGCCGCGTCCGCGAGAGCAACGCCACCGACGTACCGCTCGGCACGCCGTGCAAGGTGACCGCGCGCCTGCGGACCGACGGCTACGCGAGGCAGAAGGCGGCGGTGGGCCTCGAGTGCGGGCCCGTCACCGTGTACGCCGACGGGGACGACGACCGCGCCACGATCCACCAACGCAGCGACGATCATGGAGTGCCCTCGTTCTCGCTCTCGTACGTGAACAAGGGGCGCAAGCCCGATCATTCGGGCGACGAGAACGACGACGGCAAGCCGAGCATCTCGGTCGACACCGAGGCGCGCGAGGTGATCGTGGCGCACACCTACCCGGGGCCCTGGCGCGTGGTCGTCGATGTCGAGCCGTGGAGCAGCGCGCCGCTCGAGGCGGTCGAGGCGCGTCCGCTCGTCGAGGGGACGTCGGTGCCAGCCGCGGCGAGCGAGATCCCGCCGCCGACGCTGGGTCGCTGACGGAGGGCGCGCGCCGCGTGCTATAGGCCGCCGCCAGATGCACACCCTCTACCTGCTCTCGGTGTTCGTGCACGTGATCAGCGCCATGACGTGGCTCGGCGGCATGCTGTTCTTGGTGCTGGTCATCGTCCCATCGCTGCGCCGGCCCGAGATGCGCGACAAGTCGGCCGAGCTCTTCGGCGTGCTCGGCAC
>JAGQJA010000371.1 GCA_020430845.1 Myxococcales bacterium
AACGGGGCCGGCAAGAGCACCCTGCTGCGGACGCTCCTCGGGCTCGTCGACGTCACGTCCGGCGCCGTCACCATCGGCGGTGAGGCGCTCGACCCGGCGCAAGCGAGCCGCCTGCGCGCGCGGGCGGCGTACCTGCCGCAAGAGCCGTGGCTCGGCGACCAGTGCAGCGTGCGCCAGGCGTTCCAGTGGCTCGAGCGCGACGCGAGCGACGACGCGATCACGGCCGCGCTCGCTCGCGTCGGCCTGCTCGAGGCGCTCCGCGCCAAGGGCGAGGCGCTCGACGTCCGCGTGTCCGAGCTCTCGGCAGGTCAGCGTCAGCGCGTGGCGCTCGCGCGTGTCCTCATGCGCGACGCCGACGTGCTCCTGCTCGACGAGCCAGACACCAACCTCGACGCGCGCGGGGTCGAGCTCGTCGCCGAGCTCTTGCTCGCGCGCGCCGAGACCTCGCGCGTCGCGGTCGCGGCGCACTCGCCGAGGCTCATCGCGGCGCTGTCTCCGCGTGCGGTCGAGCTGTCGCTCTGAGAGCCGCGACGCACCGTCACGGCGCGACGCTCACGCCCGTCACGGCGCGGCGTCGACGCGCACCTCGGGGCAGCGCGCGTCGGGCGTCCGCGTCGGGAGCGCGCGCTCTCGCGGCACGTGGACGCGCTCGGGCGCGCCGTAGCCCGCGATGAGCGCGTAGTGCTCGTAGGCGCACGGCTCGAGCGAGAGCGCCGTCACGCCGCGGCGGGCGAGCTCTCGACCGCGCGCGACCTGCGGCGCGCGGTCTTCGTCGGCGGCTTGGGCGGGCGCGCGCCACGCCATGGCTCGCACGAGGAACGCGCCCCAGACGACGAAAGCGAAGGCGATCGCCGCGCGCCCGCGCCGCGTGGCGAGCACGACGGGGCCGAGCGCGGCGGCGGCGAACGGGCCGAGCAAGTGCAGCGGCACGAGCAGCGCGCGCTCCGGGTGGTGTGTCGGGGCGCCGTCGCGCACGTTGCCGTACGCGAGCATCGCGATGGCGACCGCGGCGCACGCCAAGGGCGTCGCCCATGTGCGTGTCACCTCACGTCGCCCGAGCCCCAAGAGCGCGGGCACCGAGACGCCCGTCGCGGTCGTGATGAGCAAGATCGGGTACATGGCGAGCGCCGCGAGCGTGTCGGTCGTTCCCTCGCCCATCGCGCGTTTGTAGCTCGACACGCGCCGAAAGAAGTGGAGCGGTCCGTCGTGCGCGTGCGCGTTCCACGCCATCCACGCGAGGGGCGCGGCGGACGCGAGCGCCGCGACGACGAGGGCGCGCCGCCTCGCGTCGCCGGGACCCGCACGCCACGCGCCGACGACGCTCGCGGCGGCGATGGTGGCCGCCACGGGCCAGGCCTCGTACCGAGAGAGACACGCGCCGGCGACGCACGCGAGCCAGAGCGCGGTGGAGCGCGCATCGTCCGCGCCGCGCTCGCGCCCCGAGAGGCCGAGCCCGATCGCGCCCGCCGACACGAGGCTCGCCGCCATCGCCTCGGGCACCGTCGCCGCCCCGAGCCACACGCTCCACGGGCAGAGCGTCGCCATCGTGACGCCGAGCAGCGCGTCGCGTCGCGCCACGCCGCCGCGCCGCATGGCGAGGTAGGGCAGGGGCGTCGCGAGCGCGGCGAAGAGCACCGACGCGACGCGCGCGACGGTCAGTGACCGCCCGAGCACCATCATCACCGCGCCGAGCAGCCAGAACGGGAGCGGCAACCAGCTCGTCCCCGTCGGGTCGAGCTTGGGCGCGTGCGCGAACTCTTGCGCGATCGTCACCCGCGCGAAGTCGTCGTCCGAGACGTGATCGAACCCCAGGCGGATCGCGACGAAGCTCAGCAACGCGCGAGCGAGGACGAGCGCCGCGGCGTCGACGAGCGCCTGCCGTCGCGTCACCGCTTCAGGGGGCGGGCGGCGGAGGCGGCGCCGGGGGCGGCGCGGCGGTCGTCGGCGGAGGCGGCGGCGGGGGCGGCGCGGCGGTCGTCGCGGGCGTCGTCGGGGCCGGCTTGGGGGCGGGCGCCTTGGGAGCCGGCTTGGGCGCAGGGGCCTCGGGCGCGGGCTTGGGCGCAGGCGCCTCGGGCGCGGGTTTGTCGGACGCGGGGGCGGCCGGTGTGTCACTCGCGTCGGCCGCGGCCATCGCGGGGACGGCCCCCGGATCGCTCGTGACGCTCTCGACGGGCGGCGTGTCGGGCGTGGCCGGCTTGTCGGGCTCGCCCGAGGGCACTCCCGGCGCGCTGGCGCCGTCGGTCTGGCTGCGCGGCGCACCCTCTTGGCTCTTCTTCTTGGCCGCTTCGCTCGCGACCTTGGCCTTGAGCGCGCGGTCTCCCGACGACGAGAGGTACGCGAGCGAGACGCTCGTGAGCATGAAGATGGTCGCGCAGATGGCCGTGGCGCGCGTCAGCAGGTTTCCCGCTCCGCGCCCTCCGAACACCTGCGTCGCGGCGCCACCGCCGAACGCCGCGCCCATTCCGCCGCCCTTGCCCTGCTGCAGGAGCACGACGAACATGAGCATCAAACAGCAGAGGACGTGGATGATTTGGAGGAAAGTCTGGAGCATCGTGCGCTCTCGGCGGGCTATTTGCCCTGCGCGAGCTTTTGGGCGGCCTCCGCGATAGCACCGAAAGAGCCTGCGTCCAAGCTCGCTCCTCCGATGAGGGCCCCGTCGACGTTCGGGCAGCCCAGCAGGCCCTCGGCGTTGTCGGGCTTCACCGACCCTCCGTAGAGGATGCGCGTGCGCTCCGCGAGCTCTGCGGACTTGTTCGACAGCCACGTGCGGATCGCGGCGTGGACCTCTTCGGCCTCGGCCGGGCCGGCCGTCTTGCCCGTGCCGATCGCCCACACGGGCTCGTACGCGATGGCCACGGCCGCCTTGGACTGGGCGATGACGTCGAGGAAGGCCTCGACCTGCTGCTTGACGACGCGGAGCGTCTCGCCGCCTTCGCGCTGCGCGAGCGTCTCGCCCACGCACGCGATCGGCAACAAATCGTGCGAGAGCGCCGCGGCGACCTTGTCGGCGACGAGCGCGTCGGTGTCGCCGAAGTACTGACGGCGCTCGCTGTGGCCCACGATGACCCACGCGCAGCCACACTCCTTGAGCATCGGCGCGCTGATCTCGCCGGTGAAGGCCCCAGAGTCCTTGGGGTAGAGGTTCTGCGCCGCGAGCCCGACGGTCGTGCCGTCGAGGTCGGCCGCGGCGGCGGCCAGGACGGTGAACGGCGGCGCGATGACGAGATCGACGCCGCGGACCTTCGGCGCGAGCTCCTTGCACGCGCCTGCGAGCTCGAGGCCGGCCGGGCCCCCCTTGAACATCTTCCAGTTGCCCGCGATGAGCGGGCGCCTCTTCGGGTGCATGTGGCTCGACCCTTCTTACGCTCGGAGAACCTCGATGCCCGGCAATTTCTTCCCCTCGATGAGCTCGAGGGACGCGCCGCCGCCCGTGGATATATGATTGATCTTCTTGGCGATTTCGCCGCCAGCCTGCTTGACGGCGGCCGCGCTGTCACCGCCGCCGACGACCGTGAACGCGCTCGCGCCGGCCAGCGCCTTGGCCACGCCGAAAGTGCCCGCCGAGAACGGCTCGCGCTCGAACAGGCCCATCGGGCCGTTCCAGAAGACCGACTTGGCGCCGGCGATGCGCGCCGCGAACAGCTCGAGCGACTTGGGCCCGATGTCGAGCGCCATGTGCCCATCGGGGATGGCGCCGACGTCGACCGCGCGTCCTTCTTTGGCCTCGATCGACTGCGCGACGACGACGTCGACGGGCAGCAGGATCGCGACCTTCTTCGCGTCGGCCTTCTCGAGGATGGTGCGCGCGAGGGCGAGCTTGTCGCCCTCGACCTTGGACGCCTTCACGTCGAGGTGCTTGGCCGCGAGGAACGTGTTGGCCATCGCGCCGCCGATGACGAGCGCGTCGACCCGCTCGAGCAGCGACTCGATGACGGCGATCTTGTCGGACACCTTGGCGCCGCCCAGGATGGCGACGAAGGGCTTGTCGGGCGCGGTGACGAGCTTGCCCAGGGCGTCGATCTCCTTCTCGAGGAGAAAGCCGCACGCCTTGTCGGCGACGAGCTTGGGCAGCGCGTGCACGCTCGCGTGGGCGCGGTGCACGCAGCCGAAGGCGTCGTCGACGTAGACGTCGCACAGCTCGGCGAGCTGCGCGGCGAACGTCTCGTCGTCCTTCTCCTCTTCGGGGTGAAAGCGCAGGTTCTCGAGCAGACACACCTGACCGGCGCGCAGGTCGAAGACGACCTTCTTGGCCGAGTCGCCGACGCAGTCGTCGGGCAGGTGCACCTCGACGCCGAGGAGCTCGGCGAGGCGCGCGCCGCACGGCTCGAGGCTCAAGCCCTCGGTCTTGCCCGGCTTGGGCCGACCGAGGTGGCTCGCGAGCACGAGGCGCCCGCCGCGATCGAGCACGTGCTTGATCGTGGGGAGCGCCTCGACGATGCGCGCGTCGTCGGTGATCTTTCCGCCGTCGAGGGGGACGTTGAAGTCGACGCGCACGAAGACGCGCTTGTTCTCGACGTCGAGCTCGGTGACCTTCTTGATGCCGGCGAGCGTGGTCATGCGCGGCTCAGAGCTTGCTGCCCATGAGCTGAGCGAGCTCGACCATGCGGTTCGAGAAGCCCCACTCGTTATCGTACCAGCTCATGACCTTGGCGAAGTTGTCGCCCATGACGGCCGTGACGGTGGCGTCGAAGGTCGACGAGTGGGGATCGCCGATGAAGTCGCTCGAGACGAGCTGCTCCTCGGTGTACGCGAGGATGCCCTTGAGCGAGCCCTCGCTCGCCTTCTTCATGGCGGCGTGGAGCGAGTCCTTGGTGAACGGCTTGTCCGACTCGAACGTGAGGTCGACGACGCTGACGTCCATCGTCGGCACGCGGATCGCCTGACCGTCGAACTTGCCCTTGAGCTCGGGGATGACCTCGGAGAGCGCGCGGGCGGCGCCCGTCGTCGAGGGGATCATGTTCTGCGCGGCCGCGCGGGCCCTGCGGAGGTCGCCCTTGCGGTGCGGCACGTCGAGGATGTGCTGGTCGTTCGTGTACGAGTGCACCGTCGTCATGAGGCCCCGCTTGACGCCGAAGTTGTCCATCAGGACCTTGGCGACCGGCGCGAGGCAG
>JAGQJA010000372.1 GCA_020430845.1 Myxococcales bacterium
TGAGGCGCCCCACGGCGTCGCTGACGGCGACCTCGCTGGCGCTGAGCGCGTGCTTCTCCTTCGGCAAAGACCCTCCGTGACGTCCCGCGAGTGTTCCGCCGAACGGCCTCCGAAGTAAAGAGAGATCCAGGCCTCAGCAGGCGCGCGCGCCGAGATCCCGCGCCACCGCCGCGAGCAGCTCGCGCGCCGCCGACGGAGGGAGCACGTCGAGCTCGCGCACCGCACGTTCGGTCTCGGCCACCGCCCGCGCGCGCACCACGTCGCACGTGCCCGCCGCGCGCACGCCCGCGGCCAGCCTCGTCGCCGCGCCCGCGTCGCCCGCGCGGCAGCCGGTCAGCTCGGCCGCCAGACTCTCGTCCCGCGCCAGGGCGAGCAGGAGCGGGAGCGTCACCTTGCCCTCGAGCGCGTCGGCGAGCAGCGTCTTGCCCGTCCGCTCGGCGTCGCCCGCGTAGTCGAGCACGTCGTCGACGAGCTGGAACGCCACGCCGAGGTGCTCACCGAAGCGCCCCAGCGCGTCGACGGCAGGCTCGGGTGCGTCGGTCGTACGCGCGCCCGCGCGGAGCGCCCAGCGGAAGAGCGACGCCGTCTTGCCGCGCACCACGGCGAAGTACGCGTCCTCGTCGGCCACGAGCGCGCTTCGCCCGCGGAGCTGCACGACCTCGCCGTCCACGAGCTCACCGAGCGTCGCGAGCAGCTCGCTCCACGTCTCTCGGGGTCCGACGCGCGACGCGATGCGGAGCGCCTGGACGAGGAGCATGTCGCCCGCGAGCACGCTGACCGCGTTGCCCCACACGCGCCGCGCCGTCGGCGAGCCGCGCCGCTCGTCGCCGTCGTCGATCACGTCGTCGTGGAGCAGCGTGGCGGCGTGGATCAGCTCGGCGACGGCGGCGAGCTCGCGCGCGCCCTCGGTCACGGCACCGAAGCACGACGCGGCGAGCATCAGCGCCATCGGCCGCACACGTTTGCCGCCCGAGCGCAGCAGGTGGTCGGCCGCGCCCGTCGCAGGCGGCACCCCGCCGGCGCCGCAGGAGGCGACGAGCGCCTCGACGCGGGCGATGTCGTCGGCGAGCAGCTCCGCGGCGTCGCCGAGCCGCGCCCGGGTGTGCGGGCTGACGTCCTCGACGTGCGCCGTGTCACGGAGGGCCGCGATGGCCCCTCGGGCAGCGGCGAGCTCCCCGGAGGGCTCACGCGGCGGGATCCGGCGCACCGCGACGCCGCCATTCACTGCAACCGAATGTTTCAAAACAATTTGAAATATATGAGCACCCGGCGCGGGGTCAAGGGCGCCGGCGTGAAACTGCGCGGCCGGCGCGGCGATCCCGGCGATAATCCACCTCGGTGCCCCTCCAACGGTCCCCCGCGCGCGCCGCAGCGCTGCTCGTCGTCGCGACCGCCTGTGGGCCGTCCGCCCCCGAGCCCGCGCGTCCGGGCGGCGCCGTCGTCGTGGACGTCCAGAAGGTCGCCGCGGTGCCGCAGAGCCCCGACACGACCGACGCCGACGCCGGGCCTCCTGGCCCCCGCGCCCCGCGCCCGGGCGACGAAGACCTCGCCAAGCGCCTCTTCAACGAAGGCACGGTGCACTACGCGCGCGGGGAGTACGAGCTGGCGATCGAGCGCTTTCGCGCGGCGTACCTCGTCACGCCCAAGCCCGACCTGCTCTACGACATCGGACGCGCGCTCGAGAAGATGGGGCGCAACGAGGACGCCGCCGAGGTCTACGAGCAGTACATGCACGCCGGCGAGCTCAGCTACATGGACAAGATGAGCATGGAGCTGCGCATCAAGCAGCTCCGCGCCCGACCGTGACGCGCTTGCTCAGGTGCCGAACGCGGTGGCGCCGCCGCAGATCGACAGCGCCTGGCCGGTGATGGCGTCGGCGGCTCGCGTGCACAAGAAGCACACGAGCTCGGCCACCTCCTCGGGCTCGATGAAGCGCCCGAGCGGAAAACGCTCGCACGCCTCGCGTTTGACCTGCTCGACGCTCTTTCCTTCGGCGGCTGCGATCTCCGACAGGCCCGCGTCGGCCATGTGGGTGTCGACCCACCCGGGCGTGACGGCATTGACCGTGATGCCACGCGGGCCGAGCTCGTGCGCCGCCGCCCGCGCGAGCCCGAGCAGTCCCGCCTTGCTCGCGCAGTACGCCGCGTAGCCGGGCACCCCGAACTTGGCGAGGACGCTGCTCACGAGCACC
The DNA here is from genome assembly GCA_020430845.1 of Myxococcales bacterium. Classification (GTDB taxonomy): domain Bacteria; phylum Myxococcota_A; class Polyangia; order Polyangiales; family Polyangiaceae; genus Labilithrix. Next base: position 2,192 of record JAGQJA010000372.1, read on the forward strand.
ACGCGCCCCGGCCCGCCCATGCTCGGCGCCGCGGCGTCGAGCGTCTGGTAGGCGCCGATCACGTTGGTGTCGAGGATGGCGCGCGCCCGCTCGAGGTCGGTGCCGAGATCGACCCGCCCGCTCTGGCCCGCGTTGGCGACCACGATGTGCAGCCCGCCGAACACGTCCACCGCCCGCGAGACCGCCTGCCGTAGGTGCGCCGCGTCGCGCACGTCGCCCGCGAGGTGTCGCGCCGCGCCGCCCTGGTAGACGATCTCGCCCACGGTCTCGCCGAGCGCCCGCTCGTCGCGCCCCGTGACGACGACCTTCGCGCCGCGCCCCGCGAGGGCGATCGCGATGGCTTTGCCGATTCCTCTGCCTCCCCCCGTGACGAGGGCGACCTCCCCGACGAGCGCGCCGGGCCTGGGCTTGTTGTCGATCATGCGGTGCGCAGATTGACGGATCTACCCGCGGAGCGCTAGACCGTGCACGTGGCGGAGAAGGCCAAGAGCCGGCGCACGACGCGCGCGGTCTACGCGGTGTACATCGCGCTCACGGCTGCGTTCGTCATTTCCAACATCTGGCAGGTCGGTCTCACCCTGTTCGGCGACGCGCCCCACGAGGCCGTCGCGCAGGGCCCCTGCCGCGCTGGAATCGAAGAGCTCTCGGGCGCGCTCGACCGCGCGGCCAAGGCGGCCGTCGAGGCCCGCGACGACGCGGACGCCGAGCGCCGCTACTCCGAGGCCCGCCGCCCGGAGTGGGATCGATACGAAGAAGTCCGTCGCGCGTGCGCGGCGCAACCCCGTGGAGTCGACGCGATGGCGGCGCTGACCCGCCTCGAGCGTGCCCACCGCAGCGCGGTGGGTCGGAGTGCGGCGGCGCTTGCCCCCGTGCGCCGCGAGGTCGACTCGTTTATAAGGTGACCTGAATGAATTCCGAAGCTTTGCCCCAGGCCGCTGCCGAAGCAGCCGCGCCGCCCCCGCCCCCCACGTTCGACGCCCTCGCCCTCAGCCCCGACATCCGGCAGGCCGTCGACGCGCTCGGCTACACGAACCCCACCCCCGTCCAGCTCGCCGTGTTCGAGCCGGCCTCCCGCGGCAAGAACCTCGTCGTCCAGGCGCGCACCGGCACCGGCAAGACCGCCGCGTTCGGGCTCCCGATCCTCGACGCGCTCGTCAAGAAGTCGGTGCCCGGCGTGCAGGCGCTCATCCTGACGCCGACGCGCGAGCTCGCGCTGCAGGTCGCGGCCGAGCTCGAGCGCCTCGGCAAGTTCCGCGAGACGCGCGTGACCGCCATCTACGGCGGCGCCCCGATGGGCAAGCAGATCCAGGCCCTCGAGGAGGGCGCGCAGGTCGTCGCCGGCACGCCCGGTCGCGTGCTCGATCACCTGCGGCGCGGGACGCTCGACCCGAGCGCGATCCGCGTGTTCGTGCTCGACGAGGCCGACGAGATGCTGTCGATGGGCTTCGCCAAGGAGCTCAACGCGATCATCGACCACCTGCCCAAGGAGCGGCAGGGCCTCTACTTCAGCGCCACGATCCCGCCCGACGTCGAGCGCCTGGCCACGAGCCACCTGCGCGATCCAGAGTACGTGACGCTGTCGAGCGACCAGGTCGGCGCCCTCGAGATCAACCACTTCACGTACCTGGTGCGCGAGGGCGACAAGCGCGGCGCGCTCGTTCGCATCGTCGAGGTCGAGGATCCCGAGAGCGCGATCGTCTTCTGCAACACGCGCGAAGAGACCGAGCGCGTGTGCGAGGCGCTCAACGCGCGTGGCTACGACGCCGACTGGCTCAACGGCGATCTCGATCAGCGCGAGCGCGAGACCGTGATGGCCAAGACGCGCGAGGGCAAGCTGCGCTTCCTCGTCGCCACAGACGTGGCGGCGCGCGGCATCGACATCTCGCACCTCACGCACGTCATCAACGCCGACTTCCCCGAGTCGGCCGAGTACTACGTGCACCGCACCGGCCGCACCGGGCGCGCGGGCAAGACCGGCACCGCGATCAGCGTCGTCACGCCCAAGGACATCGGTCACCTCTACATGCTGAGGCTGACCTACAAGATCCGCCCCGTGGAGCGCTCGCTCCCGACGCAGGGTGAGCTGCGCACGCGCGCCGAGACCGATCTCGTGGCGTTCCTGGCCGACGCGTACGCGGGCCGGAAGTTCGACGACGTCGATCTCGCCGTCGCCCGACGCCTCCTCACCCACGAGAACGCGGTGCAGCTCATCGCGGGCCT